>NZ_JBBMMC010000003.1:0-337890 GCF_037936805.1 Nocardioides epinepheli | reverse complement strand
AGTTTGAGGCGCGCAACAACAGACCTGTTTTGCTGAACGAACCGCGATAGGCATCTGTCCGCGCCGAAAGAGCAGGCACGATGTGGAGGCGGCCAGACAGCGCATCACACCGAGCCCGCGCCGACCTTGTCGGCGCCGCACTTGCGTCCGCAACGCAGGTTCAGGGGTCGGGACTTCTGCACGGATCAAGTTGCCCGAGCAGGAGAACGAGGTCCTGCGCCGGGCGGCCGCGTACCTCTCGCAGGTCACCCCCTCCCCCGGGGGAAACGATGTCGCCGCTCGTCCGCGAGCTAGCCGCCGCAGATGCCCCGATCCGGGGGCCCGTGACGGTGACGTGCTGGGAAAGTCTGACTGACGCTCGGGCTCATGGCACCAATCCACGGTTCCCGTGGAATCTTCGCGCACCACCGTGCGCCCCGCGAAGCAGACGCCGCATTGCTGATGCAAACGCGCCAGATCAGTAGTACCAGGGGAACCCGGTCACGCTTGACGTCGAAAGTCATCGAGTGACGCCAACATGGGTTTGACCTGCGGAAACGTTCTGGCGGGTGACGAGACGTGACGGCGCTTGATGATCGTGCTGTGCACAGTACGTGCACAGTGTCGACGTCTCACAGCATCCGGCACCGGGGCTTTTGACCGCTGTTTGCGACCCCGGACCAGTCAGGCCTCTAGATCGACATGCCACGGCCGCAGGCCCCTGGACCTCGGACAACTTACGCCCCTCGCTCATGGGGCGTAGTGGTCCGCTTCCGCGGGGGCCCAGTAAGAGGATAGCCGCGTTCTCATGACCCGCGAGCCCCCGCTCCGGGCGACGCTGTTGCGGCGAGATCCAAGCGTTTGGATCTCGGAGCCGAGTCAGGCCGGTTCCTGAAGAGCAAGTCCCCCGGCTCCCTCTGATCGAAGGATCGACACCCACGCCGAGCAGCTCCTGGCCGGACTGACCGAAGCACCCGCGTGGCCCACGCTGCGCTCCCACCTCGCACTCATCGCGCTCGAGGAACACAGCCCGTTGAAGGTACTCAGCGCCGCCGTCCAGGTCGGCTCGCTGGCCGATGCCCGGGACCCGGCCGCCGTCGTCGACGCACGCATCGACGACCTCCTCACCAGCCGCGCAGACGAGTTCGCAACGACGCTCGCGCGCGACCCCGACCGACCCGCAGCGATTCAGAGCCCGCTCCGCTGGCTTCCAGGGATCCCCGGACCTGAGCGAGAACCACGACTGGGGTCCCTTCACCGCCGCCTACGGACAGCTGGTGGCCGAACAGATCGAGGCCGTTCGCACCGAGGCCCGCGGATGGACCGACGCCACCGCCCCCGTCTGGGCACAGCCGTTCCTCGAGGACGAAGACACCGAACTGCGCGCCGACGTCTTGCAGGGAAGAACGACACCATCAACGCCGAGCACGCCGCACGGCAGCTGCTTGCCGGCCACGGCCTGTCGACGCCCAAGACGGCCGACCGCGCAGTCGGGTCGAGGGAAACCGAAGTGAACGTCTTCGCGGCGAGACCGACCAGCCTGCCGCCAACCAGAGCAGCAATCGCAGCCAACCCCTATGGGAAGGCGCCGAGTACCCGCCGCAGATGCTGGGTGTCCGAACTCCCATGTTTGAGGGCTAGTCGAAGACGATGACGCCGCGTAGGTTGCGGCCGGCGAGCATGTCGGCGAAGCCTTCGTTGACTTGATCCAGCGTGTAGGTGCGGGTCACCAGCTCGTCGAGCTTGAGTGAACCTTCCTGGTAGAGCCTCAATAGTTTGAGGATGTCGGCGCTCGGGGACAACATGCCGTAGAGCGCGCCCTGAAGCCGCTTTTGCATCATTGCGAGTTCGACGACTGGGATCGGTATTCCGACCGTTGGGCCTCCGCCGGTCACGACGACCGTTCCCGCCTTGCGGATCGCGGTGTGTGCTTGAGCGACGTGCTCTCCGGTCGTGACGCCCACGGTCACGATCGCGATGTCGGCGCCTTGGCCGTTCGTGTAGCTGCGTGCGACCTCGGTCGCCTCCTCCATCGAGGCATAGGACTCGGTTGCACCGAATTCCTTGGCCTTGTCGCGCTTGAACTCGACGGGGTCGACGGCGATGACGTGACTGGCCCCAGCATGAGCCGCGCCCTGTACCGCGTTGATACCGACTCCGCCGATGCCCATCACGATGACCGTGTCACCTGGTCGGACTGGGCCGGCAACGACGGCAGAGCCCCAGCCGGTAGCCACACCGCAACCGACGAGGCATGCCTTGTCGAGCGGGATTTCCTTGGGCACCTTGACGGTAGACAGAGTGCTGGCCGTGGTGTACTGGGAAAACGTCGATATGCCACCCATCTGGGCGACCGGTTTCCCATCGAGCTGCATGCGGAACGAGCCGTGCTCGGTGATGCGATCGCCCTCAAGGATCCTGGAACCGTAATCGCAGAGATTCTGCATGCCCGCAGCACACCAACGGCAACGCCCGCAACCTGGGATGAAGGAGAAAACCACGTGGTCGCCGACCTGGAATCCCGACGTGTTCGGCCCGACCTGTTCGATGACCCCGGCACCTTCGTGGCCACCGCAGATGGGGTAGGTACCCGACAGCATGTCGCCGACCATGAGATGAGCATCGGAGTGACACAGGCCCGACGCGACCACCTTGACCAGGACCTCGTCCTGGCGCGGCTCGTCCAGATCGACTTCAACAGTCTCCCACAGCCCCGGCGATTGCCGCATCACGGCTGCCTGCGTCTTCATAGTCTCTCCTCTGCTGGGTGCATGAATCTGGTAATCGGTCATTCCACTGCCTGCCGTCGAGCGCGAGCGGGGAACCGCTCGCGCTCGACTTCGGCCTTACGCAACGAGCTACTTGATGTAGATCTTGCCGTCGATGTCTTCCAGCGCGAGGTTGCGGAAGTCGGTCTGCTTCGCCGCCACCACCGGATCCGTATACGTCCCCGCGTTGGCCTTGGTCACGACCTCTCCTCGGAGCCAGAGCGTCGAGGGCAATGGCTGGTTGCACGCGGCCTTCAGGGCTGCATACGCCAATGCATTCCCGGTGCGAGCGTTCCCACCGTCGACGACACCGTAGAGCTTCCCGCTCTCGACCAGTTGCCAGGTAGACTGCGCCTGGCCCTGCGTGACAATCGCGGGGTGGAAACTCCCGTCAACCGCGGACGCGGCGCCGGCCGCGGGCTCATCGGAGATGCTCCAGATTCCGGCGAGGCTGCTACCGTACTTCTGCTTCCAGGTATCCACGATATTGCGAGCAGTCGGCGAATCCAGTTTGGGCACCACCGTCTCGGCAACAACGTCGAGCCCGTACTGCTTCGCGTACTTCTCGAAAGCCAGCCGAGCCTCAGTCATGACCGCAGCGACGTCCGGGGGAACCAGCGCGGCCACCTTGCCGCCCTTGCCGACCTTTTCGGCCAGCAACTTGACCGCCGCCTGCACATTCCAGTCCACGTCGGTACGCAAGCTCGAAGCGTAGGGACCAAGATATTCGGCCGACGGTTCCTGCCCGACGAGCTTGACGCCCTTCGCCTCGGCCGCCTGGTAGAAGGGAACGAGTGCCTGGTCACTCAGCGGATTGATGATCAGTGCCTTGGGGTTGAACAGAAGCAGCGACTGCCCCTGCGACATCTGCGCACCCGGATCCAGATTGGCGTTCTCGGTCTTGACCGTGGCCCCGGCACTCTCAAGATTGGACTCAATAATCTGAGTAAACTGCACGAAGGTGGTGTTCCCAAAAGGTGCCAAATATCCGAAGGTAGCGCCCTTGGCTCCCGAGCACCCGGCAGGTGTCGCCATATACTCCGCCGCACTCAACTGCTTCGCGGGAGGAACCGAACTCGACTGGTCCCCGCTACCCGTGTTCGTGGAACTTGAGCACGCCGCCACCACCAGCATCAGCGCCGCCAACGAAACTGCCCACATGCCGCGCCCGCACCGCCGAGCGCGCGACGACCGCGACAATCGCGGCCCTGCCTCCATCAGAAACATTTTGACCACCAATCGGGATTATCTGCACGATCAATCCGGCGTGTTGCCCGCGGACGATATTCAGACAGTCACAGACCCGGCAACAGCAGTGGTTCGGTAGACGGAACAGTGCATTGCCCATTCGATGATCTGCCGCAGTGGTTTGAAGAAGCGAGCGGCGGGTCGTTCAGTCTCGCCCCTTCGGGCTCGGCGCAGCAGGTCGATGCCGGTGGCGGCCAGGGTGGTTTCGAAGTCGCGGCCGTTAGCAGTCTTGTCCGCCATCAGCGTCTGCCCGGGCGTTCGTCATCGATGCCTACGCCCGGCGGATCCTGGGCTGGTCGGTGGCCACGACGATGACCAGCCAGTTCGTCGTCGACGCGGTCGAGCAAGCCATCTGGACCCGCGGCCGTGAGGGCCGTGGTAGCCAGGACCTGACCGGTCTGATCCGGTTCGTCGTATGACAACGCGCTGGCCGAGTCGGTGATCGGGCTCTACAAGCCCGAACTGATCAAGCCGCGGCGGCCGTGGAAGGGCCTCGACGACCTCGAGATCGCCACGGCCAAGTGGGTCGACTGGTTCAACCACCGGCGACCGTTCGAGTACTGCGACGACCTCACGCCAGTCGAAGCCGAGGCCGATCACTACGCTCACCACCAGACCCCAGCAATCGCTGGAGTCTCAAATTAGAAGGTCTCCGGACTTGCCGGGGCGGTTCACGATCACGAATCGACGATCAAGTGGCACGAGTCAGGCCCGATCAACCGAAGTGGTTGACCAGCAGTCTGACGCGGAGAGCCGCGGCATCGGACACGAAATAGCCAAACTCAGCCATGGACCGGCTCCTCCACCACCTAAGCGTCCGGAGCGTCTGCGAGCAACACGGCTTTCGTCTCGAGATACGGAAGCAGTCCAGCCAGTCCGCCTTCGCGGCCTACACCGGACTGCTTGAACCCGCCGACGCCAATCTGGACATCGAAGTTGAACGAGTTGTGCGAGATAGTCCCGGCTCTGATCTGACCCGCAACGGTGCGGGCTCGGTTCGTGTCGGCGGTGAATACCGCGCCGGCCAAGCCGTAGATAGTGTCGTTCGCGAACCGCACGGCCTCGCGGTCGTCGGCGGCGCGGATCACGCTCAGGACAGGCCCGAAGATCTCCTGTTGCGCCAGCTCGGAGGAGTTGTCGACGTCAGCGAACAGGGTGGGTTCGATGTAGTACCCGCGTGTGAGGTGCGCCGGCCGCTTGCCACCGGTGATCAGCCGCGCTCCGGCGGCGACTCCCCTGTCGATGAATCCCTCGACGCGATCCCGCTGCCGGCTCATGGCCAGGGGGCCCATTTGCGTCTCCGGATCGAACGGCGACCCCACCCGGACCCCAGCGAAGTTCGCGGCCAAGGCATCGACGAGTTCGTCGTAGCGGTCACCAGAGACGATGACCCTCGTCAGCGAGGCGCACACCTGGCCGCTGGCCAGACACTGCTGGCCGGCCAGAACCGCAGCGGTCTGTGCGATGTCGGCGTCGTCGAGCACGACGGCTGCAGACTTGCCGCCGAGCTCGAGGGTGTAGCGCCCGATTCGCTCGCCGAGGATCGAGGCGATCCGCCGTCCCGCCGCCGTGGAGCCGGTGAAAGCGATCTTGTCGACACGGGGGTCGCGGACCAACAGCTCCGAGACGTCACGGTCAGCGGTCACCACGTTGATAACACCCGGCGGGAGGCCGACGGCCTCGGCGATCTCGGCGAAGACGTATGCCTCTCCCGGAGCCTCGGGCGACGCCTTGACCACGACCGTGCATCCAGCGAGCAAAGCTGGTGCGACCTTGACGACCAACAACGCAAGCGGTGAGTTCCAAGGGATGATGGCACCGACCACACCAACGGGCTCGCTGACGCGTAGACCGAAGGCACCATTGGCCGCCGACTCGTAGCGCTCCTCGAACGGGTAGGTCGCCGCCAAGCCCGCGTAATACTCAAGCGTGTGTGCGTCTCCCTCGGACATGTTGAACGCCAGCCCCTGAAGGACACCAGCCTGACGTGGCCAAACCTCAGCGATATCGGGGATCCGCGCACGCAACTGGCCGGCCATCGCCCGCAGGTAGCCGGCACGCTCCTCGTGCGTCAGACGTGGCCACGGACCTTCGTCGAACGCCGCTCGGGCAGCACTGACAGCGTGGTCCATGTCCGCGGCCTGCGCCTCCGCGACCTGGAAATAGAGCTCTTCGGTACCGGAATCGATGACATCGATGGTCGCCGTCGACGACGGGGCCACCCATTTGCCGTCGATGAACAGTCGATCAGGATGCTGCAGCGGAACGGCAGCCGTATTCAAGGTCGTCATGAGTGAGGATCTGCCTCTCGTTAGCCGCCAGCGGTTTCACTCGAAACACCGACGTGCAGCGGAAGATAACGGCACCAACGCCGATATCAGAACAATATTCACATCAGTTTCGAGGTCGACTTCTCAGTCGTCGACGTTCTCGCCGGTGCCATTGCGAAGCCGATCGATGAGTACCGCCAAGATGAGAACAACACCGATAATGATGTCCTGCCAGGCCGACGCTATCCCCACCAAGACAATTCCGTTCTGCACTACAGCCATAAACAGGACACCAAATAGTGTTCCTAGGAGCGTGCCCTTCCCGCCCCGAAAGGACGTTCCACCGACCAACACCGCGGACCCGGCAAGCAATACGATGCTGATCCCTGAATCAGGGGTCGCGGCCTGCAGGCGGCTTGTGTTGATCAACGCGGCTAGTCCGGCACACAATGCCGCCACTCCCCACACGGAGATCCGGATAGCTGTGATATTAATTCCTGCCATCCGTGCAGCAGCAGGGTTGCCCCCAATCGCATAAATCACTCGGCCGTAACCTACGTAACGGAGGACAAATATACCCAGCAAGAGCACACCAAACGCTATTAGCACGATATAGGGGACGGACAGAAATGTCCCCGAGCCTAGCTCGGTAAGCCACGTGTACTGGTACAGCGGGATCGACTGGCCATCCGTACTTAGATACGCAAGCCCCTGATAAACCGACATCGTACCCAACGTCACTACCAGGAACGATATCCTCACCTTAGCGACGAGGAAACCATTAACGGCCGCACCGAGAACAAAAGATCCAAGAAGCACGAGGACAACGGTCGCCCAAGCAGGAAAACCAAACCTCAGAAGCTCCCAGATACCAACAGAAGCCAAAGCCATCGTAGAGCCGAGCGAGAGGTCGAACCCCCCGACGAGCATCACGAACGTCAGGCCAACAGAAGCAACGAGCAACACCGCGGAAGCATCCAGAACATTGATAAGATTCGCGCTCGTTCTAAACTGAGGCGAGATAATACTCAACGTGATTATCAGCGCGATTAACACACTGCCGACACCGGTATATTGCTTCACAGCAGCAGCCGTGCGGCCAGATGCCCCCTGCAGCCATACCGCACGACCACTGGCGCCCACCGCACCAAAACGTGGTCCAGAATCGCCGGCATGCGCACCGTCGCCGACAAGCCGTTCCTGAGTTTCAGACTCGCTAGACATCGAGCGCTCCCCGCGTGCTATACATTACGATCTCCTGTTCGGTGGCCGATTCACCCGAGATCTCGCCGACGAGTTCCTTTTCGAAAAGTACAAGAATACGATCACATAAACCCAACAGCTCAAGCATGTCTGACGTCGCCAGCACCACCGCTTTGCTCGCCTGTGTGACCTCGCTGATGAGATGGTAGATCTCCTGCTTAGCGCCGATATCGACGCCGCGCGTAGGCTCATCCAGCAACAAAACCATCGGATCGGACGCCAACGCCCGCCCTATAACAACCTTCTGCTGATTCCCGCCCGACAACGAGGTAACAGGCGCGTGGATAGAACTACATTTGATCCGCATATTTCGCACAGCATCAGCCGCACGCCGCCGTTCCTCCGCCGCCCTCGTCCGGTGCAGTACACGGTGAGAACTCAGCGAGACATTCAAACAGATCGAACCAGACAGCACGAGCCCCTGAGCATGACGATCTTCAGGAACCATACTGACTCCCGCCTGGACAGCCGCATGCGGCCTATTCGCAGGAATCGACGTCCCATTGACGCTAATCTCCCCACCCTCACGCCAAGACCCCGCGATACTCGCCAACAACGAACTACGACCAGCACCGCCCAATCCGGCAATCCCAACCACTTCTCCAGCTCGCACCTGAAACGAAATCGGTCGCGCGGACTCGCGAAGCACCAGTTCCTCAACCGACAACACCGGCTCGCCGACCACCGACGGGACACGCTGGAAAAGGTCGTCAAGTTCACGACCCACCATCAACTCGGTAATCACGCTATCGGTCGTCAACTCGTCTCGGCCCAACTCGCCCGACACGCGACCATCACGCAACACCACCACACGCTCAGCCAGCCGCCGGATCTCCCGCAACTTATGAGTCACGAACAAGACAGCAAGACCATCAGCAGCAAGCTTCTCCAACACACAGAACAGTCGTTCCGGGTCGATCATCCTCGTCGTCGCCTCATCAAGGATGAGCAAGTCCGGCGTAGTAGCCAGCGCCTTCGCGATCTCCACCAGTTCACGATCAACCGCGCTCAACGACGCAACCACAGTCGACGGAGAGCACGAAACCCCCACCATCGTCAGCAAAGGCTGCACATCCGTCTCAAGTTGACGACGACCAACCAGACCGTAAGTACGCCCAACCTTCGCAAGAGAAATATTCTCCGCGACACTCATGTCCGGCACCAACGTAGGTTCCTGCGACACCAACGCAACCCCATGCCGCAGCCCGTCCCGAGGACTCTCCAAACGCACGGGCGCCCCATCGATACGAACCTCGCCCGCATCCGCCGATAGTGCCCCGACAATGACCTTGGCCAGGGTGGACTTGCCGGATCCGTTCTCACCGGCGAGCGCCACGATCTCGCCGCGCCGGATCGTCAGCGACACACCTTCGAGTGCGCGAACTGCGCCGTACGCCTTGCTGATCTGGACGGCCTCAAGCAGTGCCTGACCTGTTGGCGAAGGCGGCGGCACGTTGGTCGAATTCACTTGACCTCTCAGAGGATTGGGAGCCCGCGCACCTGCACTCGCTCACTGTGGAGTGATTCTTGGTGTTGACGCAGACAGTGACGAGCGCATCGGTCCGTTGAGCGGAATGACGCGGCACATTCATCGCCCAAACGAACCGACAGGGCCAGCGCGCTCGCTGACGTGCTCAACGGTTCCCGCCCCCGGCCCGTTGTCGTCGTGACGGTGCCCGCCGGCCGGGCCGAGCCCTGAACCCTCATGACCGTCGGTGAGGTCGTTCCAGCACGCGTGGTGACTTCCGCGCCGCATTGGAACCTCCGACTCAGCGAGGTCGACGATGATGTATCAATCGCCGACGCGCCGTCGCTTCTGGTCGGCGGTCCGCCGTGGCTCGTTGAGGAGTCGGACGAGCCCGTTGTCGAGGAGCCGCGCCCCCTCGTTTCGTTGCCCTCTCTCCCACACCCGACGAGTCTGTCTGATCAGGTCGACGTCGAAGTCGCGTCGGTCGCTCTCAGCGCTCCTCCCGTCGTACGCCCCAACCCGGCCATGCTCGATCGCGGCAAACTGCGGCCCCACCCCTGGGACCCCTCCCCCGCCCGGCCCGCACGCTGGGGAGTCGACCAAGGCGCTTCTGCTGAAGATCGACGGACTCGCAGCCGAGATCGCCCGACTCGAGCGAGAGGTGCAGACGGGACGGACGCAGCTCGCGGCCACCATTGATGAGCGCGAGCAACTCCGGTACCTCCTCGACCAGGCCGATCGCCGTGCAAACAAGGCAGAGCACGAGCTGAAGGCCACCCGATCTCGGCTGCGCAAGGCGGCTGGAAGCGCAAAGGCGAGCGGTGTCGACGGCGCGGGTCCTCAGTTCCTCGACGGAGAACAGGGCTTCCGTCATCGCGTGCTCACCCAGTGGGCGACGCGCACCCTGCCGGCCGAGCAGCGTGAGCGACCGCTGCCTAACTACCTTGTCGGTCCCCGGTTTCTTGATTCGCTCGACAAGCTCGAGGGCATCAAGCCGGACAAGATCGCCGACGTGGTCTTCGAGATCGTCACCGGGTTGGCGCAGCAGCTTCCCAGCCGCGAGATCCACCGCCTCCGCACGGGTTCCGGCGGAGAAGATCCCGTCAGGATTCGTGAGGACGGAGCAGTGGCCTGGCGAGCGAACCTGCAGGTGAATACACCATCGGCTCGACGCATCCATTACTGGGTGCTGACGACGGGTCAGATCGAACTCGCACGCGTCACCACCCACGACGACTTTGACGCGTGAGCCTGCACGAACGCTCGCTGGGTCAGAGCCGCTGTTTCGTCAAGCATCGCCTGATAGTGCTCGTATTGCTTCTGAACACGTGACGGGATACTCACCATCGTTCCCTCCTCCATGCGGTACGTCCTGTCCGCGTCGCCTCGGAACGAAAGCCAGTTGAAACTGGTGCTGACCCACACGTCGTCGAAGATCAGGATCTTCGTGTGCGTGTTGCGCAGCCGGATGAAGGTGAAGTGCTCGTAGCGCTTGGCGAGGTTCTCCAGGCGCCGCAGGGCGCCATCATCTGAACCACGGTCGTCCTCGCCGTACCCGTGGGCGATCGTCACATCGACCTTGGCGCGTAGGCGTTGCTCGATGCGAGAGATGAAGTCGGTCGTGACGACCGCGTTCTTGACCCAGGGAGCCACGATCATGAGACGCCGCTTCGCGGTGCGCAGGGCCTCATCGAGCAGATCGGGATGCTCGAACACGCTCATGCTGCGGACGGGAGCGCGACCGTCGGTCCCAGTCGCGAACGGATCGCCGACAGACTGAATGCGTTCTGACTCCGGCAGATCCTGCGCTACCGGTTCGTCTTGCTGCTCGGCATCGGCACGCATGTCCTCGAGGTCTGCCTCCAGCACCGGACGTTCTGCGGGCTTGCCGACCGAAAGTCCCCGCCGTTCGACGGCACCGACCCGGGCTTCCGCGCCTAGGTCGCGTTGTGCGCCTTCGCCGGCCTCCGCCTCGGCGAGGCGGCCGGAGTCCAGGTCGGCGACATCGACTTCCTTCGACGTCAACTCACCGTGCGCAGACAACTCCAACGCGACGGGAGCTCATACGCAATCCGGCCCCCGAAGTACGAGGAGCGGCCGGCAACCTCATGCGCACCGCGCTCGCGAAGCCGCGTCGGTTGGCACAGTGGCTGCTGCGGGCACAACGGCTGCGACGGCCCCAACCGCCTCTGCCCCGGCTGCGGCGCCGAGGTCGCGACATTGTCCGACGACTGCTGGACCTATGTGGAGGTTCGCTTCGAGCCCGACGCGGTCCGCGTGATCTCGCAGCACTGCGTGCGACGCCGAGGCATCACGGCTTCGCCGCCGTCCTCGCGACGAGCCACGGTACCGCCAGTTCGATCAGGGCCGAGACGACCTCCTCAGCCACCGACGTCGGGTCATGGCCCCGACTCAGAGACCACCAGAAGTCCTCACCAGCTGGCATCAGAGCCCCGATGCGTGCCTGCTCCTGCCCCGCTCCCGCGCCGTAATAGATGCTGGGACTTGGCTTGGTCCCGGGTCGTGACGTCACCGCGGGCCGCCGCGCCCAGGTCTCGCGGTCGATCACCGACAGGTTCACCGTGAACCTGAGGATCGACGAGTCGCTGTGGACAGACTTCTGGAAGCCCAGCTGCGCCCAGCACTTCTCCGACGGAAGCTCGAACCGCCCACCGGAACCCTTCAGGCCGGCCTCCCGAAGAGCCGGAGCGAACACGCCCTTCATCAAGTCGCTGTAGACCACCTGAGGCGTGGGGTCGCTCTCCGTAGCCGGACTGAAGTCCTTCGGACGGCTCTTCCACGCCCTGAACCGGTCAAAGAGGTCGCGGTCCTCGGGGTGCATCTCGGTCACCCGCGAAGCCTCGCACGAGGAGCGCACTTATGGGATCAGGCTCCAAGCATAGGGTCCGTCGCGCCTCTTGCCACGCACCAGGCAGTAGCAGGCATGAGCTACGCACACGCGTCAGATCGGTAGTACCAGGGGAAGTGCGGCACGCTCAGCGGCTGTTGATGGTCGGCGACGGCACTATGCGGCTGACCTGCGGAAACGTGATTGTGGGCCTTGGCGGTCAACTGACGCCAACGACTCTGCTGCCACGTTTTTGCCACGCATCGAGCCATCCTCAGGGCGGCGGCCGATGTCGGGATGCGCGCGGTCGAGCCAGGGGGCGGGGATGTGGGCCCATCCGCCGATCTGCTCGTGGGTGCCGTCGGCGAGCGTTGCCTAGACTTCCGTGTCCGATGGCCGCCAGATCGTGAGTCCATCCACGCCGCGCGAGACCTCGAACTCCGGGACCGCAGTGGCAGGCCCACGAAAGGTGAGCAGCACCTTCTCCTGCGGAGGAAAGTAGTGCATAGCCTCGGGCTCCACCATTACGTAGAACGGCCCGTTGCCGTAGCCCGTAACGAGCATCCGCGTGACACGGACCTCGTCGGGCTCGGTCCGCCGACGCCCTATTCTCGCCATGTCCTACTCCTGCTGACCCAAACGCGGGTCGGCGGCCGCCTGCCCTGGGCCTGCGTCCTTGACCTCCAAGGCCTCGAGGAGGCGCATGCCGAGGTTCCAGCGCTCGCGCGGCGGCAACGCCATTGCGAGCCGAAGGAACTCCGCTTCCGCTGGGTCCACGCCAGCAACCGTAACCGGACCGTCAGGCATCGGCGATCCTCCTGATGAGCTCGTTGGCCCAGGCGACAACTGCCTCGATGTCGTGGAGTACGTCGATGCCCTCGATCGCCGCCGCGTACAGGTCAGCCCACTCGGCATCGACGACGATTGTTGGTGGCCACGCGTGTCGCCGCCGGTAGTCGAAGAGCCGGATACACGTCGCCTTGACCTGCGCAAGATCGAGCTGCTCGCCCTTCTCGAGCAGTTGCAGGTCGACGAGGTCGCGCACCCGTTCGCTGCCCAGTTCCGAGACCGCGTGGAGCTTCTGCGCCACCTGATGGTCAGTGCGCATCACCGGGATCGGCCCCGGCGCTGGAAGGCCGAGGTCGGTAAAGAGCTCGACCAGGTCGTGCGCGATCCGAAGCTCAGGCTCCATGGCGTCATCGATCTCGTTGTGACCGACCTCGAAGTTGACGGTCCGCCACGACCTACCGAGATAGTCCAGCTTCACGTCGAATGGCTGCATGACATAGGCAGGCGGAATTCCCGGCGGTCGCGGCGGCGTGCGGTCGACGACGCGGCCGGTGAATCCTGCCCAGCCGCGGTTGAGCGAAGCCTCGAAGTCGTCGAGGAACTCACTCAACGGATGGACCCGCGCGGCGTCGAGGTCTTGCGTGAATCGACTGTCGTCACGGCCGTAGCGAAGCGCCATCGCTGTGCCGCCCTTGACCGCGCCCTCGGGGAGCATCTGTCCGACGACGACCATCGCCATCGTCACCTGACAGCGCAACGAGCTCGTGGCATCGGTCTCTAAGTTGCGGATCCTCTGCTCGAGCGATCTCAGGTTGGGAGGAGGGGTCGAATACGTCATGACGCAGTTCCCTCCGCCGGGCCACGCAACCCAGGTTTGCGCAGCTCGCATTGTAACTTCGCGTACTCGGCGCGGGTCACCAGACCCTCCTTGCGAGCATCACGGGCTGCATCTAGCAAACGTTCCCTCTCGATGCGACCTCGGCAGTCGAGGATCGCGTCGGCAACGCGCATTGCCAGCAGACCTTCGTAGTGAGTGAGGCTGGGCGTCTCGCCTGGAGGCGCGGCGGCCACCTCGATGAAGGCCGGCATCTTTGCTCGCGTCCGCTTCGGCGCGACGACGCGAATCTTGCGCGGATTGACGTCAGCGAGACCGAACAGGGCCATCACCGAGTCACCACGGAGGTAGGCCCCCTCCCCCGCCCTCAGGAGCGCCTCGGCGAACTGGTCGAAGGGCGAGCCGGGCGCATCAGCCACCCGGTAGATCCCGTACGCCACGTGAACCAGCGCACCGCGCGCAGCCAACTTGCGCAGCTCGACCGCCGGAACACCCGCCGCGACGGCCTCCTTGGTCGTGATGAAGCCGTACTCGCCCAGCGCGATCTCCCGCACCAGGTCTCGATACTTCATATCGGCAGCCATGGCACAACCGTACCGAAAGCGGTACGGTTGTGCCACAGAAAGCTAGCGGACAGGGAACGCTCTCAAGGCCGACTCCCAGTCGACAATGGCATCCACGAGTGCCTTCGACGTCAGCTCGAGCGGCACGAAGTACTCGAACAACTCACTCTCCTCAGCCGGTCCCGACTCCAGCGACAGGTGAGCACGGATGGTCACAGAGCCCTCAGTACGGGCCGCGAGGCTGAACGCGAGATTCGGCTCGGTGAACACCAGCAGGCGCTCCTCATCGGAGTCCCAGGTGCTCGGCTGTACGAGACCGTCCCGAACTTGGCGCAACCAGTCGAGCAACTCCCTGGCTTCCCACGTGGTCAGACATGGATCCTCAAACGACCACGTGGAGCCATCAGGCAGCCCGACAACGCCCGCCACGACGAGCCAGTTCGCGTCCCAGTCCCGCGGCTCGTTCGACGAGCCGAGCCTCACAGGGTGGTCCTACCTCACCCGCGCTCAGGACGGGTGACCTCCAGCCACCAGTCCAGGGCGACCTGTTCGCCTTCAAGCTGTTCGAGCCGAGCGCGAGCGTGCGCAATGAACTCGGCGGGCAGGCGGACGTTGTGGTCGTATACGTAGTGCGCCAAGCCCTCCGGCCACTGGTAGACCCCGTCCGCAAACTCCAAGGCTCCGTTGTGCTCGCCGCAGATTCGGCACGGCGACAGGCCCATGCACGCAGCCGCCATGGTCCCGCTCGACAAGTAGGACCAGACCTCGTGACGCTCTTGGCGATCCCATGTGCTGTCGACGAACGCGGCCGGATCGGGATACTCCGGGTGTTCATCGTTTCGCCAGTAGCCGAGCAGGCGCCGCTTCGTCACGTGTTCAGTCCTGCCCATCCGGTTGCACAAGAGGCGGCACGTCGTCGTCACGAAGCCCGCGGAGATGCCCACGGATCTGCTCGTCGGTCTCGGGCCGCAGGTCCGGATTCTCGTCCCAGGCCCTGAGCATGGCCATCAAGGCCTCGCCGCCGCCAGGCTCCCAGAGACCTTCGTAGTCGCCGATGATCTCGAGGACGCACTGCGCCGACGCATAGGGCCGATGGGTTCGATCCATCCGATCGACGGCCCACCAGATGCCCTCCCACTGGCCGCGCCACGGCAGCTGCTCGTACGGAGAATCGAACTCGCGGATCGGATGGCCGAGCTCAGCCAGGACGTCGGCGAGCCTCACCGCTCCTTCGAGCGCCTGCCGTGATGTCAGCGAGGCCATCTCCCGCAGAAGCGGCGAGTCATAGCCGTCGGCCAACCACTGCGCGGCGATCATCGGCAGATCGCGGTCCGGGATGACCCGACCGTGAGAAGCCTGCTCGGGTGTCACGTCGTAATCGGTCATCGGAACTCGCGAACGACCTCAATGAGGCCGACGATGTGCCGGTTGAACTCGTCGAGGTCGTCGGCGGGGATCCAGTACTCGAGGATCGTCTGGCCGCCGGCCTGCTGAACCTCGTACTGCTCGAGATACGCCTTCTCGACATCGAACCGGGTCACGTAGCCGACGCCACTCGCCTTGACGTTCCAATCGTGGGCGATCCGGACGGCGTAGTCCTCGTTGAGGACCGGGTAGAAGATCGGTTGGTCGGGCAGCCTCGGCGGCCACTCCCGCCAGCCGGAGGCCTCAACGAGCGCGAGCTCCTGAGGGCCTGTCGGGCGCCAGAGGGTGACCGTTTCCATGTGCGGATTCTTGCCTATGTCGCGGCCCGACGCCGATCGACTTTCCACCGCCACATCCGTCTCCCTGGCCCTCATTCCTCCACTTCTTTCAAGCCTCCATCCGTTTCCACCAACCACCATCACCTCCCCCTTCAACCATCCAAATTTCTCCCTCTCCCACACCCCCATTTCATTCGGCACGCATGCTACGGATTGCCGCGCACGATTCGAGACGCCGACCCACAAGACCTGAGAAGGGGTCCTCGCTGCTCGCGTCCCGGAGTGTCCAGCGCCCGGCCGGGTCGACGTAGTTGTACGACACGAGCCAGGACTCATCACCCGCTCGGGTGAGGTCGCGTCCAGACACCAGTCGGTCGCACCACTGAGGAACAGGCCGACGCCACGGCTCGCTTGGACGGATCCCGATGGCTCTAGCGACCCCCGCGTCGCCCCGGTCCAACTCCACTTCGATGGTGCGGTTGGGCGGCGTCTTCGCGCCGTCGAGCGGCATCGCCGCCGAACCCTCGCAGGGCCGTCGCGGCCCGCGCAGCCAACTTCTGGACCATCGGCCACCCGGAGTCATCGAGCCACGCCTGGTCAGATGCAGTCGGCCCCTGTCGCTGCGAGACCGCCACCACCGCACTGACTACGGACCGGATTGCTGCTGCCTCGTGTTCGTCGACGAGAAGCGCCCCGATGTCCTCCTTGGGGTCGCGTGCGTCCCAGAAGGTGTCGTCCACGAGCCAGTGAACCGCTTCGGTCAGCGTGGGCCATTCCGCCGACGGGGTCGCACTGGCCAAGATGTCGAGCGCGTTCAGCACGTCCTCGCGCCGGCCCGGCCACTCGACTCCCATGCCGCGATGGTGTCACCTACGTCGTCGTACGGCCTCGCACTTTCCGCGGCCAGCCGCGACGACACCGGCAACTAGATCGCGATTCTTGCCACGCATCTGCCACGCATGGGGGTCCAATAGGCCTCTGACCTGCGCAAATGCGCCAGATCAGTAGTACCAGGGGTAGGGCGACCAGTCAGGGTCGCGCTTCTCGAGGAACTGGTCGCGGCCCTCCTGGGCCTCGTCGGTCATGTAGGCCAGGCGGGTGGTCTCGCCGGCGAAGAGCTGCTGGCCGACCAGGCCGTCGTCGATGGCGTTGAAGGAGTACTTGAGCATCCGCTGGGCGGTGGGCGACTTGCCGTTGATGATCCGGCCCCACTCCAGGGCGGTGGCCTCGAGGTCGGCGTGGGGGACGGCGCGGTTGACGGTGCCCATGCGGACGCCGTCCTCGGCGGAGTACTCCTGGCCGAGGAAGAAGATCTCGCGGGCGAACTTCTGGCCGACCTGGCGGGCGAGGTAGGCCGAGCCGAAGCCGCCGTCGAAGGAGCCGACGTCGGCGTCGGTCTGCTTGAAGCGGGCCTCCTCGGCGCTGGCGAGGGTGAGGTCGCAGACGACGTGGAGGCTGTGGCCGCCGCCGGCGGTCCAGCCGGGGACGACGCAGATGACGATCTTGGGCATGAACCGGATCAGCCGCTGGCACTCCAGGATGTGGAGGCGGGCCAGCCGCGCCTTGTCGACGGTCTCGGCGGTCTCACCTTCGGCGTACTGGTAGCCGGCGCGGCCGCGGATGCGCTGGTCGCCGCCGGTGCAGAAGGCCCACTTGCCGTTCTTGGCGCTCGGGCCGTTGCCGGTGAGGATCACGCAGCCGACGTCGGAGGTGGTGCGGGCGTGCTCGAGGGTGCGCAGCAGCTCGTCGACGGTGTGCGGGCGGAAGGCGTTGAGGATGTCGGGGCGGTCGAAGGCGATCCGCACCGTGCCGTGGTCCTTCGCTCGGTGGTAGGTGAGGTCGGTGAGGTCCTCGAAGCCGGGGACGACGTCCCACGCCTCGGCATCGAAGATCTCGGACACGCCGTCGATCGCGCTCATGGAGCCGCACGTTATCGGGTCTGGAATCAGCGCCGACGACGTGCTGTTGTGGTGGGCATGACACTTCAAGGCGAGTACGAGCCCAGCCCCGCACAGTGGGTCCGCGACCAGGTCGAGCAGTACGAGGCCAGCGGCGGCACGGAGGCGAACACACTGCGCGACCACCCCGAGTGGCCGATCGTGGTCATCACCTCGCGCGGCGCCAACTCGGGCAAGCTGCGCAAGAACCCGGTGATGCGGGTCGAGAAGGACGGCGTGTACGCGGCCGTCGCGTCCAAGGGCGGCGCTCCCGAGCACCCGGTCTGGTACCACAACTTCGTGGCCAATCCCGAGGTCGACCTGCAGGACGGGCCGGAGCCGCACACCTACCGCGCCCGGATCGCCGAGGGCGAGGAGCGTGCGGAGTGGTGGGAGCGCGCGGTGGCCCAGTTCGCGCCGTACGCGGAGTACCAGCAGAGCACCGACCGCGAGATCCCGGTCTTCCTGCTCGAGCGCGTCGACGCCTGAGGCGAGAATCGGCGGATCCAGGCCGAGCCTGGAAGCACCGATTCTGGCTGGGGCCTCAGCCGCCCGAGATCGAGACGGCCAGACCGGTGAGGTGGCCGAGCCGGGCGAGCTCGGAGTCGAGGAACTCCGGGCCGCCGCGGCGCGCGACGACGACGATCCGGTTGCCGTCGACCCGCGCGCCGGCGTAGAGCGTCTCGCTGTCGTCGTCGTCGAGCTCGAGGCACACGGGCCGCTCGATCTCGAGGAAGCCCAGCTCGGCGGGAGCCGCCGCGGTGGCGTACTCGACGCCGTGCGAGCGGTGGACGCGGCAGGCCCAGTCGACGCGGAAGGTCACCGGGATCAGGTCGATCAGCCGGTCCAGCGCGCGGGACGGCTCGCTGGTGAGCTCCTCGACCGCCTCCAGGTCGAGCAGCAGGCCACCGGAGACGTAGCGGCTGATCCACACGACCTCGACGCCGTCGAGGGCGTTGCAGGCGGACACGATGGAGTCGGGCATCACGCCGTCGGCGGTGTCGAGCATGACGTCGTCGAGGGCGGTGCCGTCGTGGCGCTTCTCCACGATCTCGATGGCCTCGATGTCGCCGCCGGCCACGCCGATGGCACTGGCCAGCCGCCCCAGCGAGCCGGGGACGTCGGGCAGTTCCACGCGCAGCAGGTACGGCACCGTTCGATGCTACCCAGCCGAGGTTTCGTTCATGTGTCGGTCGGGTCGCTCAGCGCGGCACGCAGGCGCCCGGCGAGACCCGAGGCGCGCTGGGCCTGCTGGCCGACCGCGGCGCGGACGGCGGCCTCCGAACCGACCACCCGCACGTGGCGTTGGGCCCGGGTGACCGCGGTGTAGAAGAGCTCGCGCGTCAGCAGCCGCGACGACTCCTCCGGCAGCAGCACGGTGATCCGCTCGGCCTGGCTGCCCTGGCTCTTGTGGATGGTGGTGGCGTGCATGGTCTCGACGGCGTCGAGGCGGCCGGGCGCGTAGTCCCGCAGCCGCTCGGAGCCCGAGACCCACGCGCGCAGCCGTCCCTCGCCGCCGAGCACCGCGGCGCCGGTCTCGCCGTTGTAGACCTCGAGCGCGTAGTCGTTGCTGGTGATGAGGATCGGCCGGCCGGGGTACCACTCGCCGTAGATCGGCACCCCGGTGTGCTCGGCGAGCCAACGCTCCACCTGCCGGTTCCAGTGCCGGACGCCGTAGGGACCCTCCCGGTGCGCGCACAGCAGGCGATGCCGGTCGAGCGCGTCGACGGCGGCCTGGGGGTCGCCGGCCAGCGCCGCGGCGCGGACGGCGAGGGCACTGGTGAGCGTGTCGGCGCGCAGCGCCAGCGCGGCGTCGTCGACGCCGGTGGTCTCGACGAACTCGACCTCGGGTCCGCCGCGGCGCAGCACCTCCACGACGTGATCGGGGTCGCCGGTGCGCAGGGCCTCGGCGAGCGACTTGATGTCCTCGGTGGAGCGATGGTTCTCGACCAGCGAGGCGACCGGCGAGCGAGGGTCGCCGTCGAAGCCGCGGACGACGTCGGCGAGGACCGCGCCGGCACCCACCGAGGTGAGCTGGTGCTGGTCGCCGACCAGCAGCAGCCGCGACTGCGGCCGGACCGCCTCCAGGAGCCGGCCCATCATCGTGAGCTCGACCATCGAGCACTCGTCGACGACCACCAGGTCGTACTTGAGCCGGTTGGCGCGATCGTGGCGGAAGCGGGTGGCGTTGTCGGGTCGCCAGCCCAGCAGCCGGTGCAGGGTGAGGGCGTCGGGACGACCGACCAGCTCGCGGTCGGCGGGATCGACGTCGGGGCGGGCCAGCTCGGCGACCACCGCCTCCTGCAGCCGGGTCGCGGCCTTGCCGGTGGGCGCGGCCAGGGCGACCGAGAGCCGCTCGCCCCGCGCGCGGGCCTGGTCGTGCAGCAGCACCAGGATCCGGGCGACGGTGGTGGTCTTGCCGGTGCCGGGGCCGCCGATCAGCACGGTGGTCGAGGAGCGCGCGGCCCGGACGGCGGCCGCCTCCTGCTCGGCGCTCAGGTGCGGCCCGCGAACGCGGTCGAGCGCCGCAGCCAGCGCGGCCTCGTCGACCGGCGGCGCCGGCGCGCGGACCCGGTCGAGCAGGTCGTCGCACACCTGGGTCTCGAGCCGGTGGTAGCGGTCGAGGTAGACCAGCGACTCTTCGTAGCGGACGACGCCGGCGGCGACCAGCGGCGAGGCGGCCATCGCCGCGGACCAGCCCTCGGCGTCGGGCCATGCTAGGCCGTCGGCCAGTGCGGGCACGGTGGTGAGGTCGATGCACACCGACCCGGCGCGAATGCCGCGCACCGCCAGCGCCACCGCCAGCAGCACGCGCTCGTCGTCCTCGCCACCGAGCGCGCCGACGCGCGTGGCGACGTGGACGTCGGGTGCCTCCAGCACTCCGGCGGCGTTGAAGTCGGCCAACAGCCCGCCGGCGCGGACGGCCAGCCGCCGGTCGTGCGCCGGCCACGGCTCGGGGGTGAGGATGCTCATCGGCGGCTCCCGTCGAGCAGGTCGGAGACGGCCTCGAGCAGCGCGACCGGGGGCCGCCAGACGAAGACGCCACAGGGGCGGCCGTCGTCGAGCGGGGCGTCGGGGCCGCACAGTCCGCGCAGGTAGAGGTAGAGCACGCCGCCGAGATGACGCTCGGGGTCGTAGTCGGGCTGGCGCCACCGCAGGAAGCGGTGCAGCACCACGGCGTAGAGCAGCGCCTGGAGCGGATAGTCGGAGTGCCCCATCGCGGCGTCGAGCGCGGCCGGACGGTAGGCATGGGCGGTGAGCGGCTCGTCTCGCGGGCCCAGCCAGTTCGTCTTGTAGTCGACCACCAGGTAGCGCGGGCTCGAGCCGCCGACGCGCAGCACAACGTCGACCGAGCCGGTGAGGTAGCCGCGCAGGCTCTGCTCGCCCAGCGCCGGGACGTCGAGGGCATCGGCGTAGCCACGAACGGGGTCGTCGTCGGCGAGATGCTCGCGCAGGAGGGGGGCGAGATCGCCGAGGGTGACGGCGCCGGCCGCCCCGGGAGCGAGGTCGCCGCCGGAGAGCGGCAGCTCGAAGTCGAGCTCGCGCAGGCGGTCGCGCAGCGGGATCCCGCGCAGGGTGCGGTGCTCGACCTCGGGGCCGAGCGGGGTGTCGCAGACGGCGACCAGCGCGTCCACCAGCGCGTCGGGGTCGAGGTCGACCGGCCACCTGGTCAGCTGCTCGGCGACGTGGGCGGCGAGCTCGGCGCGCCAGTCGGACGCGTCGGGGTCGGCATGCTCGAGGACGGCGTGCACCAGGGAGCCGAACGTCGTGCCCACCGGCAGGTCGGCCATCGGCGACACGGCCGCGGTGAGCGGCGAGGCGGCGTCGGCGGTCGTCGCGACGGGGTCGAGCACCTCGGCCGCCGGCTCGTCGTCCTTGCCGAGGTCCTCCGGCTCGCTGCCGACCGTCACCGCCGCCGCCTCGACCGCGCTCAACGCCGAGTAGGAGGTGCGGCGCCAGGTGGTGTCGACCTCGCGGGTGAAGGCGCGGACGTCGAGGGCCCCGACATCCTCGCGGGGCGCCTCCGGTCCGGGGTCGGCGTGGATGGCCGCCTCGGGCGAGGGCCCGCCGCGGTCGCGCCACTGGGCGAGCAGGCCGACCACAGCGTCGTCGGGCGGCACCGGCGGCGCGTCGGGCACGTCGCCGCTGCCGTCGGGGCCATCGGGGCCGTCGGGACCGGGTGTGCGGAGCAGCAGCCGGTGCAGCGGCGAGGCGACCGCATTGCGGGTGGGCGCCCACCAGCACACGACCTGGGACTGGGCTCGGGTGATGGCGACGTAGAGCAGGCGCAGCCACTCGCCTGCTTCCTCCTCCTCCCAGCGGCGCACGTGGTCGGCCCACTGCGGACCCTCGCCGCCGACGTCGAGGCAGCGGCGTCCGGAGGCGTCGTGGAAGAGCGGCCGCGTGGGCTTGGGCAGGAACCGGTCGGCGAGCGCGGGCAGGTAGACGACCGGGTACTGGAGTCCCTTGCTGGCGTGGATGGTGACCAGCTGGACCGCGGCGGCGTCGGAGTCGAGGCGCCGGGTGCGCTCGCCGCCGCGACCGGCGCGGGCATCGGAGACCTGGTCGCGCAGCCAGGCCAGCAGGGAGACGACGCCGAGCCGCTCGGTCTGGGCGACCTCGTGGAGGGCCTCGCCGAGGTGGCGCAGGTCGGTGAGCCGACGCTCGCCGCCGACCTCGGCGAGCACGCGGGCCGGCAGTCCGCCGGCGGAGGCCGCCTCGACCACGGCGGCGACGCCGCGCTGCTCGATCAGCTCGACCCAGTGCCGCAGGGTCTCGGCGACGTCGTCGGTGAGCGCGTCTCCCCCGGCGGCGAGCTCGGCGGCGCTGTGGCCGACGAAACCGGTGAGCGCCGCGGCACGCACCCGGGCGCTGCGGTGCGGCTGTTCGAGGGCCTCCAGCAGAGTGAGCCATTCCAGGGCGGCAGGAGTGGCGAACACGCTGCCGCCGCCGGCGATGACCGCCGGGACGCCGACCGCGTGCAGCGCGCGCTGGGCCTCGGCGAGGTCGGCGTGCCGGTAGCAGATGACCGCGACGTCGCGCGGCAGCAGCGCCCTGGCCTCGTCCCCTGTGTCGAACCCTGTGTCGAACGTGGGCTCCGCGGCCAGGAGGCGGCGGATGTCGAGGGCGAGGTCGCGGGCGATGTAGGGGCGCACGTCGCCGATCTGGAGGGTCGCGCGCGAGCCCTTGCCGAACGCGTCGCGTCGCACCACGCGCAGGCGCAGCGGCGCCGGGTTCGGCGCGCCGACGAGCCGGGCCTCGCGATGGTGGGCCTGGACCGGATGGACGGTGATCTGCTCGTGCCCGAGGCTGGCGCCGCCGAGGAGGGTCTGGACGGCGTCGAGGAGGCCGGCGTCGCTGCGCCGGTTGACCGCCAGCGTCTGCTGGGTGGCGGCGGTCTCGGCGGCTTGGAGGTAGGTGGCGATGTCGCCGCCGCGGAAGGCGTAGATGGCCTGCTTCGGGTCGCCGATCAGGACCATCGTGGCGACGCCGCTGAAGGCGCGGTCGAGCACCTGCCACTGCACGGGGTCGGTGTCTTGGAACTCGTCGACCAGCACGATCCGCCAGCGCTCCCGCATCCGGACGCGCGCGGGCGAGTCGTCGCCGTCCAGCGCGACGGCGAGCTGGCTGAGGAGGTCGTCGTAGGTGAGGATCCCGAGACGCCGCTTGCGCGCCTCGACCTCGGTACGCACCTTCTCGGCGAAGGCGACCCGACGACCGGCGTTGGAACCCGGCGGGGCATCGGCCGGCTCGAGCGCGGCCTGCGGATCGCCGACGGCGTCGCGGGCGATCGCGAGGGCCTCGGCGTGGGTGAACAGCGGTGGGCCGTCGGCGAAGGCGAAGGCGCGCAGGTAGAGGTCGTCGACGACCTCGCCGACCAGGTCGTCGATGTCCTCGACGAGCCGGGCCCGGGAGTCGGTGTCGCCGGCGACCCCGAGGGAGTCGAGGACCAGCGAGCAGAACTGGTGGGTGGTGGCGATCGTGGCGGCGTCGAACCCTGCCAGCGCCTCGACGAGGCGGCGGTGCCGGAGCGCGCGCTCGGCGGCGTCGCAGTCGAGCAGGAGCCGCAGCAGCGCGGACTCCTCGGCGGCCTCGGGGCTGACCGTGGGGTCACCGCCCAGCAGACGCTCGGCCTCCACCAGCTGCGAGCGCACCCGGTCGCGCAGCTCCTGGCTGGCCGCGCGCCCGAAGGTGACCACCAGCATCTCGTCGAGCCGGGCCACACCCTCCGCGACGTAGCGGGTGACCAGCGCGCCGATGGTCCAGGTCTTGCCGGTGCCGGCGCTGGCCTCCAGCAGCGTGGTGCCGACGCCGGGCAGGGGTGCGGTGATGTCGAACGGCTCGGGCGTGGGGGTCCTGCCGGTCATAGGGCGCCCACCCGCTCGGCGCCGGTGAGCAGCGGCTCCCAGACGACCCAGGCGAGGTCGGGAAGCCCGGCCTCGATCAGCCGCTCGAGGGCGACGTCGTCGCCGAAGGCCCGGCGGTGGTAGGCATCGCGGTCCTCGCCCTCGATGCCGAAGGCGTTGAACGGGTCGGTGGTCCAGGCCTTGCGGGCCAGCGCGACCGCGCTGACGCCCTCGCCGGCCTGCTCGCGCAGCCGGCCCTCGGCCCACGCGGCAGAGGTGGCCAGCGGCATCGGCAGTGGCTCGCGCAGGCCGCGGTCGCGCAGCTCGACCAGGCTCCGCAGCCACTCGACGGCGCGATGGTCGAGCGGCCCGGCCAGCGCGCGCCGGGGCCCGGCCCGCTCGCGACCGACCGCGTGGGCGGTGTAGGACTCGTCGGGCCGGGCCGCGCTGAGCGCGAGCAGATCGACCCAGGAGTGCAGGCGCTGCCGGGGCTTGAGCCGGGAGTAGCCCAGCGAGACCAGCTTCGAGCCGTAGAGGCCCGACACGGTGCCGGAGAGACGCCGCCCGTCGCCGAGATCGACGTCGATGTCGACCGCGCGCGGCTCGCCGGTGCGCAGGTCGGCGGTGCGGGTGATCAGGCGCTGGGCCTGCTCGACCACCTCGGCGAGTGCCGCCCCGCCCAGGCCACCGGGCGGGAGCGTGCCGCCGAGCTGCTCGGCGGTCATCACCGCGGTGGGGTCCTGGCCGGCGAGCACGGCGTGGAGCAGGCGATCGCCGACGCCCCACTTCTCCAGGGCGTCGAGCTCGATCGGGATCGCATCGCCCAGCTCGTCGGGCGCCAGCGGCGTCGAGACGTCGAGGCGCTGTCGTAGGAAGGTCCGCACCGGGTGGGCGAGGAAGTCCTTCAGGTCGGCGAGCGACACGTCGCCGTCCGCGGCCGCGGGGAGCGGGCCGTCGAGCAGCGGCGGGGGTGGCACGCGTTCGGCCACGACGGCGCGCGCACCGCCCAGCGCGGCGCGGTCGAAGCTGAAGGGGCGCGGGTCGCCGGTGACCAGGGCGCCGGGCGAGAGGTTGCGCGGGTCGTGCGGCTGGAGCGGGTGCTCGGTGAGCACCTGGGCGCGCACGGGCGCCGAGGTGGTCCGGTCGACGGCGTCGAGGATCTCGCCGAGGGGCACCGCGGGGGGCCGCGGCGCGCCGGTGTGCTCGTTGGCGCCGGTGTAGGTGATGACGAGGTGGTCCTGGGCGGCCAGGAGCGCGTCGAGCAGCAGCTGCCGGTCCTCGCTGCGCACGTCGCGCTCGCCGGTGAGGGGACGCCGGGCGAGGACGTCGTCGCCGTCGACGGCGGTGAGGCGCGGGAACACGCCGTCGTCGAGCCCGACCACGCACACCACCCGGTGCGGCACCGAGCGCATCGGCACGAGCGTGGCGACGGTGAGGGAGCCGGTGCGGAAGTTGGCGCGGGTGGGGCGACCGCCCAGCCGGGCGTCGAGCATCGCGCGCACGTCGGCCAGCCGCAACGGCACGTCGCCGATCACGCTGCTGCCGTCGCCGGCGGCACGGGCCAGCTCGCGCTCGAGCTGCGGGACCTGCCAGGCGTCGTCGAGCGGGACGTCGGTGAGGTCGCGCACGCCCTCGGTGAGCACCGTCATCCAGGTGGCGACGTCGGCGGCGGCCGCCATGCCGTCCAGGGCGCGCGCGAGCCGGTCGACGAACTCGGCGAGCCGGCCGGCGAGGTCGACGTCGGAGCTGCCGACGTCGTCGACGGGGAGACCGCGCCCGAGGTGGCGGTGGTCGTCACCGCTCATGGCCACGCCGAGCAGGATCCGGTCCAGGCCGCTGCGCCAGGTGTTGTGCTCGAAGCGGCCCATCTCGAAGCGGTCGCGCTGGCTGGCGTCGAGACCCCAGCGGACGCCGGACTGGGCGACCCACCGGCCGATCCGGTCGAGGTCGTCGTCGGTGAACCCGAAGCGCAGCCGGACCGACGGGGTGGCCGCGACGTCGAGGACGTCGGAGGCGGTGACGCGCCCGCCCGCGAGCTCGACCAGCGTGGAGGCCACCGCGAGCAGCGGGTTGGTGCTGGTGAGCGCCCGGTCGGCGAGCCGGACGCGGAGGGTGTGGGCCGGGTGCAGATCGGTGTCGTCGCCGGCGTCAGGGTCGAGGCCGCCGAGACCGAAGCCGGCCGAGATGAGGGGGGCGAAGGCCTCGATGTCGGGGCACATCACCACGATGTCGCGCGGCTCGAGGGTGGGGTCGTCGGCGAGCAGGCCGACCAGCACCTCGCGCAGCACGTCGACCTGTCGGGCGCGGCCGTGGCAGGCGTGGACCTGGAGGCTGCGGTCGGCGGGGTCGAGCACGCGGGTCGCCCGCTCCTGCGCGGTGGGCGCGTGGTTGGCGCGCAGGTCGTGCTGCAGGAGGCCGAGCAGGGTGGCGGCCGTGGGCTCGGGGGCCGAGATCGGCTCGTCGGCCGCGGGAAGGTCGAGGGTGCGCCGCAGCTCGCGGGTGTCACGACCGAGCGCGGCCAGCAGCGGGTGGCCGACCCGCTCGGCGGACTCGTCCTCGTCGCGCCGCACGATGCCGGCTGGGCCGCCCAGCCCGGCCAGGGCGTCCCACAGCGCCAGCGAGGGCTGCGGCAGCCAGAGATGGACGTCGCGGTGGGCGGCCAGCGCGTCGAGGAGCGCGACCTCGGAGACCGGCAGGCGGGTGTGCCCGAACAGGGAGAGCCGGTCGGGGAGCTCGAGACCATCCCCGCCGGCGCGGAGCAGGTCGAGGGTGCGCGCGAGCCGGACGTCGGGGGGCTCGCCCCCGATCCGCGCGATCAGCCGGCGCCAGAGCTCGGCCTGCCAGCGCAGGTCGTCGGGCAGCGGGTCGCCCGCACCGTCGGTGTCGCGGCCCTCCCGCCAGTCGGTGACGACCTGCGGCCGCTGGACGGCGTAGCTCGCGAAGAGCCCGGCGAGGCGACGCGCGACGGAGTAGCGGCGGTCGCGGCGCAGGTCGGCGTCCGCGCCGGTACGTCCGTGACCCAGGTGCCTGGCCAGGGTGGCGGCCCACGGCTCGCCGAGTGAGTCGTCGATGGTCGCCAGCAGCGGCCAGACGAGCCGGTCGGGAGCCCAGACGTCGTCGCGGTCGCGGTCGAGCAGGAGCGAGACCAGCGAGCCCGGCCGCAGGAAGCGCACGCCCGCGCACACGCCGTCGCCGCCGCGCGGACCCACCCCGACCCGATGCGAGATGCGTTGCGCCAGCCACCGCTCGATGCCCTTCTCGGGCACCACGACGACCTCCTGCGCGAATGGATCGGCCAGCGGCGCCGACGCGAACAGCTCGCCGACGGCGTCGGCGAGACGATCGGTGCGCGTGGCGCGATGCAGGTGGAGCGTCATCGTGCGCCGAGCCTAGGAGACGGCACTGACACCGCGGCGCCGGACTCCAAGACGCCGAGTCGGCGTGTTTGCTCAACACAAACGCCGACTCGCCGCGCGCGGACGGCGACCACGACCCGGCAAGGATGCCGAGTCGGCGTGTTTGCTAAGCACAAGTGCCGACTCGGCATCCTGATGAGTCCTACCCTGGTGCGGTGGCTGGACCGGTCGAGCTCACCCGCGAGCAGGCGCGGCGGATCGCCGTGCGAGCCCAGCTTCTCGACGGCACTTCATCCGACCCGGCAGAGCACGGCGTGATCGACGTCGTCCGGCATCTCGGCTTCGTGCAGCTCGACCCGACGGCGGCGGTGGCACCCAGCGCGGACCTGGTCCTGTGGGGACGGCTCGGTGCGGGCTACGACCCCTCCGAGCTGGTCGATCTGATCGACCGCCAGGAGCTCGTGGTGCACCACATGCTCGCGCGTCCGGCCGAGGACCTGACGCTCTTCCGCGCCGAGATGGCGCGCTGGCCGGGTCCCGAGCCGTGGAAGCCCTGGCAGGAGCGCCTCTACGGGTGGGTGGAGGCCAACGACGCGTGCCGGCGCGAGATCCTCGAGGCGCTGCGCGGCGACGGGCCGCTGCCGGCCTCGGCGTTCCTGGACTCGTGCGAGGTGCCCTGGCCCTCCAGCGGCTGGAACGACCAACGCAACGTCCGGATGCTCCTCACCCAGATGGTCGATCGCGGCGAGATCGCACGCGCGGGCGGGTCCGGCCGCGACACGCTCTGGGATCTCGCGGAGCGGATCTATCCCGACGACCCCGTACCCGAGGCGGACCAGGCGAAGCGGATCCGCGACGAGCGGCGCCTGACCGCGCTCGGAATCGCCCGTGCCCGCGCGGCGCAGGCTCCGGTGGAGCCGATCCACGTCGGCGAGGCCGGCGTCGAGGCCGTGGTCGACGGCGTCAAGGGGACCTGGCGGGTCGACCCGAGGTCGCTCGAGGACGCCGACTTCGCCCCCCGGTCGGTGCTGCTCTCGCCGCTGGACCGGCTGGTCGCCGACCGCAAGCGACTCACCGAGCTCTTCGAGTACGACTACATCCTGGAGATGTACAAGCCGGCGGCGAAGCGGCGGTGGGGCTACTGGGCGATGCCGGTGCTCCACGGTGACCGGCTGGTGGGGAAGGTCGACGCCACCGCCGATCGCGACGCGGGCGTGCTGAGGGTCGCCGCCGTCCACGAGGATGAGCCGCTCGACGCCGCCGTCCGCGCCGCCGTCGATGCCGAACTGGAGGCCCTCGCTGCGTGGCTGGGGCTCGGCCTCAGTCGTGGTGACGGAGCTCTTTGAACTCCTTGTCGGCCTCGTCGATCTCCTTCTCGAGCGCCGCCACGGCGTCCGGCTTCCCGTGGAAGCGCCGGTAGGAGTAGACCAGCAGTGCCGCGGCGACGACCGCGGAGAACTCCAGGGTGATCCCGGTGCCGATCCCGCCGGGGAGCCAGAGCCAGTCCGGCAGCGGCCACCAGTCCGGCTGCGCGGGGCCGCCGATCCACAGGACACCGCAGGCGATGAGGAACAGCACCCCGGCCACCGACATCGCGATCCGCAGCGAGGTCTCCACGCCCTCGGCGGCACCCTTGAGGGCGCGGTACTTGATCGGGTCGAGCCGTCGTTCGGCCCACTCGTACTGCTGGGAGAGGACCGCGAGGCCACCGAAGACCATGAGGAGACCCGGACCCGGGAGCACCAGCGCGGCGATCCCGCCCACGAGCAGCAACCAACCGACAACCTCGAACCCGATGCGCTTGGCCGCCTTCATGGGCTCGATGATCCCAGAGCCGGTCAAGGTCCAAACCTCGCCGGTCGAACGTCGTCGGTCAGCCCGCCTGGGTCGCCGCGGCGGCATAGTGGCTGGCCGCCGCGTGCACGTCTGAGGCATAGGCGCGCGACTGGTTGTAGGTGAGGACCGCGCTCGTCCACCCCTCGCCGGTGCCGAGGTCGTGCCTGCCCGCGCACAGGTAGCGGGCGGCGGCCGCTGCGGCGTCGTCGAGGTCGTGGGGGTTGCGGACGCCGTCGCCGTCACCGTCGGCACCCCAGGTGGCCCACGTACCGGGCAGGAACTGCATCGGCCCGATGGCGTGGTCCCACTCCGGGTCGCCGTGCCAGCGGGTGCCGTCGGCGTCGGCTCGGATGGCGGCGAAGTCACCGCTGGGGTCCAGCGCCGGACCGATGATCGCCTTGGTGGAGCGGCCGTCGGGGCGAAGCGAGCGGCCGCCGATCCGACCGTGCTGCGACTCGATCCAGCCGATGCCGGCCAGCGTCGTCCATCCGACGCCACAGCCCGCCGGGGCGGTGAGCTCGGCTCGTGCGTAGGCCCGGAGGGCGACACTCGGGATGCCGGTGGCCGCGACGGTGCGGTTGAGCCAGCCCGGGTCGACCTGGTTGACGGCGTGCTGCGGCGTGGCGGCGTTAGGGGCGCGCTTGAGCAGGACGATGGGTGGGTCCGGCGGTGCGTCGGCGAGGTCGCCCGGGTCGGGTTCGGGGGTCAGGTCGTTCACCACAGGCGTCGCGTACAGCCGGTCGTAGCCGACATAGCCGGCACCGCAGAGGGCGACCAGCGCGATCAGGATCAGAAGTGGGCGCGTCACAGCGACGCGGGGGAAGTGGGGGGCACGGGGGAAGAGCCTTCGGACGAGGAGCGATGCGAGTGCTCATCCTCCCATTCCGGCCTCCCCGTCTCCCGCGTCTGCGAACCGCGCGTCGCGCGTGTCGGCGTGTTGTGCGGCACGGGAGGGCCGAGGACGACGGCGCCGGCTCACACCCTCAGCAGCGAGCCGTTCCAGGCGCCGCGAACGGTGCCGAGGGCCGCGACGAGCCAGGCGCAGACGAGCAGGACCGTGAGGGCGGCGGCGACCGGCCCCCACCCGAGGGCGGCCGTTCCGGTGACGACGGTGGCCACCGGGAACGTGAACGACCACCAGGTGAGCCCGAACGGCGGGCGCGCGCGCAGCACGACGACGCCGGCCACGCCCAGCCAGCCGAGCGCGGCGAGCAGCACTGGTGTCCCGGCGTAGGGGGTGAGCGGCGCCAGGCCGGACAGCAGGCCGAGGTGGTGCAGTGCGGTCACCGACTGGCCGAGCGGCCCGAGCACGATCAGCCAGGTGGGCGCCATGGCCGGCGCGCCGAACCCGTGTCGAGAAACGCGGCAGCAGAGGTGGCGCAGGACGCGCACGGTGCCCACGACACTCAAGATCAGCAGGCCGTAGCAGAGGGTGATGAAGCAGGTTCGGGCCAACCCGGCAGGAAGGTACGGCGCGAGGAGGGCTCCGGTGGTCGCCGAGACGGTCGGCGGCACGACCGGCATCAGCCACCACGGCCCGACCTCCGGCAGGGCGGAACCAGCGGCCCGAGCCGGTATGGCGAAGGCGGTCGCGACCCCCAGCGCGGTGCCCGCCGTCCACAACAGCGCGTCGAACCACAGCACGAGCGGCGACGCACCGAAGATCGCCAGGGCTCCGGAGCCGACGGTCATCAGCGCCATCGCCGGTGCGCCGTAGAAGTGGCGTTGCACGGGGTGATCGAGATAGGAGCGCCGGTGCACGGCCGTCGCGACGAGCAGCCCTCCCAGCAGCACCGCCGCAAGCACCCACAGCACCCGCACGTCCAGGATCGTGGCGAGGATCCCGGTCCCCATGACCGCCGCGAACCAGTTCGGCCCGAACACGCGATCTGCGCCTGCCGGAAGGGGACGGGTGGCGATCGGGGCGCGCAGGGAGGTGGCCATGTCGCCACTCTCCGACGCCGGGCGAGCACCCGGTAGCGGTCACGTCACTGTGGGCTCACAGGTGTGTCCTGTGAGCGGCTACGGTGCTCTCGTGGCCCTTCCCGACCTTCCCTCCCTGCGGCTGCTCGCCGACGTCGCCCGTCTCGGCAGCATCGGCGCGGCCGGGCGCGAGGCCGGGATCTCACAGCAGTCGGCATCCGAACGGTTGCGCTCGATGGAGATGCTCACCGGGCTCACGCTGGTCCAGCGCACGACGTCGGGGTCGTCGGTGACGCCGGCCGGCCGACTGCTCGTGGAATGGAGCGCCGAGCTGCTCGAGCGGGCCGACGCCGTCGAGGCCGCCCTGCGCACGCTGCGCGAGGAACGCTCGCGCGAGCTGCACGTCCACGCCTCGATGACCGTCGCCGAGCACCTGCTGCCGCGGTGGCTCGTGCGACTGCGACTCGAACGCGCGATCGTGGCGTCGCTGCGGGCCGCGAACTCCGAGGCCGTCGTCGCGGCGGTGCGATCCGGCGAGGCCGACATCGGCTTCGTCGAGGGCGCCGGCGATCTGGCCGGCCTGGCCACCAGGGTCGTCGGCGGGGACGAGCTCGTGCTCATCGCCTCGCCCGCGGATACCTGGGCGCGGCGACGCCGTCCGCTCGATGCGGCGCAGATCGGCGCACGGGCGCTGACCAGCCGCGAGCAGGGGTCCGGGACGCGTCGGGTCTGGGAGGAGGCCCTGCGCGCGTCGGGGGTGCCTGTCGCCGAGCCCAACAGTGCACTCACGACGTCGGCAGCGGTGCTCGCGACCGTCGCCGCGGGCGGACCGCCCGCCTTCGTCAGCGGCCGGGCCGCGGCCCGCGACCTGGAGTCCGGCGCGCTGGTGCAGGTGCCGACGACGGGCCTGGCGCTCTCCCGGTCGTTCACGGCGGTGTGGGTCGGTTCACGCAGACCGCCCGCCGGTCCGTTGCGCGACCTGCTGGCGATCGCGGCGCGGGACTGACGGGCGGTCCGGGTGCGGGTCGAGGATCAGCCGAGAGCGGCGACCGCGGCGTCGTAGTCGGGCTCGGTGCCGATCTCGGGGACGAGCTCGGTGTAGCGGACGACGCCGTCGCCGTCGACCACGACGACCGCGCGGGCCAGGAGCCCCTCGAACTTGCCGTCGGTCAGGGTGACGCCGTAGTCGTCCCCGAAGGGCGAGCGGAACGCGGACGCGGCGATCACGTTCTCGATGCCCTCGGCCCCGCAGAAGCGGGCCTGGGCGAACGGCAGGTCGGCCGAGACGCAGATGACGTTGGTGTTGTCGAGCCCGGAGGCCAGCTCGTTGAACTTGCGCACGCTCGCCGCGCAGACGCCGGTGTCGACGCTCGGGAAGATGTTGAGCACGGTGCGGGTGCCGGGGGTGAGCGAGACGTCGCTGAAGTCGGAGCCGACGAGCGTGAAGGCAGGAGCGTCGGAGCCGACCGCGGGGAGGTCGCCGTGGGTGTGGACGGGGTTGCCGCCGAGGGCAGTAGTGGCCATGCGTCAGTTCTAGCAGGACGGGGGAGGCGACGGCACCTCAGCCTGGAGCCAGTCCCGCGCTCGGCTACGGCTGAGCGGGCTCTGTGGCCTGGGGCTCGTCGGCCCGCACGGCGTCTCGGAGCTGCGCGGCGACGTCGGCGGGCACGTGGTCGATCACGCACAGGTCGAAGTCGTCGTCGGTGGAGGCGGGGTCATCGACCAGTGCGAGCTCGCCCGAGCACAGCTCGGTCGCCTGCTCGAGGGTCAGCGGCGCCTCGGGCTCGGCCGGCTCCACCGGCTCGGCGGGGGGCTCGGTGCCGGCACCGGGGCCCTCCAGGTCCCCTGGCTGGTCGGACTGCGCGGGCTGGTCCGGCTGGCCGGGCTGCTCGAGATCTCCCGGCTGCTCGAGATCTCCCGGCTGCTCGGGCTCGCCCGGCTGCTCGGGCTCGGCGGGCTGCTCGGGCTCGGCCGGCTGCTCGGGCTCGGCCGGCTGCTCCGGCTCGGCCGGCTGCTCCGGCTCGGCGGGTTGCGCGGGACCGGTCAGCTCGGTGGGCGCCGGCTCGCCACTCGGCGTGCCACCGAGGGTTGCAGGCGGCGGAGGGGTCTGGAGGGTCAGCGTGGCTCCGGCGGGGTCGGCGGCCGGCTCGTCGGTGGCGGCTGCGGGCACCGAGAGCGTGAGGGCGGGCTCGGACACCGGTGGCCCCGCGACCGGCGCGCCGGGGCCGGTCGGACTGGAGTCGACGTATCCGGCCGAGACCGTCGTGGGGCTGGGCCCGGTGCCGAACTCGCCGTCGAGGTAGTCGTTCATGATCGAGAGGACGAGGTCGACGTAGGCCTGGCTGTGGTTGTAGCGGAACACCGCCTGGCGCTGTCCGGAGGGGGTTCCGAGGTCCTCGGAGCCGGAGCAGAGGTAGACGGCGGCGGCCAGCGCGGCGTCGTCGATGTCCTGGGGGTTGCGGAAGCCGTCGTTGTCGGCGTCGACGCCGGCGACCGCCCACGTGGACGGGATGAACTGCATCGGGCCGACCGCACGGTCGTGCTTGGCATCGCCGTCGTACTGGCCGCCGTCGGTGTCGACGATGCGCGAGGTGCCGCGGGTGCCGTCCAGGACGGGGCCGATGATGCCGGGGCGCGCGACGCCGTTGAGGTCGAGGGTGTTGCCGCCGAAGCTCCCGTGGTTGGACTCCACGCGGCCGATCGCGGCGATCAGCTGCCAGTTGAGGCGGCAGGTCGGGTCGGCGGCGTTGATGACCGTCTCGGCCCGCTGGTAGGCGGTCAGGGCGGCGGCGGGGATCTCCCCGGCCGTGGGCGTGGCGACCGCCTTCACGAACCGTCCGTCACTGGCGGAGTCGGGCTCGTCGGTCTCGGAGAGGCTGGCCGGATAGTCGAGGGGCGCGCCCGGCATCCGGACTTCCGGCGTCTCGTCGGAGGCAGCGTCGGACGGCGTGGGGTCCGGCGTCTCCGAGTCCGCGCCCGGCGTCCCCGTGCCGGCGCCGGCGAGCTGCGCGGTCCACGCGGCCGAGATCAGGGCGAGCGGCACGATCGTCGCGGCACGGCGGGCTCGAACGGTGCGTGCGGTCCTCCGAGCCATAGGGAAAATGTCCTCTGCGCCGATCGATGTCCGAGAGGCCCCCGGTCCGTGGTGAACCGGGCGGGCCGTCCTGACGATTGTTACCCAGGTCACGGCCATTAGAACACCGGTGCCCAAGTGGATTCATCGCGACTTCGGATGACGTTCGCACAGCGTGTGACAGGTGTGACTGATGGGATTCCTGGGGTCGACGGTCCTCAGCCGAGAAGGCGCTCGAGGTGCTCGTTCCCGAGGGTGCGCGCCGGGTCGAGCCGATCGCGCAGGGCCACGAACTCCGCGAACCGCGGGTAGCGCGTGGCCAGCACATCGGCACCGAGACCGTGCAGCTTGCCCCAGTGCGGGCGCCCACCCACCTCGCCGGCGATCGCCTCGAGCGCTGCGAAGTAGGCCGTGCGATCCGGACAGCGCGGCGGCGTGTGGACCGCGAGGTAGACCGTGTCGCGACCCGACGCCGTCGAGAGTGTGATGTCGTCGGCGGCCGCTGCCCTCACCTCCACGGGGAAGGCGATCCGCCAGCGGCTGCGACCGACCCGGTCGATGAGCGCGCGCAGGACGTCCATCCCGTGCTCGCGCGGCACGGCGTACTCCATCTCCTCGAACCGGACCCGGCGCGGCGAGGTGAACACCCGATGGGAGACATCGCTGAACTCGCGCGGGGACAGGGCCGACGCCGAGAGCCGCGCCAGCGGGCGCACCAGTCCCGGCACCCGGCGTCCGGCTCCGACCACCGCGCCGAACGTCGTGTTGCTGAGCAGCTCGTCGTCCCACCAGGCGCGGGCCCGCGACAACGGCGCGAGACCGTCGTCGAGCGGGATCCGGCTGTTGTGCTTGGTGAGCACCCGGTCGGTGTGCGGGAACCAGTAGAACTCGACGTGGTCGGTCCGCTCGGCGTCGTCGTCGAACCGCTCGATCATCTCCTCGACCCGGCCGCCGCCCTCCCTGGCGTGCAGCCCGAACGCCGGCACGGTCTGCAGGGTCACCGTCGTGATGACCCCGAGCGCCCCGAGCCCGATCCGCGCGGCTGCGAAGACCTCGGGGTTCTCCGTCTCCGAGCACGGGAGAAGACCGCCGTCGGGGAGCGCGATCTCGAGGGCTCTCACCTGCGTGGCGATGCCGCCGAAGCGAGCGCCGGTGCCGTGGGTCCCGGTCGAGATCGCGCCGGCGAGCGTCTGCTGGTCGATGTCGCCGAGGTTGGTCATCGCCAGGCCGAGCAGGTCGAGCGCCCGGTTCAGGACACCCAGCCGGATGCCCGCCTGCACGGTGACCAGCCCCGTGTCTGCGTCGGCGCGCAGGACCCGGTCGAGACGGTCGAGCCGGACCTGCAGATCGCTCGGCCGACCGATCGGGGTGAAGGAGTGGCCGCTGCCGATCGGGCGGACCCGTCGTCCCGACGCCGCGGCGTCGGCCAGGACCCGGCGCAGCTCCTCGACCGAACCGGGCACGACGACGTCGATCCCCTCGGCCTGCTGGTTGCCGGCCCAGTTCCGCCACGACGCGCCGTGGTTGCCAAGGGTGGGCGACGACGTTTGACTCCCCCTCATGGAGAGCCAGCATGCCCGGATCGCGCGCGCCACGCAGGAGATTGACGCACCTGTGGCGGTCGTCGACCTGGCGGCCTTCGACGCCAACGCGGCCGACCTCGCGCGCCGCGCCGCGGGCACTCCGATCAGGGTCGCGAGCAAGTCGGTGCGCTGTCGGGCGTTGCTCGATCGGGTGCTCGATCGCGAGGGCTTCGCCGGCGTCCTGTCCTTCAGCCTCGCCGAGGCGCTCTGGCTCGCCGAGGAGCACGAGGACGTCGTCGTCGGCTACCCCTCCGCCGAACGAGCCGCCCTGCGCGCGCTCGCCGAGGATCCGGTGCTGCTGGAGCGGGTGACCCTCATGGTCGACTCGGTGGAGTCGCTGGACCTGATGCGCTCGACGATCGCGGAGGTGGAGCTGCCGATCCGGGTCTGCCTCGATCTGGACGCCTCGTTGCGGCTCGCCGGCGATCGGGTCCACCTGGGGCCGCGCCGGTCGCCGGTGCACAGCGTTGAGGACGCCGTCGCCCTGGCTCGCGCGGTCGCCGACGATCCGGTCTTCCAGCTGGTCGGCGTGATGGCCTACGAGGGGCAGGTCGCGGGGCTTGCCGACCGTCCCGCCAATCCCCTGCGGGGCCTGGCCGTACGTCGGCTGAAGCGGTTCTCGATCCCCGAGCTCGCCGAGCGGCGCGGCGCCGTGGTGGCCGCGATCGGCGAGCTGGCCGACCTCGAGTTCGTGAACGGCGGCGGTACCGGCTCCATCGAGACGACCGTCTCCGACCCGTCCGTCACCGAGGTGGCCGCCGGCTCCGGCCTCCTCGCGCCTGCGCTCTTCGACGGCTACGACACGTTCACCTTGTCGCCGGCTGCCCTGTTCGCGCTGGCCGTCACGCGGCGCCCCGGTCCCGGCCTGGTGACGGTCGCCGGGGGCGGGTGGATCGCCTCGGGCCCCGCCGGCCGGGACCGGCTGCCCGTGCCGGCCTACCCCGCCGGCCTGAGCCTGCTCGGCTCGGAGGGAGCCGGAGAGGTCCAGACGCCGCTGCGGGGCGCCGCGGCCGACGCACTCCGACTCGGCGACCGGGTGTGGTTCCGGCATGCCAAGGCCGGCGAGCTGTGCGAGCGCGTCGATCGGCTGCACCTGGTCGACGGCGACACCGTGGTCGAGGTCGTGCCGACCTACCGCGGCGAGGGCCGCACGTTCCTGTGATGCCCGGATGGAACGCAACAAGACTTGCGCAACGAGGCTTGCGCAACTGAGGGCGCGGAACACGACACGGGTCCGCTACGTAGGGGAGCGGCTACGTAGGCGATCCCCTACGTGGCGGATCGCGCTCGCCACGTGAGGGATCCCGGTCAGGCGAGGGCGGCCAGCCCGGCCAGGAGCCGATCGATCTCCGTGGAGTTCGTGTACGGCGCCAGGCCGATCCGCAGCCCGCCGGCATCACCGAGTCCGGCGTGGCGGGAGGCCTCGATCGCGTAGAAGTTCCCGTTCGGGACGACGATGCCGAGGTTCGCCAGGTGAGCGCGCACCTCCTCGTCGCGGTGCCCGTCGACCTGGACGAGCAGGGTCGGGGTGCGCTGGGCGGGCGAGCCGTGCACACGGACGTGAGGCAACGCGGTCAGCCCGTCCAGGAGGCGATCCAGCAGGTCGTCCTCGTGCGCCTCCACCTCGCTCATTCCCCCGATGGACTCGATGAAGTCGACCGCGGCGCTCACTCCGGCCAACAGTTCGTAGGGCAGCGTGCCGAGCTCGAAGCGCTCGGGCACGTCGTCGGTGGAGGGAAGCAGCTTGTCGGGCTGCAGCGTGGCGAGGAAGGCCGGGTCGGCCGCGAGCACGCCGAGGTGAGGTCCGAAGAACTTGTACGGCGAGCACGCCACGACGTCGACGCCCATGGCCACCCGGTCGATCGGGGCGTGGGCAGCGAGATGGACCGCGTCGAGGAACACCAGGGCGCCCACCTCGTGCGCCGCGTCGGCGATCGCCCGCACGGGAGGCTTGGTGCCGAGCAGGTTGGACGCGCCGGTCACCGCCACCACCCGGGTCCGTTCCGAGAGCAGCCCGGCGACGTCGTCGAGCTCGGCGGTCACGGGGTCGAAGCCCAGCCACCGGACGGTCGCGCCGGCACGTTCGGCGGCGATCACCCACGGCCGGATGTCGCCGTCGTGGTCGAGGCGGGTGACCACGATCTCGTCACCCGGCCCCCAGTCAGGTGAGAGGGTGCGCGCGAGGTCGAATGTCAGTGCCGTCATGGAGCGGCCGAAGATCACGCCGCCGGGGTCCGTCCCGAGGAATCGGCCCATCGACGCCCGAGCGCCGAGAGTGATCGCGTCCGCACGCCGTTCCGGCTCGGTCAGCGCGCCGCGTTGGCACAGCCCCCAGGTGAGGGCCGCCGCGATCGCGTCGGTGACCTCGCGCGGCACCAGCGATCCACCGGGGCCGTCGAAGCGGGCGAGCCCGTCAGCGAGGGCGGGGAACGATCCACGTACGCGCTCGACGTCCATGCCCGCAGCCTGCCATCTGGGCTCCGGGACCGGCAGGGTCGATCAGTCGGCGTCGAGGGCGGCGATCTCCTCGGAGGTCAGCACGAGGTCGGCCGCGGCAGCGGAGTCGCGGATCGACGACGGTCGCTTGGCGCCGGGGATCGGGATCACGACCGGCGACTGGGCCAGCTCCCAGGCGAGGGCCACCTGCTGAGCGCTCACGCCACGGGCGGCCGCGATCTCGGCGAAGGCCGGGTGCTCGTCGGCCAGCCCCTTGGCGCTGCGCAGCCCTCCGAGCGGGCTCCACGGCAAGAACGCCAGGCCCAGCTCCTCACACACGTCGATCTCCGGGCGGCTGGAGCGGAAGGCCGGGGAGTACTGGTTCTGGACGCTGACGAGCGCGTCGCCGAGCATCGAGTGCGCCAGCCGGATCTGCTCGGGGTTTGCGTTCGACAGCCCGATCCGCGCGACCTTCCCGGAGTCGGCGACCTCCTTGAGCGTGCCGACGACGTCGCCGTAGTCGACCTTCGGGTCCGGCCGGTGGTGCTGCCACAGGGCGATCTGCTCGACCCCGAGGCGACCCAGGCTCGCGTCGACCGCGGAGCGCAGATGAGAGGCCGAGCTGTCGAGGTCCCACCCGCCGTCTGCGGTGCGGACGTGGCCGCCCTTGGTGGCCAGGAGCACCTGATCGCGCACGCCGAGCTCATCGAGGATGCCCGCGATGAGCGTCTCGTTCGCACCTTGCGCGCCGGCTCCGAGCTCATCGCCCGGTCCGTAGGCATCGGCGGTGTCGAAGAGGGTGACTCCGGCGTCGAGCGCGGCCCGCACGGTGTCGAGGAGCTGCTCGCGCGGCTGGCTCCCGGTCTGATCGAAGGTCATCAGGCCCAGGCCGATGGCGCCCACCTCGACGCGTCCGACGGTGTCATTGCCGATCTGTCGTGTCTTCACGCCCTCAGGTCTACCCGAGCCTCTGTTTGTGGACGTCGTCGGCCGGGTAGATCGCTCGCAGACCCCCCGAAGGAGACCGCCCGTGACCAGCCCCGATTCGCCGCCGCCGGACGGCATCACCCCTCCCCCGACGACCGAGCCGCCCACCGTCGTGGTGGCGCCCGACCCGAACTATCCCGGCGTCGAGGAGGCCATCGGCGAACTGCGGATGGAGGAGGAGACCGTGCGCTACATCCTCGGCATCCTCGACGACGCCGGCCGGCAGATCATCGCCGGCCGCCCGGAGTCCCCGACTCCGAGATCTTCGGCGGATCGCACCTGGGCGAGCGGATGGCGCGCCACACGGCCGCCGCACAGGGCCGCGTCGAGCACACCCTCTACCTCGCGCTCCAGGCGATCGCGAGCCACCACGAGTCGCTGTCGATCTACCGCGACGAGGTGCACAACGTGGAGGCCGACGCCCAGGCCCGGCTCGACCAGCTCCGCACGATCGTGCCGATCGCCCCTCCCAGCAGCACGGTGGACGCCTGATGGCCGGCGTCAACGAGGGACGGGTCGTCGAGCTCGTCGAGCGCGCCCGACCCAATCGCATCTACCGCCAGTCGCTGGAGTGGGAGCGCTGCGCGACGGTCCTGGACGACGCCGTGCAGCTGATGCGCCGCGCTGCGGACCGACACACCGACATCGGGACCCAGACCGGGCCGGCGATGAATACGGCCTTCCTGGTCGCCATCGACACCCTCGAGCACGAGATCCGCAACCTGCGCATCGGCAGCGAGGCACTACGGGTCGTCGCGGAAGGCGCGGAGGCGGCGAAGGAGAAGAAGCGCAAGGTCGATCAGGACACTCCTGACGGCCCCACCCACGGGGTCGCCCGCGAGGTGGACCTGGGGGCCGTCGCCGACGAGCAGGAGTCCTCCTACCGCCGGGGAATCGCGCAGATGAAGTCGATCCGCAGCGGTCCTGATCCGCGGCGGGGGATCCCGGTCGACCGACCGGGTGCGGTCGTCGTGACGCCGCCGCCGTGGTGGCCGCCGAAGCCGCCACCTCCCACCCAGCCCCCCGTCAGGTCGGTCGACCCCGACGACGACGACTGGGACCTCGAGCTCGACTTCGATCAGCCCGGCACCCCGCAAGGCCCCCTGGTCGCGACTCCCGGCACCGGCGCCTCGCCCGGCACCCTGGGTACACCGGCCGGCGCTCCGTTGGCCGCCGCCCCCGGGGCTCCCGCGGGCGCGCTGCCCAGCGGCATCCCGACCCCCGCGGCACCCAGTCCTCTGGCACCGCCGCCCGTGGCCGCCCCGCTCGGAGTGGGCGGCGCACTGGGGGCGCCCGCCGCGGCGAACGGCTCCGGCGGGCTGGTGCCCGGGAGCGCGGTCCGCCCGATCGGCGCCGGCGGGATCGCGGGCTCCAGCGGCACGCTCTCCGGGCGCGGCTCGAACCGCAGGTCCGGGAGGCCGGCCACCGGCCCGGCGGCCGGGGCGGTGGCAGGCGCGACCGGACGAGGACGCGGGCAGGACCGCGAGCGGGGCCGCGACCGCGACCTGTACGACGACGGCGAGGGCTGGCTCGACGACGAGTCCGCCCCCGACGTCCTGCGCTGAGCCTAGAATCGGCTGAGTGAGGGCCGGTACCGCCTACGTCGTCGGGGCCGGGCCCAACGGCCTCACCGCGGCCGTCCGCCTGGCCCAGCGAGGCCACCAGGTCACCGTGCTGGAGGCCGGGTCGAGGATCGGCGGAGGCACCCGCACCTCGGAGAACACGCTCCCGGGCCTGCTCCACGACGACTGCTCGGCATTCCACCCCACGGCGCTCGCCTCGCCCTACCTGCGTGTGCTCGACCTGGAGCGCCATGGACTGGAGTACCTCTGGCCGGAGATCGAGTTCGCCCATCCGCTCGACGACGGACGCGCGGGACTTCTCCATCGCTCTCTCGAGCAGACGGCCGCCGGCCTCGGAGCCGACGGCGGTCGGTGGAGGCGGCTGTTCGCTCCGCTGGTGCGTCGCTACGACGACCTGGTGGACGAGCTGTTCCAACCGGTCCTGCACATCCCGCGCCATCCGCTCACGCTGGCCCGCTTCGGGCTCTCGGCGGCGCCGTCGCCGTCGCTGCTGACGCGACGATGGCAGACCGAGGAGGGGCCGGCGCTCTTCGGGGGCGCCGCAGCCCACCTGACCTACCCCCTCACCCGGCCGTTGACGTCGGCCGTCGGCCTCGTGCTCACCGGGGCGGCCCACACGGTCGGCTGGCCGGTGGCACGAGGTGGCTCGCGCGCGATCACCGACGCGCTCGCGGCGCGCCTGCTCGAACTCGGCGGGCGGATCGAGACCGACGCCCCTGTCACTCGCCTCGAACAGGTCGGTGACGCCGACGCCGTCCTGTTCGACCTGGCGCCGCCGGCGGTCGCACGGCTGCTGGGCGACCTCCTCCCGCCGCGCATCCGGCGGGCCTACACCCGCTACCGGTTCGGCCCGGGGGCCTTCAAGCTCGACCTGGCGGTCGAGGGCCCGATCCCGTGGGCGAACACCGACGTCGGCCGCGCCGGCACGGTGCATCTGGGCGGCGCGTTGCCCGAGATCGTCGCGTCCGAGGCGGCGGTCGCGGCCGGACGGATGCCTCGACGTCCGTTCGTGCTCGTTGGCCAGCAGTACCTCGCCGATCCCTCTCGTTCGGCCGACGGCGTCAACCCGGTCTGGGCCTACGCGCATGTGCCCGCGGGCTACGGCGGCGACGCGAGCGAGGCGATCATCGCCCAGGTCGAGCGGTTCGCGCCGGGCTTCCGCGACCGCATCGTCGGGCGGTTCTCGCGAGGTCCGGGCGAGATGGAGGCCTACAACGCCAACTACGTCGGCGGCGACATCGCGACCGGCGCCAACGACCTGCTGGGCACGGTCTTCCGCCCGCGCCTCACCCCTGACCCCTATCGCACCGGCGCACCCGGCTTCTACCTATGCTCGGCCGCGACACCGCCCGGTGCCGGCGTGCACGGCATGGGCGGGTTCCACGCCGCGAACGCCGCCGCCGACGACCTGGAAGGGGCCCGATGATCAGCAGTCGATCGAGTGCCGAGACCCGTCTGCTCTGCGCCGATGCGCACACAGCCGACCTCGAGCCCGACGTGGCCGACGGCCCGATGCCGACCAGCCTGGCCGTGCTGGCCGACTCCCCCGCAGGCATCGGGATCTGGCAGGCCGAGCCCGGCACCGACGTCGATGTCGAGGCCGAGGAGCTGTTCGTGGTGCTCACCGGGCGCGGCGTCGTCCGCTTCGAGGACGGCAGCGAGCTGGCGCTGGCCCCCGGCGCCGTCGTCCAGCTCCACGCCGGCGACCGCACCACGTGGACCATCACCGAACCGCTCCGCAAGGTGTACGTCACCCTCCCGACCGGCTGATCGGGGCGCCGCGCGTTCGCGCCGCCAAGCCGCCTCCACCACCTCACCCCGCGAAGCCGTGGCTGCGGGCCTGGTGCTGCTCCAGCAGGTCGGCGAAGCGGGCGTCGTCGCCGGCGAGGGCGGCGTCGAGGAGCCCGCGGTGCTCGGCGAGGAGCTGGGCCGGATCGCCGGTGATCCGGCCTGCGCTCTGGGCGATGCTCATCAGCTGACGGTCACGGAGACGGTCGTAGGTGGCGAGCATCAGATCGTTCGCGGCGAGGGCGACGAAGCCGCGATGGAAGTCGAGAGCGAGCCGGGCGAACGCGGCGAAGTCGCCGCCGTCGAGTGCGACCTGCTGGCTCGCGAGGTTCGCCGCGAGCCCGGTCTCGCCGGCTGCCCGGGCGCGCGGGGTGCCGCGCCGCACGCCAGCGGTCTCGAGGGCGTGGCGCAGCTCGGCGGCCTCCTGGACCTCCTGCGCGCCGAGCCCGTTCACCAGTGCGCCGCGCTGCGGGTAGATCGTGATCCACCCCTCGGCCTGGAGCCGGTGCAGGGCCGCACGCACCGGCGTCCGGCTCATCGAGAGCGAGGCGGCGAGCTCGTTCTCGCTGAGCATGGTGCCCACCGTGACGTCGCCGTCGAGGATGGAGCGCCGGATCGCGTCGTAGGCCCGGTCGCCGGCCGTGGTGCGCGGGCTCATCGGGTGCTCGTCGGCACCGGGTCGTCCCGGCCGTCGCGGGACGTCGAGGCGTGCCAGGCGGCCACCGGGACCAGGATCAGGGCGAGCAGCCCGCCACCGAGCGCGAGCGCGTGGAAGCTGGTCGCGTGGACGACGAGGCCCGACAGGGCGCCGCCCGCAGATCCGGCCAGCGCGATGAGCACGTCGACGGTGCCCTGCGTGCGGGCGCGGGTGCGGAGCGTGGTGGAGTCGACGATCATCGCCGTCCCGGCGATGAGGCCGAAGTTCCAGCCGAGCCCGAGCAGCATCAGCGCCACGATCAGCCAACCGGTCGACGTCGCGGGCGCGGCCGCCGCGGTGATCCCGGCGGCAAGCAGCGTGACCCCGGCGGCGATCGACATCGGCAGTCTTCCGACCCGGTCGACCAGACGTCCGGTGAGCAGGGAGGGCAGGTACATCGCGGCGATGTGGAGGCTGATGACCAGGCCGACCGCGGAGAGCCCGTGATGGTGGTGGCGCATGTGGATCGGGGTCATCGTCATGATCGCGACCATCGTGGTCTGGGTCAGCACCATCACACTGGCGCCGACGACGACGCCCGGGGGCACCCGTCGGGCACGGCCGGTCCCGGCATCGGCGTCCGGCTCGGTCTCGGCGGCGCGCTCCAGGCCGCGCGCCACCAGCAGCGGGTCGGGGCGCAGGAAGGCGAAGAGGAAGAGCCCCGCGGCGCCGTAGGCGACCGCGGCGAGCAGGAAGGGCCCGGCCAGCCGCGGGATGCCGAGCGCATCGGCCAGGTCGCCGAGCGGGGTGACCAGGTTCGGACCGGCGACGGCGCCGGCCGTCGTCGCGATCATCGCGGCCGCCGCGGCCGTGGCGCGGGTCGCCGGACCGGCCAGGTCGGTCCCGGCGTAGCGCGCCTGGAGGTTGGTCGCGGTGCCCGAGCCGTAGACCAGCAGGGAGGCGAAGAAGAGGACCGGACTCTCGAGGAGGGTGGCCGCGATGATGCCCACTGCGCCGATCGCCCCCGCGAGGAACCCGCCGGCCAGGCCGAGTCGTCGTCCGGCCCGTGCCGAGTAGCGCCCGATCGAGAAGGCGGCGATCGCGGAGCCGAGGGTGAACACCGCCGACGGCAGCCCGGCGACGCCCTCGCTGCCCAGCATGTCCTCGGCGATCAGGCCGCCGACGGTCACACCCGCCGCGAGGCCCGCTCCGCCGAAGACCTGGGCGGTGATGACCACCGCCAGCGTGCGCCGCTGGATCGCGGACACGTCGAGCGTCGCCTCTCCCCTCCGCATGGATCTAGCGTACAACTTGTATCCCAACGGCGATAGGGCGCCGAGCCGCGGCACGCCCACGGAGAGAACGGCGCACAACCTCGCCATTTTTATTGACACTGATGTCAGATTCATGTTTGGGTGTGTGACCTGACTCACCCCATCCCCCGAATCGGAACCCCGAGGTCATTCCATGAACCCACGTCGGACGCTGGTAGGTCTCTCCCTCTGCTCACTCCTCCTCGCCGGCTGCGCCGGCGTGTCGACCTCCTCCGGCAAGGGCGGGGTGAAGGTCGATGCGGGGGTCACGGACGACGAGATCAAGATCGGTCTGCTCAACGGCTATACCGGGCCCGTCGCCGCCGGGGCGATCGCGGGCGCCGCCGGCTTCGACGCGCGCCTGGCCAAGGCCAACGCCGAGGGCGGGGTGTGCGACCGGGACCTGGTCTCGGTCCGCGCCGACACCAAGTACGACCCGGCGGTCGCCGTCCAGGCCTATCGGGCCAACGTCGACGACATCGCGATGATCGGACAGTTGCTCGGGGCGACCACGATCTTCGGGCTGAGCAAGCAGATCGCACGTGACGACATCGCCACGCTGGCGGCGACCAGCGCCGCCTCGGTGATCCCTCTCGAGGACGTCTACCTGTTCACCACACCCTTCCCCATGTACGTGATCAACGGGCTCACCTGGGCGCAGCAGGAGTTCGGCGAGAGCGGCAACCTCAAGGTCGGGGTCATCTACCAGGACGACGACTTCGGCGAGGAGGGTCTTCGCGCCGCGAAGTACGCCGCGGAGCACACCGACGGCATCGACATCGCCGCGGAGGCCAGCTACGACCCCACGACCGAGGACTTCACCGCCCAGGTGCTGGCCATGAAGAAGGCCGGGGTCGACATGGTCTGGGTGCACGGGATCGCCTCGAAGACCGGGCCCATCCTCAGCCAGGCGTCGCAGCTGAACTTCGACCCGCAATGGATGACCGTCGACTCCGGCTACGACACCACCCTGGCTCCCCAGCTCGGGAACCTGCTCGACCGGCTCCACGTGGTCACCAGCAGCGTGCCCTACTCCGAGGACGTGCCGGCGATGGACGAGGTGACCAAGTACGTCGAGGAGGTCGCGCCGGGCACCAAGCCCGACCAGCTCGTCGTCACCGGCTGGATCGATGCCTCCGTCGCCGTCGCCGCGCTCGAGCGCGCCTGCGAGAAGAAGGACCTCACCCAGAAGGGCATCGTCGATGCCATGGAGGGGCTGGAGATCTCCACCGACGGCCTGAGCCCCGACCTCTCCTACGGCTCCAACGACGACGCCGACTCGCGGATCCCCTCGCGTGAGACCCGGATCAACAAGGTCGACGTCGACGCCGGCGTCCTGGTCCCGGTGACCGAGTTCGGCAGCACGCCGCTGGCCGACGAGTGGTCGCTCTCAGACGACGAGGGCTGAGGATCGAGATGGACACCTTCATCCAGCTGACCTTCCAAGGCGTCTCGCTGGGCTGCATCTACGCGCTCATCGGCCTGGGGTTCGTCATCGTCTTCAAGAGCTCCGGCGTCTTCAACTTCGCGCACCCGGTGTTCGTGATGGCCAGCGCCTACATCGTCGCGGCCCTGTCGCCGTTCGGCTTCTTCTGGGGCATCCTGACCGCGGCCGTGTGCATGGTGGCCGTGGCCATCGGCTGCGAGCTGTTCGTCCTGCGCCGTCTCGCCGGGCGCTCGCTGTACCTGGTGATCATGGCGACCCTGGGCCTGTCGGTGATGGGGCAGTCGGCGATCGCGATGATCTGGGGCGTCGAGGCCCAGGGGTCCACCGAAGGGCCGATGGGACGCGGCGTGCTCGAGATCGGCGGCGTCTCGCTGCCCTGGGCGAGCCTGTCGATCATCGCGGTGTCGTTGGTGCTCCTGGCCGCCTTGTGGTTCTTCTTCCAGCGGACCCGGATGGGACTGGCGCTGCGCGCCACCGCCGATCACCACGAGGCGGCGATGGCACAGGGCATCAGCATGCGCCGGGTGCAGCTGGTCTCCTGGGGCATCGCCGGCCTGCTGGCGGTGGTCGCCGGGGTGTTCCTGGGCGCCTTCCCCCGTCGCGTCTCGCCGAGCATGGTCGACACCGCCCTCGGCGTGCTGCCGGCGCTGGTCATCGGTGGCTTCGCCTCCCTGGTCGGGGCCGTGGTCGGCGGCGTCTCCGTCGGGCTGATGCTCGTGCTCGGCGCGGGCTACCTCACCTCGTTCGGTGGCGGCGGACTGTATGTCGTGCTGCCCTACGTGGCGATGCTGGTGGTCCTGGCCGTCCGGCCCTCGGGGCTCTTCGGCCGCGCCGATGTGGAGCGCGTGTGATGACGACACAGACCCTCCCCGCGCCCCCGGTGACCACGCCGACCCCCGCCACCCGACGCCCGCGCAGGCTGCTCACCGGCCTGCTCGTGGTCGCCATGCTCGTGGTCCCGCTCGTGACGACCCCTCAGTGGCAGGCGATCTGGGTGTTCTCAGCCATCGCGGCGATCGCCGCCATCGGCCTCCACGTGCTCACCGGCCTGGCCGGCCAGGTGTCCCTGGGGCACGCCGCGTTCGTCGCCGTCGGCGGCTACACCGCGATCTGGCTCGGCGAGGACCGAGGACTGCCGCTGTGGGTGTGGCTCCCCGCCGCCGGCATCGCCAGCGCCGCGGTCGGACTGCTGGTGGTGCCCTTCGCGGCCCGCCTGCGCGGGCTCTACCTCTCCGTGGTCACCCTCGCGGTGCTCTTCGTCACCGACTACATCTGGAACACCTGGGAGGGCCTGACCGGAGGCACCAACGGTCGCAGTGCCCAGACCGTCCAGCTCTTCGGCCACGACCTGTTCGACGACGTCGCCTTCGGGCCCTTCCTGCTGTCCGCCGACCAGCAGTACTTCTACCTGGCCTGCGCGGTCCTCGGCGTGGGCGCCCTCGCTGCCTACAACCTCGCCCGCAGCCGACCCGGACGGGCCTTCGGTGCCATCCGCGACCGGGACCTGACCGCGAGCGTGGTCGGCGTCCCCGTCGCCCGGATGAAGAGCGCCGCGTTCGCGGTGTCCGCCGGGTACGCCGGCGTCGCGGGCGCACTCCTGGTCGGCTACCAGACCTACGCCGTGCCCGACCAGTGGAGCCTGATGCTGTCGGTCCAGTACCTGGCCATGATCGTCATCGGCGGCATGGGCTCCCTGGGCGGTGCGATCGCGGGTGCGTTCTTCGTGACCGCCATCCCGCAGCTGGTGGCGCTGCTCGCCGGCGTCCTGCCGGGGATCTCGACGACGCCCACCACCGGTGGCGGCATCACCACCGACCTGCTGGCCAACTTCCTCTACGGACTGGCCGTGGTGGTGGTGCTCGTGGTCGAGCCGCGCGGCCTCGCCGGGCTGCCGGCTCGAATCGGCAGCGTGCTGCGACGCAAGGAGGCCAAGGCATGAGCATCACCTCGCACTCCGGACGGTCCAAGCGCCGCGTCACGAACGACGCCCCGGGCGCCGCGCTGAGCATCGAGGGTCTCAGCGTCAGCTACGCCGGCGCCGGGAACGTCGTCGACGACGTCAGCCTCGAGGTCGAGGCGGGATCGATCGTCGCTCTGGTCGGCCCGAACGGCGCGGGGAAGTCCACCGTGCTGCGCGCGGTCTCGGGGCTCCTACGACACCACTCGGGAGCGATCCGGCGGGGCTCGGTGCGGCTGGACGGCGTCGACATCACCGGCGGCGATCCGGCACAGGTGGTGCGGCGCGGCGTCGCGCAGGTGCTCGAGGGCCGGCAGGTGTTCCCGAACCTCAGCGTCTCGGACAACCTCGCCGCCGGGTCGTACAGCCGCTGGGGCGATGCCGAGACCGCGGCCACCCGAGCCGAGGTCCTCGAGCTCTTCCCGGTGCTGGGCCGACGACTCGACCAGCACGCGGGCTTCCTGTCCGGCGGCGAGCAGCAGATGCTCGCGATCGGCCGGGCGCTCATGGCACGCCCGAGGCTGCTGGTCCTCGACGAGCCCAGCCTCGGCCTCGCCCCCCGCATCGTCGAGGAGATCCGCGAGGTGATCCTCGCCATCAACGCCCGCGGCACCAGCATCCTGCTGGTCGAGCAGAACGCCCTCCTCGCGTTCCGGATCGCCGACCACGGCCACGTCCTCGAAGGCGGCCGGATCGCGGTCAGCGGGCGGGCGGCCGAGCTGGCCGTCGACGAGCGGGTCGCCCACTACTACCTCGGCGAGCGCTCCGTCTCCGGTCGGAGGACCCGCCGACGTCAAGAGGGGGCGGCGACGGCATGACGACACCCGCACCCGCGATCACCACGACCGACACCGCCGACGACACCCGGGTGGGCGAGCGAGAACTCGACGGAGCAGATATGGCCACCAAGGCAGAGAACGCGACCCTGGCCCTCGACGAGGTCGGCCTCAGCTTCAGCGGAGTCCGCTCGCTCGACGGCGTGACCTTCGAGGTGCACCACGGGGAGATCTTCGGCGTGATCGGGCCCAACGGCGCCGGGAAGTCCTCGCTGTTCAACTGCATCAGCGGCGTCTACCGCCCCCAGCAGGGCTCGATCCGCCACCACGGCACCGAGCTCGTCGGGATGCGACCGGACCGGATCAACCGACGGGGCGTCGCCCGCACCTTCCAGAACGTCGAGTCCTTCCCGACGATGACCGTGCTCGACAGCGTCCTGCTCGGCGGCATCGGGAACCAGCACGTCGGCGTCCTGCGCGGCATGCTCTGGCTCGGGGCCGCGGCGCGCGAGGAGCGCAAGGCGCGCGCCCACGCCGCGGAGATCCTGGACCTGTTCGGACTCGATCGGTACCGCGACACTCCGATGGGCGAGCTGCCCGGCGGTCTCCAGCGCCAGGTCGAGCTGTGCCGCGCGTTGATGGCCGAGCCCGACCTGCTGCTGCTCGACGAGCCGGTGGCGGGCATGACCAGCGACGAGGTCGAGACGATGGTGGGCGCGGTTCTCGACGCCCACGAGCAGCTGGACCTGACGGTGGTGATCGTCGAACACAACATGGGTGTGGTGATGGACATCTGCGACCGCATCGCCGTCCTCGACTTCGGCCGGAGGATCGCCGTCGGCACTCCGAGCGAGATCGGCTCCGACCCGGCCGTCATGGCTGCCTACCTCGGTACCGACAGTCCGGAGTCCGTCTCGGAGGAGGCTCCTGTTGAGCACACGTCCCACTGACCTCGCGCCGAACGGCCGGCCCTCGTCCCACCCGGATCGGGCGGATCTGTTCGACCTGACCGACCGCGTCGTGGTCGTGACCGGCGCCTCGTCGGGGCTCGGTGAGCGGTTCGTCCGCGTCCTGGCCGGCCGGGGCGCACGGGTCGTCGCCGCGGCGCGCCGCGACGACGCTCTCGGCGCACTGGCCGACGAGGTCGGCACCGACTCGGTGCTTCCGGTCCGCACCGACGTCACCAGCGAGGACTCGGTCCGGCGCCTGCACGAGGAGGCCCTGTCGTGGCAGGGACGGGTGGACGTCCTGGTGAACAACGCCGGGGCCACCCACGTCCGTACGATCGCCGAGGAGACGCCCGAGCAGTTCGCCCACCTCCTCGACGTGAACCTGGTCGGGCTGTACCGATGCGCCCGCGCCTTCGGCCTCGCCATGGCCGAGCAGGGCGGCGGCAGCATCATCAACATCGCCTCGGCACTCGGCCTGCGCGGCTCGCGCCGCATCCCTCACGGCGGCTACTGCGCGAGCAAGGGCGGCGTGGTCAACCTGACCCACGAGCTCGCCGGCCAGTGGGCACGCACCGGCGTCCGCGTCAACGCGATCGCCCCCGGCTACTTCGAGTCCGAGATGAGCCAGGAGCTGTTCGCCACCGAGGACGGGCGCGCCTACATCCGCCGCTACATCCCGATGGGCCGCGGCGGCGCTGCCCACGAGCTGGACGGCGCCCTGGTCTACCTCGCCTCCGACGCCTCGACCTATGTCACCGGCTCCGTGCTGTCGGTCGACGGCGGATGGACCGCGGTATGAGCGCCCCAGCTTCTGAGCCGACCGCCGAGGAGGCCTGCGTCGGGCGACGGGACGACGGACCGGTTCGGATCCTCGAGCTGAGCAACCCCGCCCGGCGCAACGCCTTCACCCTCGCCTCGATGGCTGCGCTGGAGGCAGAGCTCGACGACGGCATGCGCGATCCCGGCGTCGGCGCGTTCGTCGTGACCGGGGCCGGCGACACCTTCTGCGCCGGCATCGAGGTCTCGGTGCTGCGCGATGCCACCGTCGAGTCGACCCACACCAACCTCGAGGCGCTGCATCGCGTGGTTCGCGCCGTCGTCGCCGGCAGCAAGCCGGTCGTCGCCGCGGTCGAGGGACACGCGGTCGGCGCGGGCTTCTCGCTAGCGCTGGCCGCCGACCTCGTCGTCGCGTCCGCGACCGCGAGCTTCCGGTGCGGCTTCCCCCGCCTCGGCCTGATGGCCGACCTCGGCCTCCTCTGGACCCTCCCCCAGCGCGTCGGCGCCGGCCTGACCCGCCGGATGCTGCTGCTCGACGAGGAGGTCCAGGCGGCAGAGGCGCTGCGCGCCGGCCTCGCCGACTTCCCCGCCGCGGCAGGGGCCGCCCTGGCGGTCGCCACGCAGGTCGCCCAGCAGCTCGCCGCACAACCGAGGCTGGCCACGGCGATGACCAAGAAGGTGCTCGCCCAGGGCTCGACGAGCCTCGACGCCCTGCTCGCCGCCGAGATCGGCGCGCAGACCATGCTGCACGCCACCACCGACTTCCACGAGGGCGTCGCCGCATTCACCGAGAAGCGTCCGCCACGGTTCGGCGACTGAGCCGGCACCACGCCAGGACCACCCCCTCACAGGGCGCCTCACCGCGCTTCGCACACCGAATCGGTCCACCACCAGGAGGAAGATCAATGACCGCACCCGGAATCCACCACGTCGCCTACGCCTGCCGCGACCTGCCCGCGACGACCCGTTTCTACGAGGACCTGATGGGCTTCCCCCTCGTGCACACCGAGGTCGCGCGCGGCCCTCAGGGCGGCTTCTTCCGCCACACCTTCCACGACACCGGCGACGGCAGCTGCATCGCGTTCTTCGACCTGCACGAGGCCGGGGAGCGGGAGGGGTGGAGCTCGGAGATCTCCATCGGCAACAAGCTGCCCCGCTGGGTGAACCACGTCGCATTCAACGTCACCGCGGACAAGGTCGAGGAGGTGCGCGCTCGGATGGCCGAGGCCGGCGTGGAGCCCTACATGGAGGTCGACCACGACTATCTCCGCTCGCTGTACTACATCGACCCCAACGGCATCATGGTCGAGCTCTGCGTCGACACCCCCGGGTTCGAGCCCGACGCCGAGGAGGCGCACCGGCTGCTCACCGCCACCCCCGACGACGTCGACCACAGTCAGCACAAGTCGATGGTGAGCAGCAAGAATTGACGATCCGATGACCAGCACCCCTACCGCCCCACTCCCGACCGGGCCGGCCGACTCGAGCGGCCCGCAGACCACCGACGCCGCGGACCTCGAGGGCCGCAGCGAGTTCTCGGTCCCCAGCCACATCCGGCCGCTCCGGGAGGCCGTGCTCCGGTTCATGACCGAGCACGTCGAGCCGGTCGAGGCCGACCTCGACGCCGGCACGCCCGCGGCGCGCGAGCTCTTGCGGACGCTGCAGGCCGAGGCAGCCGCCCAGGGCCTGTGGGCACTCGGGCATCCCGCCGAGATCGGTGGCGGCGGCCTGCCCTTCCTCGACTACGTCTACATCAACGAGATCCAGGGCCGCTCGGAGTTCGGGCAGTACGCGCTGGGCACCTGGACCCTGCAGGACTCCTTGATGCTGCACCGCCATGCCGTCGGGCCGTGCCGCGATCGCTTCCTCGGCCCGCTCGTCGCCGGAGAGGCCTGGCCCAGCTTCGCGATGACGGAGCCGGACGTCGCCTCCTCCGACCCGACCACCCTGCAGACGACCGCCCGGCTGGTCGACGGCCACTGGCGGATCGAGGGCCGCAAGTGGTTCATCACCAACGCCGGTGACGCCGCCTTCACCACCGTGCTGTGCCGCACCGAGGACGACGCGCCGCCGCACCGGTCCTTCTCGCTGATCCTGGTGCCCACCGACACGCCGGGCTACCGCGTGGTCCGCGAGACGCCCGCGCTCGGACTCCGTGGCGGGCACTTCGAGATCGAGCTCGATGGCGTCGAGGTGCCCGAGGACCACCTGATCGGGGATCGAGGCGCCGGGTTCGCCATCGCCCAGGAGCGGTTGGGCCCGGGCCGGATCTTCCACGCGATGCGCTGGCTCGGCCAGGCACAGCGCGCCTTCGAGCTGATGTGCTCCCGCCTCAACTCACGCATGCTGTCCGGCTCCCCCCTGGGCGAGCGGCAGTTGATGCAGCAGCACGTGTTCGAGTCCTGGAGCTCCATCTGGGCCAGCCGGCTCCTCACGCTCGACGCCGCCAGCCGCATCGACCGCGGCCACGGCGCGCGAGCAGAGATCGGTGCTCTCAAAGTGGTCGGCGCCCGCATGCTGCACGACGTGGTCGACCGGGCCCTCCAGGTGCACGGCGCCGCCGGCCTGTCCGACGACACCCCGCTGAGCCGGATGTACCGCGCCGCGCGGTTCGCCCGCATCTACGACGGCGCCGACGAGGTGCACGTCGTCAACGTCGCTCGGCGGCTACTGCGCGACCACGACAACGGCGAACCGTGGGACTTCGGCGCCTGACCACCGACCGACCTCGACTCCAGGAGACCCTCGTGACCGCTCCCCCATCCTCCGCCCGACCGGCGCACCCACCGGCGGCGTCCGACGTGCAGCCACCCGACTCGTGGCACGAGCTCGTCCGGCCCGACCGGATCGGCCCGGCGCTCGCCGCGGCGACCGGGGAGCAGGCGTGGCTGACCCCCGACGTCACCCTGCTCTCCGGGGGGAAGTCCAATCTCACCTTCCTGGTGGCCTCCGCTGCCGGGGACCTCGTGCTGCGCCGGCCGCCGGCTGGCCCGTTGCTCCCCACCGCCCACGACATGGCCCGCGAGGCGCGGGTCCAGCGGGCGCTGGCCGCCTCGCAGGTCCCGGTGCCGCGCATCGTGCTCACCGACGACGGCGAGCTGCTCGGGGTGCCCTTCTACGTGATGGAGCGCGTCGAGGGCCACATCATCCGAGACGAGCTGCCGGCGGGCTATGCCTCCACCGAGGAGGAGCGCCGCCGGCTGGGACTCGCCCTGGTCGACACCCTGGCAGACCTGCACGAGGTCGTCCCCGGCGAGATCGGCCTCGGGGACTACGGCCGGCCCGAAGGCTTCCTGGACCGGCAGGTGCGCCGGTGGACCGACCAGTGGGAGCGCAGCGCCGACGAGGAGGTCCCGGCCGTCACCGAACTGGGCCGTCTGCTCGCCGCGCGTATCCCTGCCTCGCAGCGCACCGGCATCGTGCACGGCGACTACCGCCTGGACAACTGCGTGGTCTCCCTGTCGTCGCCCCCGCACGTGAACGCCGTGCTGGACTGGGAGCTGTCCACCCTCGGCGATCCGCTCGCCGACCTGGCCCTGCTGCTCTTCTACTGGCTCGAACCCGGCGAGACCGGACTCCAGCTCACGCCGGCGGTCACCGACCTCGCCGGCTTCCCGACCCGCGCCGAGGTCACCGCGCGCTACGCCTCGCGGTCGGGCGCCGATGTGAGCGACCTGGCGTTCCACGAGGGCCTCGCGCACTTCAAGTGCGCGGTCATCACCCAGGGGATCGCGATGCGCGCACGCAGCGGCGCGATGGCCGGGCAGGAGTTCGGCGACCTGAGCCAGGAGGTGCGCAGGATCGCCGAGCGCGGGCTGGAGCGGTTCGGCAGCCGGTCCTGATCAGGCCGGCCACTGCAGCAGGTCCCCCACCTCGACGACCTGACCGCTCAACCGCACCGGATCCGGGTCGCGCAACAACGTGAGGATCGCCCGCCCGACGTCGATCGGGTCCTGTGCGTCGGCTCGTTCCGGCCAGTGTCCGTCGGCGACCTGGCTCTGGTAGTACTCGGTACGAACCAGACCCGGCCATACCGAGAACACCCCGACGCCCTGCCCCGGCGCTCGGTCCGGCAGGGCGGTGGCGAGCTCGGTGGCTAGGTCGGCGGTGAACTTGTCGGTGGCCGCCTTCGAGACGCCGTAGGCGGTCGAGAAGAAGTACTCCTCCGCGGCACGGGAGGACACGTTGACGACCGCGCCACGACCGCGAGCGACCATCGCCCGGCAGGCATGCCACGTGGCGACGTAGGTGGACCGGATGCCCACGTCGTGCATCTGGTCGTAGATCTCGATGGGGTGCTCCCACATGCCACCGCTGCCCACCCACGGCCTCGGGGTTCCGAAGGCGTTGTTCACCAGCACGTCGAGGGTCCCGTGGTCCGCCTCGATCTGAGCGAAGAGCTCCGCGACGGCCTGGTCGTCGCGATGGTCCACGGTGACCGGGATGCCGGACCCGCCGGCGTCGTCGATCTCGCGCGCCACGCTGAACACGCTCCCGTCGCCGGGCGTCGGGGTTCCGGCCGGCTCGGTGCGCCCGGTGAGGTACACCGTGGCGCCGATCTCCCCGAAGGCTCGGGCGATGCCTCGTCCGACCCCGCGGCCCGCGCCGGTCACCAGCACGAGCGGCCGGTCCGGCAGCAGGCCGACGGTGCTCATGCCGCCGTCTCTCGCAGCGCGTCGAAGTCGGTGGCGTAGGTGCGGACCTGCTCGGCGACCTCGTCGTAGTCCATTCCCACCGGTGACACGACGAGCTGCTCGACCCCCAGCCGGTCGTACTCGCTCAGCACCTCGCTCTTCAAGGGCTGGTAGGTCAGTAGCGCCACCCGCACCGGCGGTCGGCCGTACTCGGCTGCCCGCTCCTGCAGGTAGCCGATGCGCTGCTCAAGGTCCTGGTCGATGTCGGCGAAGCCCAGCCACCCGTCGCCGAGCTCGGCGGTTCGCCGCAGGGCGGGATCGGTGTTGCCACCCACCCACAGCGGCGGTCCACCGGCCTGCGGCGGCAGCGGGAACTGGCGCACCGCGGGCAGCCGGTAGGTGGACCACTCCCGTGCGGTGTTGGCGTCGGTCCACAGGTGTCGCATGACCTCCACCCAGTCGCGGAAGCGGGCCGGGCGCTCGCCGGGCACCAGGCCCACCGACTCCATCTCCGCGGGACTCCACCCGATGCCCATCCCCAGGTCGAGCCGGCCGGCAGAGAGCCAGTCCACGGTGCTCGCCTCCTTGGCCAGGTACACCGGGTTGCGCTGCACCGCCAGGCACACGCCGGTGCCGAGACGGATGCGCTCGGTCACCGCCGCGATGGCGCTCAGCAGCGACAGGGGCTCGGGCATGGGTGCGGTGGATTCGAAGAACGCGTTGGGCTCGTCGTCGGACAGGACCACGTGCTCCCCGACCCACAGCTGGTGGTAGCCGATCTCCTCGGCCAGACGCGCCAGCGAGAGCAGCTCGCCGGGGCCGAGTGCGTCACGGAAGGTGGGCAGGTTGAGACCGAGTTTCATGGATCCTCCGGACGGCGTCGAATGGCGGGCATAGTGGAAGTAACGTTAGGTTCAGTCTAGCGCAGATCCGGGTCCGCGAACCGATCTCTTCCCCAGCATTCGGCGGCGAGCGTCGTCCCGATCCGGGCGCTGGGCACAATGCAGGTCAACCAGGAGTCTCAGCAGGAAGGCAGGAGCGAGCATGGCTCAAGCACCGCGTCCGACAGCCCGAGGTCGACAGACCCAGGATCGGATCGACGCCGCCGCGCGCGAGGTCATCGCCAGCAAGGGCTTCTTGAGGATGACGGTCGCCGACATCGTCAAGGAGGCCGATCGCTCCTCGGCCTCCTTCTACAACTACTACGACTCCAAGGAGGACCTGCTCGAGGCCTGGGCTCGCGAGTTCCGCGACGAGGCACGCGCGCGGGCCGAGCGCGCCTACGACCAGCGCCTCACCGGACGCGAGCTGGTCGAGGCGTCGGCTCGCGCCCACTGGGAGACCTATCGCGCCCACCTCGCCGAGATGGTCGGCGTGTTCCAGCAGGCCATGATCAACGACGAGTTCGCGAGGTTCTGGGAGGAGCTGTGCGCCGAGGCGATCGCCGCCATCGCCGGCATGGTCTCTCGCGCCCAGCGCCATGGCTACTGCCCCGGCGTGGACCCCACGCTCACCGCATCGGCGATCGTCTCGATGCTCAACATGTTCTGCTACGAGCACCTGGCCAACGGCCAGGCGAGCGAGGTCGACGACGAGCGATGCATCGCGACGCTCACCGAGATGTGGTACCGCGCGATCTACTGGAAGCCCGACCCGTCAGCCGAGGCCTGAGCCTGGGCCTGGATCCGCCCGGTCAGACGAACCGCTTCTCGACCCACGCGGTCATCAGGTCCGCCAGCTCGTCCCTCGCGCCCGGGGTGAGGAAGTAGTGGTCCGCGTCGAGCTCGTGCGACTCCTTGTCGGTGGCCCCGATGTGGTCGACGATCTCCTGGGCGTCGCTGGGGAACACGCCGGTGTCGGCGTTCCCGTTGACGACCAGGGCGGGCACGGTGACCTTCGGCAGGTGGACCTGCGCGCGCGCCTGGCAGTCGCTGAGGCTCCACATCGATAGCCAGGTACGCAGGGTGCAGGCCGACGCGATCCCGTACACCGACCGGTTGGCCCGCTCGGGGACTCCGGCGTAGCAGCGGTTCGGCTCGCGCCGCGTCGGCTCCAAGGTGGGGTCGACCATCCGGGGGTCGGCCCAAGTGCGGGCCACGGCGAAGGGGCGGTCGTGGTAGCCGGCGGCCTGCAACCGGTCGAGCTCGGACTTGACCCAGGCCGTGATCCGGTGGTTGCGCTCCACCTGGGCCGAGCGGTACCGCGCCACGAACTCCGGGCCGTAGGCGGGACCGTTGTCCGGATTGAACAGATCCAGCGAGGAGTCGGTCGCGACCGGATCGAACTCGTCCACGACGGCGCCGTCCATCCAGGCCGTCAGGACGTCCGGGCGTCCCAGGTGCGCGGCGGTGGAGACGTATCCGTCCGCGGCGGGAAGCTCCTCGACGCCGGTGGCCAGCCGCATCCCCGGCAACGGGGTGATCGACGGGTCGATCGCCTGGGACTGGTAGGCCGCCATGAGCGATCCACCCCCGGAGTTGCCCAGAAGGATCACGACCTCGGCCCCGGCCTCCTCGCGGAGCCAGCGCACCCCGACGCCGATGTCGACCAGGGCGTGGTCGAGCACGAAGTGCGCGTCGTCACCGCGGAAGCGCGTGTTCCAGCCCAGGAAACCGACGCCACGCTCGGCGAGGTAGTCGCCCATGTAGTGCTCGGCGAAGTCGACCTGGTAGTGCGCGGCGATGACCGCGACGCGCGGCGTGGTGCCCGCCCGCCGGTGGTAGAGGCCATGACAGGGGTGCCCGCCTGCTCCCGCCCGCGCGAGATTGGTGCTGGGCAGTCCGACGAAGGTGCGCTCCACGGTCATTTGCTGACTCCTTCAGAGATGGCGGCGAGTGGACTCGGTGAGGTGGACTTGGTGCAGAATATGAATCTGATGTTAGCATCATGTTCTGAGCAAAGGAGATCCCATGACCGACACCGGTTTCGACATCCGCGGCTTCAATCACGTGGCGATGGTCTGCTCCGACATGGAGCGGACCGTCGACTTCTACTGCAACACCCTCGGCCTCAAGCTGACCAAGACGCTCGAGCTCCCCGACGGCATCGGCCAGCACTTCTTCCTCGACGCCGGCAACGGCTGCTCGCTGGCCTTCTTCTGGTTCGCCGAGGCACCCGACGGCGTCCCCGGGATCTCCGCACCGGAGGAGAAGCCGGGCTTCGGCGAGTGGATCAGCGCGGTCAGCTCGCTCAACCACATCGCCTTCGACGTGCCCGCGGAGAAGTTCCAGGAGTACCGGCAGCGCCTCAAGGACGCCGGCGTCCGAGTCGGTCCGATCGTCAACCACGACGAGAGCGAGACCCAGGTCGCGACCGAGATGCACCCCGGGGTGTACGTGCGGTCCTTCTACTTCCAAGACCCCGACGGCATCCTGCTCGAGTTCGCCTGCTGGCTGCGCGAGTTCGGGCCCGAGGACGTCGCACACCGGCCCCGCACGGCCGCCGAGCGCCGGACCCCGGTGGCGGTCGGCTCCTGACCCGCCGCGCCCGGCGACTGCGAGCGCCCCGTCCGCCTTCCGCGGGCGGGGCGTTCTCGTGCGCCTCTTCCGCGGCAACTACGGCAGGCGGGTCTCGAGCGCTTGGACGAGGGCGGTCAGGGTGGCGTTGACCGGGGCACTGCGACCGACCTTGGCCGCCTCCCGGGGCACGGCGCCGTTGATGACTCCGACCTCGCTGGGGCGCCCGGCCTCGATGTCGAGCAGGGCGGAGGGTTTCGCCGCCGGCATCTGGGCACCGAACGCGCGGACGTGCTCCACCGGATCCGCGACGTCGATCGCGATGCCCAGCGCGGTCGCGGTCTCCCACGCCTCGGTGGCCGCGGCGCGGCTCACCGGACCCAGGTGGGGATCGTCCATCACCTCACCGACGGTGAGACCGGTCAGCGCGCACGGCGCGCTGTAGGCGACATTGCAGATCAGCTTCTCCCACTGCATCGCGGCGATGTCGGGCACGGCCTCGGCGTCGAACCCGCCGGCGCGCCACGCCGCGGCGACCGACTCCACTCGAGCCTCGCCCAGGCCGGCGTGTGCCCCGAAGCGCATCGCCCGCATCGCGTTGTGGTGGGCACGACCCGGGCCCCGCAGCGAGGCCCCGAAGCCACTGGCGATGCCGACGGCCAGTCGATCCGGGCCGACCTCCGCGGCGACGTCGTCGGCCGAGCCGAGCCCGTTCTGGATCGTCAGCACCATGGTCTGCGGTCCGAGCAACGGCCGGGCATGTCGCGCGGCCCCGGCCGCGTCGGCGGCCTTGACGGCCAGCACCACCAGGTCCGCGGGCTCGGAGGGCGGCGTCGTGAAGGCCCGCACCCGCGCATGGTGCTCTCCGTCCGGACCGGACAGTCGTAGGCCGTCGGCAGCGATCGCGGCGACGTGCTCGGGCCAGGCGTCCACGACCAGCACCTCGTGCCCGCCACCGCTCAACCGGGTGGCGTACACCGAGCCCATCGCACCGCATCCGACGACGGCGACCTTCACCGCTCCTCCGCCCTCACGCGACCAACCGCGCGATCTCCTCGGCCAAGCCCGGCTTGGCCTCCAAACCGAATCCCGGCGCGTCGCCGGGCTGGATCCGCCCGTCCTCCAGGAGGCAGTCAGGGCTGTAGCCGCCGAAGGGCTCGAACACCCCGGGGTAGGCCTCGCATCCGCCCAGGCCCAGCCCGGTGACGATGTGCAGGTTGAGCAGGTGCCCGCCGTGCGGGAAGGCCGCGGTGCGCTCGACGCCGTGCGCCTCCATCAGCGAGATCATCCGGGCGTACTCGGTCAGCCCGTAGCTCAGCCCGGCGTCCATCTGCAGGATGTCTCGATCCGGCCGGATGCCGCCATAGCGCAGGAGGTTCTGGACGTCGGGGGCCGAGAAGAGGTTCTCCCCGGTGGCGATCGCACCGTCGTAGACCTCGGCGACCCGGCGGTTCAGGTCGAAGTCGAGCGGATCCCCGACCTCCTCGAACCAGCGCAGCCCCAGACCCGACATCGCCCGCCCGTAGGCCAGGCCCTCGTCGGGCCCGAACCGGCCGTTGGCATCCACCGCGACGCCCTGGCCACCGCCCATGACCTCCACCGCGGCCTCCAGCCGCGCCATGTCGTCGGCGAGCGGCAACCCACCGATCTTGATCTTCACCGCCGGGTAGCCGCGCTCGCGATAGCCGGCCAGCTCGGCCCGCAGCTCCGGCACGCCCTCCCCGGGCCGGTAGTAGCCGCCCGCGGCGTAGACGGGCACGCCGACGCGCGGCTCCCGACGTCCGTGCGCTCGGGCGATCGTGGCGTAGGCGGGCTCCTGGTCGTGCTTGGCCAGGAGGTCCCAGCAGGCCAGCTCCACCGCGGCTGCCGCCGCTGCGCGGTCGCCGTGCCCGCCCGGCTTCTCCCCCACCAGCATCGCCGACAGCACCGCCGTGGGGTCGATCCGGCCGTCGTCGCCCTGGAGCGACCCCGGGTCGGCCGCCAGCACCCGCGGGATCAGCCGCTCGCGCAGGATCCCGCCCTGGGCGTGCCTGCCGATCGAGTTGAACGCCACACCGGTCAGCGGCCGGCCGCCCCGCACGACGTCGCTGACCACCGCGACCAACGAGACCTCGTGTCCTGAGAAGTCCACTACTGCGTTGGAGACCTGGCCGCGCAAGGGCACCGACAGCTCTCGGACCTCGACGATACGCATGCCGGATCGCCTGCCTCTCTGCTCAGGCGATGCCGCGCTGGCGCCCGGACCAGTGCGGCGCCCGCAGCTCACGCTTGAGGATCTTGCCGCTGGGGTTTCGCGGCAGCTCCTCGACGACGTCGATGGAGGTGGGGCACTTGTAGTGGGCCAGTCGCTCGCGGCAGAACTCGATGACCGCGTCGACGTCGAGGTCGGCACCGTCACGGGGGACGACGACGGCCTTGACCGTCTCGCCCCACCGATCGTGCGGCACGCCGATCACCGCCGCGTCCGCGACGCCGGGGTGGGCCAGCAGGACGTTCTCGACCTCGATCGGGAAGATGTTCTCGCCGCCGGACACGATCATGTCCTTGACCCGGTCGCAGAGGAAGAGATAGCCGTCGGCGTCGAAGTAGCCGGCGTCGCCGGTGTGGAACCACCCCTCGGGGCTCAGCACCGTCGCCAGCTCATCCGGCTGGTTGCGGTAGCCGGTCATGATCAGGTCACTGCGAACCCAGACCTCCCCGGTGGCTCCCTGCTTGCGAGCCTCGCCGGTGACCGGATCGGTGATCTGGACTTCGACGCCGGCCATCGGCCGACCGGCCGAGGACAGCAACTCGCCGCCGTCTCGGTGGTCCTGCGGGGTCAGGAAGGTGATGGGCCCGCAGGTCTCGGTCATGCCGTAGCACTGCACGAGGTCGCAGTCGAACAGCTTGTGCGCGGCCTCGGCGACCGCCGAGGACATCGGCGAGCCGCCGTAGATCAGGGTGCGGAGCCTGGTGTAGTCGCGGCCGGCCGCCGACGGGGCCTGGACGAGCATCTGGACGACGGCCGGCACGGTGAGTGCGTGGTCGACGGCCTGGGCGCCCAGAACGTCCAAGACGACGTCGGGCCGGACCTCGAGCAGGTACAGCGACTGCGCGCCACGGGCCAGGCAGTAGAAGAGCCAGCCGGTGCCGGAGACGTGGAAGGTCGGGGCCGGCACCATCACCACCTCGCCGGTCTCGATCCGCCAGGGGGCAGCCGAGCCGACGTTCGCGGCGATGGCGCGGTTCGGGAGCTCGACGCCCTTCGGCCGGCCCGACGTGCCGGAGGTGTAGACGATCAGGGCGATGTCCTCCGGGTCTGGCTCGAGGTCGACCGGCTCCTGCGGCCACTGCTCCAGCCAGTCGGAGAGCACCTCGCACCGCTCGTCGGCGAAGACGATCCGCGGGCGATCGTCGTCCGGCCGCTCGAGTCCCAACGACGGCAGGAACTCGGCCTCGGCCACGACCGCCAGGGGCGCGGCGTCGTCGAGAACCCCTCGAAGCTCGCCGGCGCTGAGCCGCCAGTTGAGCGGCACGCCCGCGGCGCGGAGCATCGAGGCGGCCGCGAGCACCTCGCCCCAGTTGAGGGCGGACCTCCCCAGGAATGCGACGCGGTCACCCGGCCCGACACCCTCGGCGCGCAGCCCCTGCGCCAGGTGGCTGCTGAACCGGTGCCACGACCCGAAGGTATGGGAGGGTCCGTCCACGATTCCGATGGCCGGCTCGTCGGGCCGCTCGCTCGCCCACCGCTGCAGCATGAGACCGACGGATCCGCTTGCGCCTACGTCCACGCCGGGCACCTTCCACCCTGAGCCGCTACCGCGACTGATTCTGAGGTCAGATTCAGTTTAGGGCCACGATGGCCGGGACGACAAGGGGCGGCTCCGATATCCCACGACTCCGGGAAAGCCATCGGCGCGCGACGGCGAGGGACTTTGGGCGCCCGGTTCGCACGCCCTAGTTCGCGATCTCCTCGGCCCAGCGGGTCGTCCACTCCGGCAGCTTCTCGGCGATGACCGGGTAGTCGAAGGTCAGCAGGTTGTCGAAGGTCGCCCCCTGGGGGATGTAGTTCTCCTCGGCGAAGGCGTCGTCGAACGACACCTTCGAGTTCACCGAGCCCTCGGGAATGGCGGTCAAGAAGGCCTTCTGGACGTCGGCCGACAACTGGTAGTCCATGTACTCATAGGCCGAGTCGACATTGCCGCTGTCGGCGGGGATCGCGAGCGAGGACAGCACGCCCAGCGCGCCCTCCTCGGGGAAACTGAAGCCGAGCGGCGCACCGGTCGCCTTGGCGGCGCCGGTGCGGTCGCTGTAGCCCACGCCGATCCACGCTTCGCCCGAGGTGAGCAGCTGGATCGCCTGATCGGGAGTGGTGTAGATCGAGGCAAGGTTGCCCTTGAGTTCCTTGAGTGCTTCGAAGCCTGGCTCGATGTTGTTCTCGTCGCCACCGTTGAGCTTGGCCGCCTCCAGCAGGAACAGATAGCCGGCGGTGCCCGCGACGTCGGAGATGATCACCTTGCCCTTGTACTCGGAAGACCACAGGTCCTCCCACGACGTGGGGGCGTTGTCCAGCTGCTCGCTGTTGTAGGCCAATCCGACACCCGCGACCAGGTACGCCACGGAGTAGCCGGCCTCTCCGATCGCGAGCGGCAGCAGTTCGTCCTTGACCGACAGTCGATCGATGTCGAGCTTGGCCAACTTCCCGGCCGCCGCGCTCTGGGCCACCGGCACCGGATCCATATAGACGAGGTCGTAGGGCGAGGTGCCCTTGGCAGCAGCCGAGAGCTGCGTTGCGGTCGCTGCCCCCAGCGAGGTGGTGATAGCGACGCTGACGTCCTTCTCCTTCTCGAAGCCGGCGACGACGTGCTTACGGATGGCGTCCTCGAACGCGCCACCGAAGCTGTTGATGCGCAGGCGCGAGGCGTCCGCGCCGTCCGACCCGTTCGGCCCACAGGCGCTCAGAGTCGAGCCGAAGGCGGCGACGCCGGTGGCGGCACCGGCGAGTTGCAGGAAGCGGCGCCTGTCCAATGTGTACTTCCCAGACATGTTTCCTCGTTTCTCAGGGGTGTAGTCGATCGCTGCCGGCGGCGGATCGGTTGGTGGGTCAGTGCAGGGTGCGGCCGCCGTCAACGGCCAGTACCGAGCCCGTGGTGTAGCCCGACGCGGGAGAGGCCAGGAAGACCACGGCGGCGGCCACCTCGTCGGGAGTGCCGAACCGCGGCACGAGATAGGAGGCGAAGCCCGCGACCTCGTCGCGTACAGCAGTCGGACGCCCGGCCTGGGCAGTTCGAGCCATCGGGGTGTCGACCAGACCGGGGCACACGCAGTTGACCCGGATGCCGCGATCGGCCAGGTCGATGGCCATCGCCTTCGTGAGACCGACTACGGCTGACTTCGAGGCCACGTAGGCCGTCATGGCGGGAATGGCACGCAGCCCGGCTCCCGATCCGATGTTGACGATCGCCGAACCGGCGGGCATCAGTGGGATGAGGGATCGGCTCAGCAGCCACGGCCCGCGCACGTTCACCGCGAATGCACGGTCCCAGTCGTCCTCGGTGACCGTGAGGACGTCGCCCGGAGCGAGGGCGCCCGCGCCGTTGACGAGGACGTCGCACCTCCCGTGGCGCTCACGCACTCGGGTGGCCAGCGCCTCCACCGAGTCGGCGTCGGCGACATCCACCTGAGGATGTGCATCCAGGTCTGCCACCTCGACCGTCGCCCCTGCGGCGCGGAGCTGACCGACCACAGCCGCACCGATGCCGCTCGCGCCACCGGTGACGACCGCAACCCGACCAGTGAGGTCGACCAGCTCACCCAGGGTGGTCACGCTAGGTCGTCCCGCTCGGCAAGAAGACCGGGTCGCACCCGAGCAGCGAGGTCCTCGATCCGGGTGAACTCTCCGGTACCGGAGTCCAGAACGTGCTCGATGGTCTTGCGCAGCGTCCACAAGCGCGAGGACCTACCGATCACCTGCGGGTGCATCGCGACCTGGAAGACAGTGCCCTCCTCCTGGCTGATGCCGTCGTACTCGCGGGTCCAGGTCTCCAGTACCGCGCTGGGGGACGACATGCTCCGCCCGACGAGACGGTTGCTGTACATGAAGAAGGGAGCGTCGTCCAGGCACCAGGCGAAGGGGATCTCGACGATGTCGGTGACCCGGTCACCGTCCTGCAACAGGTGTGGGGAGTCGGAGTCGAACAGGTTGGAGGAATAGGTGAATCCGAACCTCTCCATCAGGCCGATCGTGTGTGGGGTGAGCTCGCCGGCTGGCGAGCGCCAACCCTGTGGCTCGCGGCCGGTGGCCTTCACGATGGCGTCCCATCCCCGCTGGAACTCCTCCTCCTCCTGCTCGGCTGTGAGGTTGTCGGACCAGGTGTGGGTGTAGCTGTGGTGCTCGATGTGCAGGCCGGCGTCGAGGATCGCCTCGACCTGGTCGGGATATCGCTCGACGACCAGCCCCGGGACGAAGAATGTCGCGGGGATGTCGAACTCGGCCAGCAGCCGCAGGATGCGCGGCAGGCCGACCTTCGGGCCGTAGTGGCCCTGAGAGACCCAGACCGGCTTGGTCTCAGCCTCAGGGTCACGAGCCATCCAGAGGGTCTCGGCATCCATGTCGAAGGTCAAGATGGCGGGCGTCTTGGCGCTCATTGCTCAGTGCTCCTCGCTGGTGGTGGCGACGGGCCGCGGCAGGACGGTGGGCAGACGAAAAATCGAGTCCTGGTAGCGACGCGCCAGGTCGAGCAGACGGGGCTCGTGGCCCGGTCGGCCAATGAGCTGGATGGCCACGGGCAGACCGCGCACCAGGCCACAGGGGACACTGAGTGCGGGGTAGCCGGTGAAGTTCATGAGGAAGGTGAACGCGACGGAACCGCGACGGGCGTCCTCGGGAAGTGCAGTACGACCTTCAGGGAGGAGGGGCGCGACGAAGCCCAGGGTCGGAGTCACCACGGCGTCCACCCCGGCAAGCAAGCCCTCGAGATGAGCCACGGCTCCCAACTGCGCCTTGACGCCGGCCGAGTACGCAGCGCCAGACACCAGGGAGCCACGTTCGAACTGGTGCCGGGCATAGTCGGTCAGCAGGTCGCGGGTGCGCTCGTCGGCCAGTAGATCGCCGCCACCGCTGGAGACGCGGTCGGCCTGCATGATGTCGTAGAACCGGTCAGCGAACCGCGGTGCGTCCAGCGACGTTCCGGGCTCGTCGAGTTCGGCACCCAGCAGAGCCGCCAGATCGACGGCGGCATCGTGGGTGACGGAGAGAACGTCGGACTCGGCACCGGGCACACCGCTGTCGCCGATCCAACGGATCCGCAGCGGCCGCTCCGAGGAACGGGGCGGTTCGCTGCCCCTGGCCAGCGTCCACGTCGGGTCGCCGACGTGGGGACCGCGCATGACGTGCCACAGCACCTCGGCGTCCGTGACGTCCATGGTCATCGGTCCGACTGCGGAGAAGCGGCGGGTGCCGATTCGGCCTCCGGTACCGGGCACCGAGCCCAGAGAGGGCTTCAGGCCGATCGTCCCGCACAGTGCGCTGGGGATGCGGATAGAGCCTCCTCCGTCGCTGCCGACCGCGATCGGCGTGATTCCCGCCGCAACGCTCGCCGCCGCCCCGCCGCTCGAGCCCCCGCACGTGCGGTCGAGGGCCCAGGGATTTCGGGTCTCCTCGGCCAGGTCGTTGTCGGTGCGGATGTAGATCGCGAACTCGGGAGTATTGCTCTTCCCGACCAGGATGCCGCCAGCTCGGCGGATCCGTGCCACCAGCTCGGCGTCGTGATCGGGCACGTGGTCGGCGTAGATCCGCGACCCATAGGTGGTGCGGACTCCCGCGGTGTCATAGAGGTCCTTGACCGTGAACGGCACGCCCCACAATGGCCCTGGCAGCTCACCGGCGCGAGCACGCGCCTCGAGGAGATCGGCCTGCTGGTAGGCGTGCTCGGCGTCGACGGTCAACAGGCTGTGGAGTTGGGCATCGTGCTCCTCGATGCGCTCCATCGTCCTTTTGACGATCTCCTGGGGTCGCACGCGCCCGGCGACGACCACCTCGCGGATCTCGCGAGCCGTCCGCATCTCTTCGACGTCGGTCAACGCCATCCACCCCAGCACGACCAGCCGCCGTCGACGTGCAGCGTCTGGCCGGTCATGTACGACGCCGCATCCGAGATCAGGAAGTGCACGACCGAGGCGATCTCGCTCGGGCGGGCGAGGCGCCGCATCGGCGTCCGCTCGACCACCTGGTCGGCGTCGAGCAGCCCGCGCTCGATGTTGCTCTCGACCAGGGGCGTCAGCACGGTGCCGGGCGCGATGGCATTGACGCGGATGCCTTGCTCGGCCCACTCGCACGCCAAGTGACGGGTGAGGGACTCCAGCGCGGCCTTCACGGGCCCGTACCCGGAGCGACCGGCGATGACCGTGCTCGCGGCCAGACTCGACATCAGCACGATGCTGCCGCCTGCATCGGCGAGCGCGTCGTGCGCGTGCCGGCACGCCCTGACGGCTGCACGCAGATGCGAGTCGATGAGCGTGGTCCAGTCCTGGTCGTCGAGATCCAGGAAGTCCTTGGTGAGACCGGCGCCGGCGTTGCTGACCAGCCCGTCGAGCCGGCCATGCGTGGTGAGGGTGTGATCCACCAGGCCACGCACGACGTCGCCGTCGCCCACGTCCCCATGCATAGAGCTCACCTGCGCCCCTAATGCCCTGGCTTCCTCGGCCACGGAGCCGAGGTCGGCGTCGTCATCGAGACCGTGAACCACCAGGTCGTATCCGCGACCGGCCAGCAGTACGGCCGTGGCCCGCCCGATGCCGGTCGAGGAGCCGGTGACGAGTGCGACCGGACGACTCATGGCCGGTTCCGCTTCTGCTCACGCCGCTCCTCGCCACTGCCGAGCCACATGACCAGGCAGACCATGACCAGCGACATCGCGACCAGCACCGTGGAGGCAGCGGCGACGGTCGGGTCCGCGGAGTACTGGACGTAGGTGAAGATCGCGACCGGCAGGGTGACGAAGTCCGGCCCGGTGATGAACAAGGTGACCACCGCCTCGTCGAAGGAGACGACGAAGGCGAAGACCGCGCCGCTGACGATGCTGCCACCGATCGACGGCACGACGACCCTGAAGAACGTACGCAGGGGCCCAGCGCCGAGGGAGCGGGAGGCCTCCTCCAATCGGGGATCGATGCGGCGCATGCCTGCGAGGACCGCGCGGATCACGAATGGAGAGGCGATGATGACGTGAGCCAGCACGCCGCCCTCGAACGTGCCCGACCACCCCGTACGCGAGAGTACGAACAACAGCCCGAGCCCGAGCACGACCGCGGGGAGGATCAGGGGCGATAGGAAGACCTGCTCGAGCGAGCGCGTTGTCCGACTGCTGTAGCGGTTGATGGCATAGGCCGCGGGCACGCAGATCAAGACCGAGATCACTGTGGTTACTGCGGCCAGCTGCAGGCTGGTGACGAACGCGTCCACGAACCCTGGAGTGTCGAGGATCTGTTGGTACCACCGCATCGAGAAGCCCTGCGGCGGGAAGGTGAGGTAGCCGGTCTCGGTCACCGAGGCCAAGGCCACCACGACGAGCGGTGCGGCGATGAACAGGCAGATGAGCGTCACGACGACGCCCATCACGACGCTGCCCGTCGAGAACGGCCGGCGCTTGCGCGGCGTCGGGGGGCGCATGTCCGTCGCGACGGTGGTGTGGGTGTCAGCCACGTTCCCGCCTCCCTAGGACGGCGCTCTGCACGAACAGCAAGGCGAGGGTGGCTGCTAGCAGCAGGATGCCCAGGGCGGCACCGTAGGGGTAGTTCTGCACGGTCTCGACCTGGCGGAAGATGGAGGTCACGACCGTCGGCACCCGGCCGCCACCGAGCAGTTGCGGGGTGACCAACGCGCTCATGCTGGCAGCGAAGGTGAGTACGAAGCCCGCGATGAGTCCGTTGATGGACTGGGGGAAGGTAATGGTCCAGAAGACCCGCCAGCGCGAACTGCCGAGCGAGGCCGCCGCCTCCTCGGTACGCCGGTCGATGGCCGCGAGGGCAGTGATCAGGCTCAGCGCCATGAACGGCATGTAGGTGTGCACCAACCCGATCGAAACGCCGGTCTGAGTGAACAGCAGCTTGACCGGAATGCCCAGCGCGTCGAGTGTCTTCTGCGGGAACGCCTCACTGCTCAGCAGGATCTGCCAGCCGAAGGTCTTGACCACCACGCTCACCAGCAGCGGCATCATCACCATCGCGGTGAGGGGGGTGCGGGCCCAGCGCGGGCCACGAGTGATGGCGAGCGCGAGCGGATAGGACAGGAGAGCACTGATCACTGCTGTGATGAGGCCGAGTTCGAAGGTGCGCAGAATCGCACCGCTGTCGGTCGGCGAGGAGAAGACAGCGGAGTACTGGGAGACCGTCCAGGCACTGGTCTGACCGACGCCCGGCTCGTAGTCGTTGAACGAGAACCTCGCGACGGTGCCCAACGGGACCAGGAACCCGACGGCGAATACCCCGAGCATCGGCACGAGCAGCGCAAGTGCGACGCGCCCGCGCACGCCGCGCTCGGGCGCGACGTCATCTTGGCGCTGGGGCTCGGCGTTGACTGGCCCGGCCTGGGTGGCCACCTGGGTCATCGTGGCCCCTCACCGGGGAGAAGCACACACCGTGATCCATCGATGCCGATCCTCACCGAGTCTCCGGCTGCCGGTAGCGCCACGGTGGAGCCGCTGGCAACCGCGCTGAGCTCGAGGTCTCCGACGCTGGCGCGTACTGCGATCGAGGAACCGAAGTACGAAACCTGGTCGACGTGCGCCTCGTGCACGGTCCATGCGCCGGACGAGCTCAGCCGCGCTGGGTCCTCGACCAGGGCGATGTCCTCAGGCCTCAGCACCACGTCGACCGCTCCGGCCTCGACGACGGGGTCGGGAACGAGCAGCTCTCCCAGAGGCGTCGCGACCCGCGCCACCCCGTCTTCAACCGCGCGCACCGTGCCTGGCACGAACGTCGCGTCACCCACGAACTCGGCCATGAACCGCGAGACGGGTCGCCGATACAGATCGGTCGGCGAGCCGATCTGCTCGATGACACCGCCGACGAGGACGGCGATCTGATCGGCCATCGCGAAGGCCTCCTTGCGGTCATGGGTGACCATGACCGCGGTGGTGCCGGTCTGCTGTTGCAGGCGGCGAATCTCCGATCCGACGTCGACTCGCAGGTTGGCGTCCAGGTTCGACAGCGGCTCGTCGAGCAGCAGCAGCTCTGGCTCCATGGCCAGCGCGCGGGCCAGCGCGATGCGCTGCTGTTGGCCTCCGGAAAGGCGGGTGGGGCGCACCTTGCCGACGTGGGGCAGGCGCACCAGCTCGAGCAGGTCGGCACACCGTCGCGCGATCAGCTTCTTGTCGGCGCCCTTGGCCCGCAGCGGATAGGCCAGGTTGTCGTTCACCGACATGTGCGGGAAGAGCGCGTAGCTCTGGAAGACGACGCCGATGCCGCGCTTGTGTGGTGGGCGCTCGGTCACGTCGACCCCGGCCAGCCGGACGTCGCCGGCATCAGGTCGGATGAATCCGGCGATCGTGCGTAGCACCGTCGTCTTGCCCGAGCCGCTCGGCCCGAGCAGCGCGATGAACTGCCCGTGCGGAACCGCGAGGCTGAGATCGCGCAGAACCGTGGTGCGGCCGTAGGAGACCGTCACCCGATCCAGTTCGACGCTTGCAGTGGTCCCCCCACCGGCGTCGACGTCTGCACTGGGCGGATCGATTTCGGGCGACATGGCCCGTCGGGCTGACTCGGTCACGCCTGAGCCTCCTGCCAAGTAGGTCTTGGACCTAGTTACTGGTCAGACCAGCGACTAGCATGACGTTAGTCTCACCGAGAGTGATGCAGATCGCAAGGATCTGTTCGATCAGAATGGCCGCGAGGTCTACGGGGCCCGGAACGAAGGGAAGGCCGAGCATGTTCAAGCCAGTGGGGCGCTCGCGCGCATTCGAGCGGGTCGTCGAACAGATCGAGCAAGCCATCTACTCCGGTGAACTCAAGCCGGGTGACCACCTACCGTCCGAGCGGATCCTGGTCGAGCAGTTCGAGGTCGGGCGCTCTTCGGTTCGCGAGGCGCTGCGCATCCTCGAGAGCATGGGGCTGCTGATCACCACCCCCGGCAGCCCGCTCGGCCCCAAGGTCTCGGCATCGAATCAGGCGGGCCTGCTCCGCATGATGAGCGGCTTCGTACAGACCCAGGGGATCAGTCTCGGCGCGCTCGTGCAGTACCGGATGATCGCGGGCAGCGCGGCGAACTTCCTGGCCTCCCAGTTGCGGACCGACGAACACCTCGAAGCGATGCGCGAAGCCAACGAGGCGATGCGGGCCACCGAGCCGGGCGACGAGGACCGCTTCGCCCGACTCGATGTCCAGTTCCATCAAGCCATCGCCGACGCCTCGGGAAACCCGTTCCTCACTCTGGTCAACACCGTGATCTCCGACCTCATCGTCGACCTGATGATGTCGGCCTACCACCAGGCGGAGACCGAGCAGGGACTGTGGTCCTCGTTCGTCGAGCACCACGACGCCCTGATCGAGGCGATCGCCGACCGCGACGGCGCACGCGCTTCCGCGATCGCGCGCCAGACCCTCTACGACTTCTACCGCGACCTGCTCGACGCCGAAGAGCAGCGCCGGTTGGAGCTGCTGCTGATCCACTCCACCCCCGACACCAACGCGTGACAGGAGCAGACGTGCCGCGTATCGCAGTCATTCCCGGCGACGGGATCGGACCCGAGGTCACCACCGAGGCGGTGCGGGTCCTCGAGCACCTCGATCGGCGCGACGGCCTCGCGCTAGACCTGACCGAGGAGACGTTCGGCGCCACCCACTACCTGGCCACCGGCGAGGCCCTCTCCGATGAGTCCCTCGACCGGCTCCGGGGCGCCGACGCGCTGCTGTTCGGCGCGATGGGCGACCCTCGGGTGGCGCCCGGCATCCTCGAACGGGGCTTCATCCTCAAGCTGCGCATGAGCTTCCGCCAGTCGGTGAACGTCCGCCCGATCCGGCTCTACCCCGGGGCCACCAGCCCGATCGCGGGCCTGACACCGGACCGCTGCGACCTGGTCGTCGTACGCGAGAACACCGAAGGGATGTACACCGCCGACGGCACGATGACCGCCGAAGGCACCCCCTACGCCGTGGCCGTGCACGCTGCGGTCACGACAGCCGCGGCCACCCATGCCTGCGTTCGCTATGCCTTCGAGCTCGCAATGCGTCGGCGCCGCCGGCTCACCTTGTGCCACAAGACCAACGTGATCGTGCAGGCCGGCCTGGTGTGGTCGCGAGCGGTCGAGGAGATCGGTGAAGAATTTCCCGAGGTGGAGGTCGACTACGTCCACGCCGACGCGATGACCCTGCACCTCGTCCAGCGGCCCGAGCGCTTCGACGTCGTGGTCACCGACAACCTGTTCGGAGACATCATCTCCGACCTCGGTGCCGCCGTGTCGGGAGGCCTGGGCACCGCGGCCAGCGGCAACCTCAACCTCGACGGCTCGGCCCCGAGCTTCTTCGAGGCCATCCACGGCTCCGCCCCCGACATCGCCGGCCAGGGCATCGCCAACCCGGCCGCGGCGATCCTGTCGGCAGGCATGATGCTCGACCACCTGGGCTTCGAGGCGTCCGCCCGCAGCTGCCAGGAGGCGGTGGCCGCGGCGATCGAGGTCTTCGCTGCCGACGGACGACCGATGGTGACCGCCGCGTTCGGCGACGAGGTCCTCGCCCACCTGGCCTAGTCCGAGAAGGCGGAAGGGGACTCGTCGACGAGCTCGGCGGTGAGCACATCGATCAGGCCCTCCAGCGAGAGGCGAACAGTGTCCGCCTGCGCGCTCGTGCCCAGGAAGGTGGCCGAGAACGTGGGGGCGTCGGCACCCGGCACCAGCTCGGCGGCAACGACCTCGACTCCGCGCCGGTGCAGCGCCGAGGCGAGGGCCAGCAGCGTCGAGCGGTCGTTGTGGGTGAGTGCGACGCGGACCTGGTGGACCGCGCTCGCCGGGTGCTCCACCGGAATCCCGGCGAGCAAGTCGGGTCGGTCGAACTGGGCGCGGGTGTCACTGAGGGTGGTCATCGACTCTCCTTGCCGACTCCGAGGCACGAGCAGATCTACTCGACCTCCGGAGCCCGTGTGCAGTCCAGCTACAATCAACGGTAGTCATAGTCTGATTCGGCGGATCATTCAGGACAACTACATCTGCTACAACTAATCGCTACGCTTAGTTGGAGTACCCGCGGATGATTCGGAGCTGATCGCTTTGACGCCCATCGATCGCCTCGACGTCGAGATCCTCGGACGTCTCGAGGCCACCGCCCGCGCTGGCGTCGCCGAGATCGCGGGAGCGCTCGGGGTGAACCGGGCGACCGTGCAGCAGCGGCTCCGCCGGCTCGAGGACGAGGGGGTGCTTCAGGGATATCGGCCCGTGATCGACCTGGAGAGAGTAGGACTCGCGGTCCACGCGCTGGTGTCACTGGAGATCGACCAGCGCGTGATGGCATCGATCGTGGACGGCCTTCGGGCGCTGCCGGAGGTGCTCGAGGTCAGCATCCAGGCCGGCCGCGAGGACTTGCTCGTCCGCGTGGCCATCGCCTCGCTCGAGGGGCTCCAGTCCCTGACCGCCCAGATCGTGTCCATCGACGGGGTCCGCAAGACCACCTCGACCTTCACCGTCGCAACGCCCGTGCCGCACCGCGTGCAGCCACTCCTGGAGAAGGTGACCGCGCGCGCTGGGTGGGGGCGCTCGACGCCGGCGGTGACGAGCGATCCCGGTAGGGAGTCACGTCTCGGCGCCTCGACCTCCGGGGCGGAACGACGGAACCGCAGGCCAGAGTCCTGACCTGCGGTTCCGCGTTGCGCGCGTGTAGGGATTCGAACTCCAAACCTTCTGATTCGTAGGGTTTCTACATCACGCCCGGAGCCGACCCAGCACGCCTGAGGTCGACACGCCAATACCGACAAAATGGCAGGTCAGAGCGCCCTCGCCGACCGCTCGCCCCAAGTCGGAGCCGGTCACGTTCGAAGGGCTCGTCTACGTGGGTTTGGCTGTCGGCTTCTCAAGCCAGCTGGCACCCGGGTCGTCGTCCGTCCCGGGCGACACGGCGATAACGGCTCCGTCGGGGCCGAGCTGAATGTGGCCATCGATGTACTCGCCGAGTGGCGGGTCGACCAGCGATTGGAAGTTGCCGACGACTCCGGTACGCAGCAATGGAAGCGAGTCGGGGAACACGTGGCCTCCTTGGTTAGACGAGGACCCTGGTCAGGGTGCCGTCCCGCATGCTCGGCACCCTCGGCCGTGTCCAAGGTCTCTTGGTCGGCGTGGCTGCATCTGACGAATGGCGCCGGGCTGGGTTCAACCTGGATTGGGGCGACCTGCGCCGCGGTCGTAGAGGTCGAGGAATCCATGGATCCGGTCGAGGCGTACGGGCTTCTTGTCCTCTGCGATAGCTGCGGCGCGTTCCCGCAACGTGGCCACGTCGAGCATGTCCGCCCGGATGAGCGCATCGACGAAGTCGCGGTCCTTCGGTTCCAGGCGCGCCAATTTGGCGACCGCCAGGTCGTGCGGCTCCAAGAACAGTGGCCGCGCTGGCGCAGAGGAGGCGAGACCCCATGTGTGGAGCCGGTCGCGCCACCCATCGGGAAGGATTGCGGTCTCGGTCGAGATGCCTTCGGCATACACACCGTTCATGTCATGAAAGGGCGACAGTTCCCCGATGGCGCCCTCGACGAGGTCGGCCTTGGAACGGTCAGGGTCGTCGAGGAATGCGATGTCGGCTTCCATCGAGGCAGTCGCCTCCGGTGGCAAGTCTTCCTCATCGAAGGCGCCGAGGATGGACTGAGATCCGAGGACGAGCACTTCGGGAGTGTCAACGATCTGACAAGCCGCTCGCAGGATGGTTGCGAGTTGTTGACGGTTCACGCGGGTTGGTGCTCGCGGTTCCAGTGATCCTTGAACGTCCGCAGCACCTGCAGTCGAGTTGCGTCATCGAGGACTCCGGCGAACGGAGTGTTCTGACGCAGTTCGCACGCTTCCGGGCTCGGCGAAACGATGGTCTCCATCACCGCGTCGAGGCCCTGGCCGAGAATCTGCTCCCAATCGTTGAGGTAACGCACCGTCATGCCGTCCGAGCGATGCTCGCTCTTCCAGCGGGTGATGTTCTCGAAGGCGCGGTCGATGACCTCTTGGGGAGCCGTCAGCAAGGGCGTCATCAGCGCGCGGTGCAGCCACAGAGACTTCTCCTGCTCCCGCGTCATCGAGTGGCCGAGAATGCGGTGGACCTCACGCGTCGAGATGCGACGATGCTTGCCGACCATGACGTGCTTGATCTCGCCGCGGTCGCACATGTTCACGACCTGCTGGCGCGACACGCCGAGGCGACTGGCGACGTCGCCGGTGCTCAGGAGGTCGCGGTTGTTGGTCATGAGCCAGATTGTGGTGTCTAAACGCCAAAAACACAACCTGGACCGGCGAATCGGCAGCCGTCCTGCCGTCGAGTTGAATCTTGACGAGGCCGTGAGAACGGCTCAGGCCCTCGGCATGGACGCCGAGGGCCTGGTCGTGGCTGCGCTGCGCGCCTGTAGGGATTCGAACCCCAAACCTTCTGATCCGTAGTCAGATGCTCTATCCGTTGAGCTACAGGCGCCCATCGCCGCGCGGAGCGTGGCGACCCGGAGAGGTTACTAGACAGCCCGAGTGCGGGCCTAATCAGGCCCGCTCAGGTCTCGTCAGGAGCGGAGTCGAGGGCGGCGGCGACCCGGCGGTGGGCGGCCCAGATCTCCTCGGGGAGGCGGTCGAACTGGCGTAGGTGCTCCTCGCGGAAGCCCATCTCCTCACGCCAGCGGACGACGTCGATGCCGAGCAGGCGGTCGAGGTCGGCGCGGGGGAGGTCGAGGCCGGTGAGGTCGAGCTCGTCCTCGGCGGGGACGACGCCGACCGGGGTCGGGCGGCCGGCGACCTCGCCGTCGCGGAAGCGCATCAGCCACAGCAGGGCGCGGAGGTTCTCGCGATAGCCGGGCCACAGGAAGTGGCCGTCGCCGTCGAGGTCCTTCTGGAACCAGTTCACGTGCGCGAAGATCGGCTGCACGGTGGCGGCGCCGAGGATGCGCAGCCAGTGGGCGGCGTAGTCGCCCTCGCCGTAGGCCATGAAGGGACGCATCGACATCGGGTCGTAGCGGAGCTGGCCGTCCAGCCCGTCGGCGGCGAAGGTGGCCTCCGCGCCGAGGGTGAGTCCGTCGTAGACGCCCTCGGCGAGGTCGGTGATCGCCCGGACCAGGGGCTCGCGGTCGCTGGTGCGGCCGCCGAAGATGATCGCGTCGATAGCGACGCCGGCCGGCGCCTCGTAGTCGTCGGCCATGTTCGGCACGTTGGCGAGGGTGGTGGTGAAGCGGCTGTTGGGGTGCGCCCACGGCGAGTCGTCGCCGGGCTCGCGGTCGGCGATCGGCTTACCGGTCCAGTCCTCCCAGCCGCTCACGTCGACGGGCTTGGCCGACTTGCCCTCCCACCAGACCTCCTGGGTGGTCGGGTTGTAGGCGACGTTGGTGAAGATCGCGCCAGTGCCGGGCTCGATCGAGCGCAGCGCAGTGGGGTTGGTGTGCTCGTTGGTGTCTTTGGCGACGCCGAAGACGCCGTTCTCCGGGTTCATCCCGTAAACACGTCCGTCCTCGCCCACCCACAGCCAGGCGATGTCGTCGCCGTAGAAGTCGACTCGGTAGCGATCGCCGAGGGCGTCGGGCGACAGCGTCATCGCCAGGTTCGTCTTGCCCGAGGCGCTCGGGAAGCCGCCGCACACGTGGTAGCGCTTGCCGGTCTCCTGGTCGGTGATCCCGAGCAGCATGAACTGCTCGGCCAGGAAGCGCCCCGACGCGCGCCCGTCGTAGCAGGCCTGCCGCAGGCCGTGCGCGATCTTGCCGAGCAGCGCGTTGCCGCCGTAGGAGGAGCCGAAGTGCAGGATCGTGCGCCGGTCGGCCACCGTGACGAAGTAGCGCTGGTCCTCCGGCGTGCCCTGGCCGAGGTTGGGCAGGTCGCCGGTCACGTGGACGGCGCGCACGAAGTGGGCCGGATCCTCCAGCGCCTCGAGGTGCGCGACGCCGACGCGGGCCATCCGGATCATGTGGAGGACCACGGGGCGGTTGTCGGTGAGCTCGACACCGGCGGCGTAGGCCGCCAGCGGCGAGCCGGGCGGTGCCATCAGGTACGGGACGACGTACATCGTCTTGCCGCGCGACTGCCCGCGCATCCGCTCGACCTGCGCGGCGGTCATCTCCTCGCCGTCGTGCCAGTTGTTGTAGACGCCACGGTCGGCGGGGTCGCTGGTCGCCACGATCGTGCGCTCCTCCGAGCGCGCGGTGTCCTTGACGTAGCTGCGGGAGTAGTAGCGGCCCTCGCCGGCCGGCAGCAGCTCGCCGGCGTCGAGGGCCTCGGCGACCAGCCGGGCATCGTCGCCGGCGTCGACCACCTCGACCCGATCCGGCTCGGTGATCGCCGCCCAGTGCGCCACGTAGTCGCGCACGTGCGGGTTGCGCACCCCCGCCTCGTCCAGGATCCGCTCCAGCTTGTCGTCGACCATCCCCATCGCCCTTCCGCCCTCGACCGCCTGTGATGCGGCCTCACGCTACCGACGCCGTGCAGCCTGACGCGTTGGATCGATCCATCGCATCCCCTGATTTGGACCCGGCGCGGCGCGGGTGTGACCGCGACCACAGGTCGTTGATCGATCCAATATGTGGACGGCGCAGGCCGGGATACCTTCGCCGCACTCGCCAGCAACGACGCCAGCGATCCGCTCGATCCACCACCCGCCGTCGAAGCGCCTCGACGGCCGGCCTCCTGGGTCCTCCCGGAGGTCTGCGAACCGCGCGAGAGGGACCACAGTGACCGGCACGACCGCCACGCAGGACCGCACCACCGCCACCTCGGAGTACCCCACGACCCATCAGGGCGTCATCGACTTCGTCACCGAGGTCGCCGAGCTCACCCAGCCCGACGCCATCCACTGGTGCACCGGCTCCGACGAGGAGTGGGACCAGCTCACCGCCGCGCTGGTCGAGACCGGGACGTTCACCCAGCTCGACCCGGCCAAGAAGCCCAACTCGTTCTACGCCGCCTCCGACCCGATCGACGTCGCGCGCGTCGAGGACCGCACCTACATCTGCTCGGTCGACGAGAAGGACTGCGGGCCCACCAACAACTGGATGGACCCGAACCAGATGAAGGACATCATGCGCGGGCTGTACGCCGGCTGCATGAAGGGCCGCACGATGTACGTCATCCCGTTCGTGATGGGTCACCTCGACGCCGAGAAGCCGATGTTCGGCATCGAGCTCACCGACTCCGCCTACGTCACCGCCTCGATGCGGGTCATGGCGCGGATGGGCAGCAACGTCCTGGAGCGGATGACCGAGCTCGACGCGCCGTTCGTGCAGGCGATCCACTCCGTCGGCCACCCGCTCGCCGAGGGCGAGGCCGACGTCAAGTGGCCGTGCAACGACACCAAGTACATCGTGCAGTTCCCCGAGGAGCGCGCGATCTGGTCCTACGGCTCCGGCTACGGCGGCAACGCCCTGCTCGGCAAGAAGTGCTACGCGCTGCGCATCGCCAGTGTGATGGCCCGCGACGAGGGCTGGCTCGCCGAGCACATGCTCATCCTCAAGCTCACCAGCCCGCAGGGCGTCGTGAAGTACATCGCCGCGGCCTTCCCGAGCGCCTGCGGCAAGACCAACCTCGCCATGCTCGAGCCGACCATCCCCGGGTGGAAGGTCGAGACGCTCGGCGACGACATCGCCTGGATGCGGATCGGTGAGGACGGCCGGCTGTGGGCGGTCAACCCCGAGTACGGCTTCTTCGGCGTGGCGCCGGGCACCAACGAGCACACCAACCCCAACGCCATGAAGACCATCAACAAGGGCAACTCGGTCTTCACCAACGTCGCGCTCACCGACGACGGCGACGTGTGGTGGGAGGGCCTGGAGAACGAGCCCGCGACCGCGACCTCGTGGAAGGGCGAGGCGTGGACGCCCGATTCCGAGGAGCTCTCCAGCCACCCGAACAGCCGCTACTGCACCCCGATCAAGCAGTGCGACATCCTCGCGCCCGAGTACGACGACCCCCGCGGCGTCCCGATCGACGCGATCCTCTTCGGCGGCCGCCGCAAGACCACCGTCCCGCTCGTGTTCGAGGCCCGCGACTGGGCCCACGGCACCTTCCTGGGCGCCACCCTCTCCTCCGAGACCACCGCCGCCGCGGTGGGCGCGGTCGGCGTCGTGCGCCGTGACCCGATGGCGATGCTGCCGTTCATCGGCTACAACGCCGGCGACTACTTCAACCACTGGATCGGCATCGGCAAGGACAACGACGCCGCCAAGCTGCCGCGGATCTTCTACGTCAACTGGTTCCGTCGCGACGACGACGGCGGCTTCCTGTGGCCGGGCTTCGGCGAGAACAGCCGGGTGCTCAAGTGGATCGTCGAGCGCATCGACGGCCAGTCCGCCGCGGTGGACACGCCCATCGGCCGGGTCCCGGCGCCGGGTTCCCTCGACACCGAGGGTCTCGACATGAGCGAGGAGGCCCTCGAGGCCGCCCTCGCCGTCGACGCCGAGGAGTGGCGCGCCGAGATCCCGCTCATCCAGGAGTGGTTCGAGAAGTTCGGCGACAACCTGCCCGCCGTGTTCTGGACCGAGCTCGACGGACTCAAGGCCCGCCTCGACGGCTGATCGACACCGCGTATCGCTCGAAGGTCCGGGCCGACTCTCGTCGGCCCGGACCTTTGCCATTGGTGGGCTGCGGTGTCCTCGAACGATCCCGTGGAATCACTCATCTAAGGTGACGTCGTCGGGTCCCGCCGGGGCCCCGATCGGGGGAGGTGAGGCGACGCCATGACCTACGGTCGCGATGAGCGCGCGCTCTTCCAGGGCGCGGCGGCCGAACTGTACGACGACATCGTCGCGGCCGAGGCGATCGCCGACGACGACCCGCGCCTGGCCGACGACGCACCCGAGCGTCCGGCCTTCGACCTCCTGGTCGAGTTCGGCCTGCTGCAGCACGACGAGGACGAGAAGCGGTGGGTGCCGGAGGACCCGGCGTCGGTGCAGTCGCGAGTGGTCTCGCCGTTGAGCCAGCAGGCCGCCGACCTGCTCACCGAGTCCTCGGAGTGGGCCAAGGCGTTCGGTGCGCTGAGCCAGTCGTGGCGCCGCTCCCCGCTCTCGACGGCGCGCGGGCCCTTCACCTACCTGCACTCCAATGGCATCGCGCAGTTCATCGCCGGGATCGTCTCCGAGGCGGAGGAGGAGATGCTCACCGCGCAGCCGCAGACCGGACGCGACGCCGCCTCACTGGCCGCCGCGGCCACCCGCGACATCGCGATGCTGGAGCGCGGCACGAAGATGCGCACGCTCTACCAGCACAGCGCCCGGCGCAGCACCTTCACCGGAAAGTACGTCGCGGCCGTCACCGAGCGCGGCGCCGAGGTCCGCACCCTCGACGAGTTCTTCAACCGGATGATCGTGGTGGATCGCCGGGTCGCGGTGATCCCGGCCGGCGATGACCTCCGCACCGCCATCGCGATCCGCGAGCCGTCGATCGTGGCCTACCTCGTCGACATCTTCGAGCGCACGTGGGCGCGCGGGCGCCCCTTCACCAACCGCGAGTCCGGCACCTTGAAGGGCATCGCCGCCGAGCAGCGAGCCATGACGATCCGGATGCTGGTGGAGGGGCACTCGGATCCGGTCAGCGCCAAGCGCCTCGGGGTCAGTCCGCGCACCTACGCCGGCTACGTCGCCGACCTCAAGACCGAGTACGAGGCCGAGACCCGGTTCCAGCTCGGCTACGCGATGGGGCTGCGCGGCGACAGCGGCGGCCCCGCGGACGACGCCCCCGACGACGTCGAGTGAGCGATCAGCGGCCGGCGACTCAGGGGACGTCGGGCCGGCAACTGCCGCCGCAGCCCCAGCTGGAGTCGCCCGCGTGGGCGTTCGGCGCCGGCGCCGCGGCCAGCGAGATGCCGAGGACGGCCGAGGCGACGAGCAGGCCGATCTGGCGAGCAACCTTCATGGGGGGACCCAACTTCCGCGTCGAAACCTGCCGGGCTGTACGAGGCGCGCCCGGTGCTGGGTGCGTCGCTGTGAGTTCATTACCCGTCACCGGGCGCGGCAAACCGTCGGCACTGCCGGCAAGCCGGTCCCGCCGCCAGCGCGAGGCTGGCGGCGGTCACAACGGCGGAGGCGGCGAGATTTGAACTCGCGAGAGGGTTGAAGCCCTCAACCCGCTTAGCAGGCGGGCGCCATAGACCGGACTAGGCGACGCCTCCTTGTCACCTCGTGGCCGAGGCGACAGGGTCAGGTTACAAGGCCCGACGGATCCGGGGCCAATCGGTTGCCCAGACCAGGGCGGATGCGTCTTAGTCCCGTCGGCCGGCGGCCCGGGTGAGTCGGTCCCGGACGTCGTCGGCGAAGCTGTCGCTGGGCGCCGCGATCATCTCCACGGGGATCGAGGTCGCGGTGCCGTCGCGCCGGTGCAGGACCAGGCAGGCGACACCGCGCGGGTCCGCGGCGGCCACCTCGACGACGTCCTCCCAGCGGCCGGTGGCCACCCCGACGCCACGCACGAGTCTGACGTCGTAGCCCAGGTCGTCGAGCCGGACGACGTAGGCCCGGCTGCGCAGCCAGGCCGCGACGACGAGCACGATCGCCAGTCCGACCCCGGCGACGAGCAGGATCACGTCGGCCGGCCACGACCAGGCGAAGGCCGCCGCGGCGTAGCCGAAGGTGAGGATCGCGACGACGACGAAGCCCAGCCCGACGACGCGGGCGGCGAAGGTCGGCGCGAGTCGATAGAACCGCAGTCGCGAGGAGTGGGGATCGCTGACGCCGTTCACCCCGCCATTGTCCCGCATCGGTGCGGATCGACCGAACCGGTCCGGTGCCCTCGACGCTCGCCCTTGCCGTGGCGGGGTCGGCCCGTCATGCTCGGGTGAGGACCTAGACAAAGGAGGCGCCGTGACCGCTCCGGCCCAGCCACGCCCGTCGAGGTCACGGATGGCGGCCGCGCTGCGCGCGCTGGCGTTGGCGAACGAGGCCCCCCGCTCCAGCGGGCCCGCCCTAGCCTCGTGGCGCTGGACCATGCGTCAGCGGGTCGTCGCGGTCCGCGACGCGCTCACCGCCGAGCCGGGCCGCGACGTGACGGGCAACGGCTGGCTCGCGGCCCGTGGCGGCACCGCCTTCCGTGAGCGCAACGTGCTGCTCGGCCGCCTCCACGAGCTCAGCACCCGCGTGATCGAGGATCCCGAGGTGGGCGCCGTCCGCGCCGAGGTGGCCCGCGTCGTCGCCGACGTCGGTCATCACGTACAGCGCGTGCACGACCTGGCCTACGACGACGTCGAGCTCGAGTTGGGCGGCTCCGAGTAGGCGCCGGCTGGTGCCCGCTGGCAGAGGGGGCGGGATTCGAACCCGCGGTAGGTCTCCCTACGACCGCTTTCAAGGCGGTTCCGATCGGCCACTCCGGCACCCCTCCGTGCCCGCGACGAGTCGCGGACCGCGCCGATTCTATGCGGGGCGCCCGGCGTCGCAGCGAAGCGGCCAGCCACGGGTGGCGTGCGGGGGACGGTTGGCAGTGCCGGTTGCCGGGGTTTCGTCGGCGCTCGCTTGCGCTCTGCTCAACCTCCGGCCGCAGGAGCTGCGACGAAGGAGCAGATCCGTCGCGGCTGGAGGTTGAGCGATCCCCGCGGCTGAGGAACGAAGCCGCGACGGGCGAGACGAAACCCTCCCAACCGACCTCGGAAACTCTGGCAGCCACGGTCGCCGGGGTTCGATCAATCAACGAGCGCTCGCTTGCTCAACCTCCGCCCGGGGTGCCCACCGAAGGTCACAGGAGCGGCGCGGTACGGGGTGGCTCGGGCCGCAGCGCCGCGGCCTCCTCGGCACCCCGGCTGCGGCGTCCGCGGGAGCCGGTGAAGAAGAGGTCGAGCCGGATCAGGACGAACCCCAGGACCAGGCCGATCAGGAGCCCGTAGACCAGCGAGAGGAGGCTCTCGGTGCGGGAGATGGTGGGGTTGGCCAGGGAGCTGGCCACCGCCGCCGTGGCCGCCGCGCCGAAGGCACACACCCACCAGCCCTGCCGCCGCCGCGCGCGCATGTGGCAGCCGTAGGCGAGGGCCGGGATGCCCAGGATGGCCACGATGGGGCGGGGGAAGGCCCCGAGGTGGTCGCGGCTCCACCGCACCAGGTCCAGCAGCGAGCTCACCAGGTCGTTGGTGCCGTAACGCCGCAGCAGTTCGGCGTAGGCCAGGAGGAGGGCGAGGACGAGGCCGCCGATCACGACGATGACCAGACCCCGACGCCCCAGGCCGTGCAGCCCCGCGCCGAGGCGGAAGACGACGGCGAAGGCACCCACGACCGCCAGGCCGAGGGTGGCGTACTCGAACCGGGTCACCGCGATCGCAGGCTCGAAGCCCACCGTGGCCAGCGCTCCCACCCCGGCGATGAGCACCGCGATCACACACTCGCGGACGGTGCGGAGGAAGGTCACCGCGGGCTTGGTCGCCATCACGCCGAGCACCGCGCTCACCGAGCAGGTCAGCACCGCGGCGCCGGTGCGCAGCTCGTCGAGGTCGATGACGACGGCGGCGGTCCCGATCAGCGCCGCGAGCGTTCCGAACACGACCGCCCGGCCGCCGGTCCGCGCGGCGAGCGCCCAGGAGTAGGCCGAGGCGATGACCACTGCGCCGGCGGCGCCCAGCCAGTCCGGTCCGACCGGCACCATCGCGCACACGAGCGCGGCCACGCCGGCCAGAACGAGCACACTCCACGTGCCCAGCGGCAGCCGCGAGGCCGCGAGCGCGGCGACGCGCCGGTCCCAGCGCTCGGCGAGCGTCGGTCGATCGGTCACCGGGGGATCAGACTCCTCGCCCGCGGCGTGATCGCGGGTACGACGGGCTCCGAACACAACCGAGGAGGTTACAGACGCCGGTTGGCGAGCGAGGGGTTGGTGTGACGCGCCTCCTCCAGGGCGGCGCGCGTCACGGTGGCCTCCAGCACCGCCGGCTCGTCCTCGGCCTCCACGAGGACGTCGCCGAGCGGGTCGACCACCATCGAGTGCCCGGTGTAGCGGGGCCCCGGCTGCCCGACAGCCGCGACGAACACGGTGTTCTCGATCGCCCGGGCCCGCACCAGGGTCCGCCAGTGCTCGACCTTGCGGGGACCGGCCACCCAGGCGGCCGGGATGACGATCAGCTCGGCCCCGGCGTCGATGAGGAGTCGTGCCATCTCGGGGAAACGCAGGTCGTAGCAGGTCATCAGGCCGACCGACCAGCCGTCGACGGTCACCACCACCGGACCCGCGTCGCCGGCGCTCAGGCGATCGGACTCCTTGTATCCGAAGGAGTCGTAGAGGTGGATCTTTCGGTAGGACGCGGCGGCCTTGCCCCGCACCAGGAGCGTGTTGAACGGCCGCGCGGGATCGTGGCTGACCTCGAACATGCCGGCCACGATCGTGGTGTCACGTGCCTCGGCGACGCGGCCGAGCTCGGTGCCGAACTCGCCGGTCACGTGCTCGGCGTACGCGCTGACGTCGGATCCGGCCTCTCCGAAGTCACGCGCGGTCGCCTCCGGCCAGATCACCAGGTCGACGCCCTCTGGCGTCAGCTTGGCCAGCCGGTGCCGGTTGGCCGTGGGATCGAGCCCGGCGGCCTGCTGGACCAGCGCGAGGCGGAGTCGTTCGGCGGGGGTGGCCTCGGAGTTCATGGGTCCACCCTGCCACTCGACCCTGGACGCCGCGGGCCACCGGCTGACCGCACGCGCCCCGGCCGTGGACCCGGTCCCGGTGCGAGGATCGAGCCATGGATCTCGCGCCGTTCGGGGCAGTGGTGCTCTCCGGTGGCCGGGGCCGCCGACTCGGTGGCGCCGACAAGGCTGCACTCCAGTTGCGCGGCCGCTCGCTGCTGGACCGTGCGCTGGACGCCGTCGAGGGCGCCTGCGGTGTGGTGGTGGTCGGGGAGGCCCGCTCCGCGCCCGCGTCGGTGCGGTTCGTCGTCGAGGAGCCACGCTACGCCGGGCCGGCGGCCGCCCTGCTCACCGGCGCCGCCGCACTGGAGTGCACGCCGAGCCCCCAGACCCTGGCCGTGCTCGCCGTCGACATGCCCGAGGTGAGTGCCGCCACGATCGACCGACTCCGGGTCGCGGCCCGCGGTCGGGACGGCTCGGTGCTGACCGGCCCCGACGGGCGTCGGCAGCTCGCGTTGGTGCTCGACGCCGCACGGCTGGGCCAGATCGCTCCCGAGGCCGATGCTCGGCGCGACCTGGCTCTGTGGCGCCTGCTCGCGCCACTGGACCTGGTGGAGGTGGCAGCGACCGGAGGCGAGCACCTCGACGTCGACACCTGGTCCGACCTCGACCGCCTGGCCGGGCACGACGACGACTGAGGGTCTCGGGGTTGCGCAGCCGCGTCCGGGTCGAGACGCTAAGGCCGTGAACCTCCACGACTGGATCGACGAGCTGAGCGACGTCCTCGAGATCGAGACCGAGGTCGACGAGGGCCTCCTCAACGACCTGGCAGAGCTGACCCACGACAACGTCGACCCGGTCGCCGGCCCGGTCACCGCCTACCTGCTCGGCTTCGCCGCCGCAACGAGCGCGGCCACCCCCGAGACCGTCGAGAAGCTGGCCGCACGCGCCCAGACGCTGGCCGAGAACTGGGACCGCCCGGCCGGGGCACCCGATCCCGACGACGTCGACGACGAGATCCCAGACGACCGGGGCATCGACCACAGCTCCGACGTCGTCGACGCCGAGCTCGACGACGACCGGGAGGGCGTGCGTTGAGGGCCGTGATCGCAGACGGGACCGGCGGGCCCGAGGTCCTCTCGGTCGGGGAGGTACCCGACGTGGAGCCCGGCCCGGGCGAGGTGCTGATCAAGGTCGCCGCCACCGCGGTCAACCGCGCGGACACGCTCCAGCGGCGCGGTTTCTACCCGCCCCCACCGGGCTCCAGCGAGACGATCGGGCTCGAATGCAGCGGCACCGTCGTCGCTCGCGGCGCCGACCTCGCCGACGACGAGGGTCCGGCCATCGGCGCCGAGGTGTGCGCCTTGTTGTCCGGTGGTGGGTACGCCTCGCTGGTCGCGGTGCCGGCCGGCCAGGTCATGCCGATCCCCGAGGGCGTCGACCTCGTGACCGCCGCGGCCCTGCCCGAGGTGGCCTGCACGGTCTGGTCGAACGTCTTCATGGTGGCCGGTCTCCAGCGCGGGGAGTCGATCCTGGTGCAGGGCGGCGCCGGCGGCATCGGCACCTTCGCGATCCAGCTGGCTACTGCGCTCGGGGCACGGGTGCTGGCCACGGCCGGCTCGCCCGAGAAGCTCGCGCTGTGCGCCGAGCTGGGTGCCGACGTCACGATCAACTATCGCGACGAGGACTTCGTCGAGGTCGCCCGCGTGGCCACCGGCGGCGTCGGCGTCAACGTCATCCTCGACAACATGGGCGGCAGCTACCTCACGCGCAATGTCGCGGCGCTGGCCACCGAGGGCCGGCTCGTGGTGATCGGCCTCCAAGGCGGTGCCCGTGGCGAGCTCGACCTGGGCCGGCTGCTCGCCAAGCGCGGCGCGGTCATCGCGACCTCCCTGCGGGGGCGGCCGGTGGGCGACAAGTCGGCGATCTGCGCCTCGGTGGTCGAGCACGTCTGGCCGCTGATCGCCGACGGCAGCATCCGCCCGGTGATCGACCAGGTGCTGCCGCTCGACGACGTCGCCGCGGCCCACGAGCGGATGGACGACGGCGGTCACACCGGCAAGATCGTGCTCACCTTGTAAGTGGGGTGCGCGACAGTCAGTACGGTGGGGCCCATGAGCTCCGAGCAGACCGGCGACCAGGCCACCGAGCAGGCCGGCGACCAGCCCACCGATCAGACTGCCAGCCAGCCCGGCGGTGAGCCCGCCGATCAACAGGGCGAGCAGCAGGTCGTCATCGTCGGCCCCGACGGCAAGGCGGTCGGTACCGTGCCCGCCTCCATGCTCGCCGCCGCCGCGGGCGGCGAGGACGCCGGCGACGAGGCGGTCCGCAACCTCAACGACCTGGTCGAGCAGCCGGCCAAGGTGATGCGGATCGGCAGCATGATCCGTCAGCTGCTCGAGGAGGTGAAGGCGGCGCCCCTCGACGAGGCCAGCCGGGCGCGCCTGAAGGAGATCCACGCCGCCTCCATCAAGGAGCTCGAGCAGGGCCTGGCGCCCGAGCTGGTCGACGAGCTCGAGCGGCTCTCCCTGCCCTTCGCCGACGGCGCGACGCCGTCCGAGGGCGAGCTCCGCATCGCCCAGGCGCAGCTGGTCGGGTGGCTCGAGGGACTCTTCCACGGCATCCAGACCGCCATCTACGCCCAGCAGCTCGCCGCGCGCGCCCAGTTCGAGCAGATGCGTCGCGCCCTGCCCGGCGGCGCGGTTCCCGGGATGCCCGGACAGCCCGGACAGCCGCCGATGGGCGCACCCGGCCAGCCGCAGCAGGCACCGGCCGACGACGACCGCTCCAGCTCGGGCGGGATGTACCTGTAGGGCCTCAGCCTGGTCAGGATCAGGTGCGCCGGCCGAGCCGGCGGACCAGCACCAGTCCGAGCAGGCCGACGATCACCAGCGCCAGTCCGGGCGCCGCGGCCCGCTTGAACGACTGACTGGGCTCGAGGGTCGGGCAGGTCCGGTCGTTGTCGATGTCGAGGGCGTCCATGGTGTCGGGGCACAGGAAGCCGACGTCGGCCAGCGGCTCGGAGGCCGGAGGGGTCTCGCCGCCTACCGGCCGGCCCTCACCGAACTGCCGCACGATCTGGGTGAGCACCGTGTCGGAGGCCAGCACGACGTCCTTGCAGTCGGTGATGACGTAGATGCCGTCCTGGACGGTGGCGTCGAAGAGCCGCAGCTGCCGGTCGATCGGCGTCGCCGGGGTGGTGGGATCGGTGGCGCCGTCGGTGGGCGTCTCCGAGCTGGTCGGGTCGGGCTTGGCGGTGTCCGACGGCTCGCGGCCGGTGCGATCGCCCTGCCCAGGGCGCTGGGAGGGGTCGGTGCACGACTCCAGCTCGGCGCGCGAGCGGACCGTGACCCGCTCGGTGGTGATGTCGTAGGGGCCGAAGACCTCCGAGACCTCGACCTGGTAGCTGCGGGTGCGCTCCGAACCCACTCCCTCGACCACCGGACGTCCGACGAACGAGCCGGTGAAGATGGCTCGCTCGGCGTCGACGGCGGCGCCCGCGGCGGGCGCTGCGGCCCGCTTCGAGGTCACCGTGGCGTCGGCGGGCAGCGCGCCCGTCGCCAGCACCGCGAGGGCGCCGAGCAGCAGTCCCAGCAGCGCCCGGAGCAGCCGCGGCTGCAGAGCGGAGTGCGTCGCACGGTCGATCACATCGGATATCACAACAGATCGGCCCCGATCGGGACCAGACGGGCCAGGACCTGGGCCACCGCGTCGGCGTCGTTGCTGGGCGCGAGATGGTCGGCGGCGGCGATCGCCGAGGGGTGGGCGCCCGACACCGCGTACGACGTCCCGGCCCAGGTCAGCATCGGCACGTCGTTGGGCATGTCGCCGAACGCGACGACGTCGGCGGCCTCGACTCCGAGGTCGGCGCACACCTCGGCCAGCGCGGCGGCCTTGGTGACGCCGGGTGCGCTGATCTCGAGCAGGCCCGGCACCGTCCAGGTGACGATCGCGGCCTCGCCCACCGCCTGCTCGACACGCTCGCGGAAGCCGTCGTGGTCGGTGCCGGGGTGCCGGACCAGCAGCTTGAGCGCCGGCCCGTCCCACAGCGTGTCCATCGGCCCGACCGGGCTGCCGGGCGGTGCCTGGTGATCGTCCCGGTCGTGTGGGTAGCCGGCCTCGAGGCGGATCCCCTCGACGGTCTCGATCGCGAAAGAGGCCTCCGGCACCGACTTCCGGACGGCGGCGACGACGTCTAGTCCCGGCTCGGGCGCCAGGCCGCGCACCCGGCGTACGGCGCGGGCGGCGACGTCGTACACCAGGGCGCCGTTGCTCACCACCGCCAGGCCGTGGGCGCCGACCATCGGCCAGAGGTCGTCCATCCAGCGCAACGGTCGCGCGGTGACGAACACCACCGGCACGCCGGACTCCTCGACGGCGGCGAGCACCCGCCGGGTGGCACCCGACACGGTGCCGTCGCTGCGGAGCAGAGTGCCGTCCAGGTCGGTGGCCGCGACCTTGATGTCGCTCATCGGCTGCCCGGCAGCGGCCGCGCCATCACGAGCTGGCCCTCCTCGTCGCTGCCGCGGAGCTCGGTGAACCCCGACTTCGCGAGCACCCGCAGGCTCATCACGTTGAACGGCAGCACGCTGGCGCGCACCCGGACGCCGATCCGGTCGGTCTCGCCGAGCAGGCCGGCGATGGCCTCCGTGGCGATGCCTCGACGCCACACGGCCTGGACCAGGCCGTAGCCGATCTCCACCTCGTCGTGCTCGTCCGGCGGGCCGTAGAAGCCGATCGTGCCGACCGCCTGCTGCTCGTAGACCACGTGGCGCGGACCCCACGGGCTCGCACCGGGTCGCACCGTGGCGGCGACGTCGGCGTCGTCCTGGCGCGGGTAGTCGGGGTGCCAGCGGCCCTGGCGGCGCCCGGCGAGCATGTCGGCGGCGTCGTCGGGGGTGATCAGGATCAGCCGGAGCCGTTCGGTCTCGACCCGCGCCGGGATGCTCACGGGAACCAGCGGCTGATCTCGACCGCGGCGCCGTCGTCGTTGACCGAGTCGGTGGTCGCATCGGCGGCGAGGTGGACGTCGTCGACCGCCTGACCCATCGCGACGCCGCGGCCGGCCCACCCCAGCATCTCGAGGTCGTTGCGTCCATCGCCGATCGCCAGGACGTCGTCGGGGGTGAGGCCGAGCTCGTCGCAGACATGCTGGAGACCGGAGGCCTTCGAGACCCCCACCGGCGTCAGGTCGAGCCAGGCGGTCCAGCCGACGACGTAGTCGGTGCCGTGCAGTCCGAGGTTGCGGCCGAGCTCGACGAAGTCGTCGGCGGTGGCCTCGGGGTCGCGGATGATGACGCGGCTGACCGGCTCGGCCACGAGGTCGTCGACGCTGATGGTGACCATCTCGCCGCTCAGCTCCCCCTCGGGGAACGGGTTGGTGACGCGGTAGCCGCGGCCGCGGTCCTCGATCGCGACCCGGGCGGTGGGCCGCAGGTCGAGGATGGCGCGGACCGCGGGCGCGGCGTCGAACGTCTCCTCGTGCACGACCTCGACCTCGCCGCCGGGCAGGTAGCGGAAGATCACCGCGCCATTGCTGGCCACCACCCAGAGCCGGTCGTCGTCGTGCCCGTGCAGGTCGAGCAGGTCGGCGATCACGGTCATGCCGTGCGGAGAGCGACCGGAGGCCAGGACGACGTGCGCGCCGGCGTCCAGGGCGCGGTGCACGGCGTCATAGACCGCCGGGGTGACCTCCTCGTGCGTGGTCCCCCGGTCCTCGACCCACTTGAGCAGGGTGCCGTCGATGTCGAGGGCAACCAGCCGTGGCGTCCACCCGGGCAGGCCGGCTCTCTCCTCCGGGTGTTCTTCGGCCGCGGTCATGGGACGAGGCTAGTAGCCGGTTTCCAGCGGCTCCCGAAGCGGTCTCCGAACCGGCTGTTGGTCATACTGGCCCCTTCCGTGCGATCCGCACCGCCGATCCAAGACGAAGGGGCCCCATTGCTCGACCGATCGCGCTCGACCCAGCTCGGCTGGGCGGTGGGCTGCTTCGCCCTGCTCGCGTTCCTCGGGCTGGCGGTGAACCAGCAGTGGGACTGGCTGGTCGACATCGACCACCGCGGTCGCTCGGCACGGCAGTGGGCCATCGACGACGCCGGACTCAAGTCGGTCCTGTACGTGATCGAGGACGTCTTCGGCACGATCGCACTGACCTGCTACACGGTCCTGCTGGCGGCGTTGCTACTGATCAAGGGGCATCGGCGGGCGGCGATCTATGCCGCCGGCGTCCCGCTGGTCACGGCGCTGGCGACGACCGGCCTCAAGGTCTGGGTGGGTCGCACGCGTCCGGAGTGGCAGAGCCCGGACCACCTGCTCGAGAACGGCTCCTTCCCCTCCGGACACGCCTCCGGGATCGGCGCCTTCGCCGGGGTGGCCATCGTCCTGGCGGTGATGCTGATCCGCCGCGGCACCGTGCGGCGGCTGATCGTCGTGGTGATGCTCGTGCTGGTCGTGGTGGTGTGCGCGGACCGGCTGATGCTGGGCCGGCACTACCCCAGCGACGTCGTCGGCGGCGTGCTGCTCGGTGCCGGGGTGACGATCCTGGGCCTGGTCGTCTTCACCCCGCTCCCCCGCAGCCACGCGCTCAAGGTCGAGCCGCTGCCGGAGGCGGTGCCCTCGACCAAGCGACTCGCCGTCGTGCTGAACCCGGTGAAGGTCGAGGACGTCGAGACCTTCCAGCAGACGGTCACCTCGATGGCCCGCGAGGCCGGCTGGCGCGACCCGCTCTGGTACTTCACGACGGTGGAGGACTCCGGCACCGGCCAGGCCGAGCAGGCCTCGGTCGCCGGGGCGGAGCTGGTGATCGTGTGCGGCGGCGACGGCACGGTGCGCGAGGTGTGCGCGGAGCTGGCCGGCACCGGCATCCCGGTCGGGATCGTGCCGGCCGGCACCGGCAACCTGCTGGCCCGCAACCTCGACATCCCGCTCTACATCCGCGCCGCGGTCGACATCGCCCTCACCGGCCAGGACCGCGCGATCGACATGGTGGCGGTGCGTGGCGACGGCGGCGACCCGCAGGGCGACATCGAGCCCGTCGACGTCGAGGGGCACCGCGGGTTCGAGAGCCACTTCCTGGTGATGGCCGGGATGGGCTTCGACGCCGCGATCATGGAGGGCGTCAACGAGGACATCAAGAAGAAGGTCGGCTGGCTCGCGTACGTGATCTCGGCGTTGAAGTCGCTGATGTATCCGCCGACCCGGATCGAGATCTCCATCGACGGCGGCGAGTACACCCGACACCGCGCCCGCACCGTGGTGGTCGGCAACGTCGGCTACCTCCAGGCCGGCATGCCCCTGCTGCCCGACGCGGCGATCGACGACGGGCAGCTCGACGTCGTGATGCTCTATCCGCGACGGTTCCTGTCCTGGATCCCGCTGGCGGTGCGGGTGCTCGCCAAGCGTTCGCGCACCGACGACACGATCAACCGGATGACCGGCCGCACCGTCACCCTGCGCGCCTCGGCCGACACCCCCCGCCAGCTCGACGGCGACTCCATCGGCGCCGGCCGCGAACTGCACATGGAGTGCATCCCGGGCCGGCTGCTGGTGCGGGTGCCACGCTGACCAGGACGCCGAGTCGGCGTTTGTACTAAGCAGAAATGCCGACTCGGCGTGCTTGAGGGGTCAGCAGGTGGCGGCGGTCTCGGCCTGGAAGTCGAGGCAGACCGTGCCGAGCGGTGTAGGTAGCAGCGTGGTGCCATCCAGCTGCCACTCCCAGGCCTTCCACCTACTGCCCTGGGTGCCGATCTGCTCCACAGTCACCAGGTGCTCGCCGTCGCCGACGGTCCAGGTCTGGTAGCCGCCGAATCCCTCAGCGAAGGCGTACCCGAACGGAGCCCCCTTGTCCGGCTGGACTGCGGCGAGGCCGCCTGGTTCGGGCACGTAGACGGTCTGGGAGTTCGAGTCACCGCCGCCGCTCTGGGCCACGAGGTAGCCGTTGCCGGTGCCGAAGACGACCTGGACCACCGAGAGGTAGGGCTCGGCGCGCAGGCCCTCGATCGTGGTGGCGTACTCGGTGCCGCCATCGGTGACGACGAGGCGGTCGCCGTCGAGGACCGCGCTCGACCCGTCGGCGAAGTCGGCGGTGGCGCCCCCGTCCAGCGCCATCGGCTGGTCCTGCGGGAGGAGGCCTGCCGGATCGACCGGGACCTGCGGGGTCTGCGGGGTCTTGTCGGCGGGTCCGGTCGTGGTGTCGGTCGTCGGGCCGGTGGTCGGGTCGGTGGCGACAGAGGTCGATTCGGTGGCGGGCCCGCCGGGCACCGTGCGCTCGTCGTCGTGGTTGATCACACTCACGGCGATGACCGACGCAGCGGCCACGGCGCCCACCGCGGCCAGGCCAGCGCCGACCCGGACGCGCCGGCGCAGCGGCGACACGGTGGCCGGCGGTCGGGCCGGGCCGAGGTCCTCTGGGGCCACCTGCCCCGCGCGGGCGTTCAACGCCGCGGTGAGACGGGACTCGAGGTCGGTGGGGCTGCTCGGGGCGTTCATCGGGCGTCTCCCTTGAGGATCTTCTCCAGCGCGTCGAGGGCGCGGCTGGCGGTGGACTTGACGGCGCCGCGGGAGATCCCGCACGCCTCGGCGATCTCGGCCTCGGAGAGACCCGACCAGTAGCGCAGGACCAGCACCTCGCGTTGCCGCGGCGCGAGCCGGTCGAGCCCGGCCAGGACCTCGCGGTGCTCCTCGGCGAGGACCACCCGGTCATCGGGGCCGGGTGGCTCGGCCTCGCTGGGCGGCACGTAGCCGCGCGCGGTCCGGCGTCGTCGTAGCGCCGAACGGGAGCCGTTGACGACCGAGGTGCGCAGGTAGCCGACGGCGGCGTTCGGGTCGCGGAGCTTGTGGAGTCGGGTCGCGAGGGAGGCGAACGCGTCCTGGACGACGTCCTCCGCCGAGGCCTGGTCGTCGACGAGCAGGACCGCGAGACGCACCAGCGCGAGGCGGTGGGCGGCGTAGAGCTCGGCGAGGTCGTCGGCGTCCAAGTGCCGTTGCCGCCTGGTCCCGAGCTCGGTCGTGGTGGTCATACTCAAGGGACGTCTCAACGGCACGGAGGTTGCTCCCGCCGTCGGCTCTTCTCGAGGCTGCGCTTGACTGGCCCCATGTCGACTCCCGCTCCTCCGGCTCCGCTGCAGGCCTGGCACGAGATCGCCCGGACCCTCGACCCCTCCGGCCTGGACGCTCTCCTCGCCGACGACTGCGTCTTCCGCTCGCCGGCCGTGCACACACCGCAGGAGGGCAAGCAGATCACGACCGCCTACCTGCGCGCCGCTATCACCGTGCTCGGACCGACGCTGCGCTACCTCGACGAGTGGTCCCACGTCGCGCCGGACGGAGCCGGCTCGGCCGTGCTCGAGTTCGAGTGCGAGGTGGGCGGCAAGACCGTCCACGGCGTCGACATGCTCCGCTGGGGCGCCGATCAGCGGCTGACGTCGTTCACGGTGATGATCCGACCGGTGCAGGGGCTCGAGGCGGTGATCGCCGCGATGGGGGCCGAGCTCACGAAGGGTGGGTAGGTAGGTCTGGCGCGAGCTCAGCCTGGATTCACGCAGGCAGGTGCTTGCCCGGCTCCTCGTCGCGGATGTGGGCACCCCGGCCGGTGACCTCGGGCCCGACGTAGTCGGGGGCGAGGTCGGCGGTGTCCGACGGCGCGCCGCCGGGGTGTTCGCGGACGACGAAGTCGCGCTGCCGGATGAGCAGGAAGGAGAAGACCGCCGAGACGAAGGCGACGATGGCGGCCAGCAGCAGGATGTGGTTGAGGGCGTCGACGAAGGCCGTGGTCGTGGCGCTGAGGATCTCCCCGCGCGCCTCCGGTGGGGCTTGGGCGGCGACGGCCTGCACCTGCCCGCCGGTGACGGCGCCGGCGATCTGGTCGGCACGGTCGGCGACCGGGGTGCCCTTCAGCGAGGAGGTGATCGAGTCGCCGACCTGGTGGGCGAAGATCGAGCCGAGGGCCGCGATGCCGGTGGCGATGCCGACCTGGCGGAAGGTGGAGTTGACCCCCGAGGCCATGCCCGAGCGGGCCACCTCGACCACGCCGACCGCCGTCGAGGCCAGCGGCGGGTTGATCAGCCCGATCCCGATGCCGGAGACCACGAGTCCGGGGATGAGGTGGGTCCACTCCCCCGGGTCGCTGGACTCGGCGATGCCGCGCAGCAGCATGATGCCGGCGCCGACGATGAGGAAGCCGGGCCCGATCAGCCACTTGACGGCGATCCGCTCGGTGAGCCGGCCCGCGAGGGCGGCCGCGACGAACGACATCGCCGAGAGGAACAGGAACCGGAGACCGGTCTGGACCGCGGAGTAGCCGAGCACGTTCTGCACGTAGATGACCAGGTAGGTGAGGACCGAGAAGATCGAGGCGGACACGCCGAAGGCCGCGATCAGGCCTCCGGTGAACGTGGGCTTGAGCAGCAGGCGCAGGTCGAACATCGGGTGCCGGGCGCCGACCTCCACCGCGAGGAAGACCACGAGCAGGAACCCGGAGCCGACCAGGCAGGCCACCACCCAGGCGTCCCCGAAGCCGTCCTCCCCGGCCCGGATGAGCCCGTAGACGAGCAGGCCGAGCGCCCCGCTGAACGACAGGAACCCGGCCCAGTCCGGCGAGCCGGCGCGAGGGTTGTGCGACTCCTGGACCCGGACGATCGTGACGGCCAGTGCGACCACGCAGATCGGGATGTTGACGAAGAAGATCCAGCGCCAGCTCAGGCCGCTGGTGAGCAGACCGCCGAGGACCGGCCCGATCGCGACGGCCACGCCGGTGGTGGCGCCGAAGAGGCCCAGCGCGACGCCGCGGTCCTTGCCGGTGAACGCCGAGGCGAGCAGGGCGAGGGCGGTGGCGAACATGGCGGCGCCGCCGATGCCCTGGAAGGCGCGGGCGGCGGTGAGGAAGCCGACGCTCTGGGCCGCGCCGCAGGCCACCGAGCCGAGCGTGAACAGCACGGTGCCGATCGCGAACATCCGCTTGCGGCCGTACAGGTCGGCGAGCGAGCCGGCAGTGAGCAGCAGCGAGGCGAGGCTCAACGCATAGGCGTCGATCACCCACTGCAGGTCCGACAGCGTGGCCGACAGCTCGATCTGGATGTCGGGCAGGGCGACGTTCACGATCGTGATGTCGAGCAGGAGCATGAATACTCCTGTGCACACCGCGGCGAGGGTCCACCACTTCGGATCACGGGTCGCGGGGGCCGCCTCGGGACTGGTCACCGGCGTCACGCTACGCCCGGGCTCCGACAGTGGTTGCGACCTACCGCCGTTTCGGACGGGCCAGCGAGATGGCCTCGTCCTCCTCGGGCGAGAGCTGCTGCTCGCAGGTCCACTTCGTGACGTTCTTTGCATACGACCGCGCCTCGCTGCGCCCGTGGATCGAGCTCAGCAGGACGCCGTCGCCGTGGTCGTCGAGCAGCGCCAGGCTCCACGAGAGGTGACCACCGACGTCGCCGAACGCGTCGTAGCGCACGACGGCGAGGTGACGCAGCACGTCGGCGCTCTCGGCCCGCAGGGCGGCGACCTCCTGGCGAAGACCCTGCACGTCCTGGGGCAGGTCGGAGCCGTCGGCGCGACGGCTGGTGCGTCGCAACGCGACCACGGCGAGCACCAGGGCGGCCGCCGCCAACACGACTGCCACCACCGCGAGCGCCTCGACCATGCCGCACACGGTAGGTCGGGACGCGGCGCTCGGCGGGCAGGCGCACCGAGCGCCGCGCCCGGCGATGGCTGGCCGGCCGGTCGAGACCATAGGGTGCGGCTATGGCGCTTGGAGCAGACAGTGAGGTCGGCAAGCTGCGAACGGTGATGCTGCATCGCCCCGGTCCCGAGTTGAGCCGCCTCACCCCGCGCAACAACGACCGGCTGCTGTTCGACGGCATTCCGTGGGTGGCGCGGGCCCAGGAGGAGCACGACGCCTTCGCGGCGGCCCTGCGCGAGCGTGACGTCGAGGTGCTCTACCTCACCGACCTGCTCACCGAGACTCTCGCCGACGACGCCGCCCGGGCCGAGGCGATCGACGCCGCGCTGGCCGGCCTCGACCTCGGCGACACGATGCGGCACTACCTCGACGGCTTCCTCGCCGACGCCGACCCGGCCGACCTCACGACGTACCTGACCGCCGGGATCCGCAACGACGAGGTGCGCGGCGGCTTCGGGCTGGTCACCTCGCTGCTCACCCACGACGACTTCCTCATCGACCCGCTGCCCAACCTGCTGTTCACCCGCGACTCCTCAGTGTGGGTGCGCGACCGGGTGGCGATCACCTCGCTGGCGATGCCGGCCCGCAAGCGCGAGACCGAGCTGACCGAGCTGATCTACTCCCGCCACCCCCGCTTTGCCGACACCCCTCGGATCCACGGCTCGCACCGCGAGCACGTCGAGGGTGGCGACGTGCTGCTGCTGGCACCCGGGGTGGTTGCGGTCGGCGTCGGGGAGCGCACCACCCCGGCCGGCGCCGAGCGGCTGGCCCGGCAGGTCTTCGACGACGACCTCGCCCACACGGTGCTGGCCGTGCCGATCGCGCAGGAGCGGGCGACGATGCACCTCGACACCATCTGCACGATGGTCGACGTCGACAAGATGGTCGTCTACGAGAACATGGCCGACTCACTCGTGGCCTACGCCGTGACCCCGGACGGTCATCGCGACGACGGCACCCTGCAGCTCGCGGTGGCGGAGAAGCGACCCTTCCACGAGGCCGCGGCGGAGGCGATGGGCATCGACGTCCTGCACCGCATCGACACCGGCCTCGACCCCGTCACCGCCGAGCGCGAGCAGTGGGACGACGGCAACAACACCCTCGCGCTCGCGCCCCGGCTGGCGGTGGCCTACGAGCGCAACGACGCCACCAACGACCGGCTCGAGGAGTCTGGCATCGAGGTCATCAAGATCGCCGGCTCCGAGCTCGGCTCCGGCCGCGGCGGGCCGCGCTGCATGAGCTGCCCGATCGACCGGGATCCGCTGCCCTAGTCGTCCTGCCACGCCGAGTCGGCACTTCTGCTTAGTACAAACGCCGACTCGGCGAACTCTCGCCTGACCACCTGGTTCACTCGAGCGGCAGCTGGGCGGCCGGCGGCGGGCCGTTCTCCACCGTGGCGCAGGTGGCCTCGACGACGTCGCACGTGCTCACGGTGAGGTCGCGTCGGGCTCCGGTGGCCACGACGACGTGCGTGGCGTCCTCCCAGCCGACGATGCCGAGGAGGGCGTCGTCGAGCGGGATCTCGGCGCGCTCGCGGTCGGGGCCCTCGACCCACAGCCGGTCGGTGTCGGCCTTGACCGCCGCGCCGGTGGCATCGCCGGGCCAGGCGAAGACACCGCCGTCGGTCGACCAGGCCCCGGACTGGTCGACCTCGACCCGACCCTTCTCGGAGAACCGGCCGTCGTCGTCGATGGTGCCGTAGACGCCGGGGACGTCGAACGTGCCCTCCCCCCGGCCCTGGAACATCAGTCCGCCGGGCCAGGCCTGGCGGCCCTGCGCGGGCTGGGTGCGGATCCCGGTGACCTCGACCGGCTCACTGTCCGGCCGCCAGGCGAAGGTCTCCCAGATGCTGTAGACCAAGCGTCCGTCGGCGTCGACCGAGGCGAGCCAGACGTCGCCGCTGCCGTCACCGCCCGCCGCCTGCACCTTCTCGGTCCGGGTGCCGAGCACCTCGCCGCCGTCGACGGCGCGCACGGTGATCCTGCGCGTGGCGTCGTCGACCCGCTCCGACCACGCCACCGTGGAGCCGTCGGCCGACAGCACCGCCTGGAACGGGATGAACTCGTACTCGCGCTCGGCGATCAGCTCTGCCGCGCCGTCGTGGAGGAGCACCAGCTCCCACCTGTTGCCGGGCTGCTCCACCGTGGCGAGGGTGACCCCTCCGGCATAGGTGACGTCGTGGACGCGCCGCACCGGAAGCTCGGCGTCGCCGGCGTGCAGCACGCCGCCGTGCCACCAGGGGAAGGCGCCGGCCGTCGTCGACTCGGCGGTCTGGCTCGGCCCCGGCGGAGCCGGCGCGATCTCGCGGTCGCGGTCTCCCCCACCCACGGCGATCGCGACGCCGCCGGTGGCCGCGACCACGACGGCCACCGCGGCGGCGATCAGTCCCCGGCGACGAGTGCGCTCGCGCCGTCCGAGCCGCTCCAGCGCGGCGACGTCCACGTCGGGGGGCGAGACGTCCAGGCCGCCGAGCTCGTCGGAGAGTCGCTGTTCGAGGTCGGTCATGACGGTTCTCCCATCCGGGAACGCAGGGTGGCCAGGGCCGCGGACGCCGTCGACTTCACGGTGCCGGGCGCGCAGCCGAGGGCGTCGGCGATCTCGGCCTCCGACAGGTCGTTGACGTAGCGAAGGACGATGACCGCGCGCTGGCGCGGCGGAAGGGCGCGCACCAGCGGCCAGAGGGTGAGCGCCTCGCTCGGGTCGGCCTCGGGAGGCGCTCCCCTGGGTTCCGGTGGCGCCGCCACCAGGTGCTCGCGAGTGAACCGCCCCGGACGCCGTCCGGACAGGAACGCGTTGACCAGCACCCGCCGCGAATAGGCCTCCGGCGACCGAGCCCGCCGCACCTTGCCCCAGGAGAGGTAGACCTTCACCAAGGTGACCTGGAGCAGATCCTCGGCATCGGCGCGGGTGCCCGTCAGGCCGTACGCCGTCCGGTACAGCGCCCCGGAGCGCGCCCGGACGAACTCCTCGTACGAGGCGGCGTCACCGACCACCCGCTGCACCTCCAGGGTTCTATCCCCGCTGCTTCCCCTCATGCCCTGGAGACGCCGGCCGTGCTCGTTCCGGTTCAGTCCGGTGGCTCGGGATTTCCCCGGTCGACCGGGGAAATCCCGGGCGGTCGACCACCCCACCCTCAGCGGATGGTGACCTGCCGGTTCATCAGACCGGAGCGGGCGGCGCGCTCCTCGGAGGTGAGCTCGGCGCCGTCCTGGGCGAGCTCGGCCAGGGCCTTGTCGAGGGCCTTCTTGAACGCCGCGGCCGGCTCCTCCAGCACCTCGGCGCCGGTGCCGACGGGAAGGTCCCAGACCGGGCAGAGCAGGCCGTGGGCGCGGAACATGCCGACCAGACGGGCCTCGGGCACGATGACGTCGTCGCCGCGCACGTGCAGCCGGGCGAGGGCGTCGAGGAGGGCGTCCTCGGGCTCGGGCATCACCCAGCGCAGGTGCTCCTTGGTGCCGACGTTGGTCCAGTAGGCCGCCTCGACCGAGGCGAGCCGGGAGGTGGGGGTGGCGGCGCCGTTGGCCTGCTCGAGGGCCTCGGCGAGGTCGGCGCTCTCCTCGAGGTCGGAGACCCAGAAGTCGAAGCCGTCGTGCACGGTGACGTCGAGGGTCTCGTCGGTCACCAGGTCCTGCATCCGGGTGCCGGGTCCGGGCGGCGTGGTGAGTCCGACGACGCCCGGCTCGGCGGCCAGCGCGGCCTCGAGGACGGCGGCGAGGTCGCGTGAGGGGTCGCCGAACTGGTGCTGCACCTGAAGGCCCAGCCACACCTCGCCGCTGTCGCGCGACATCGCGGGCACCGCACCGGGCAGCAGGGTGCAGAGCCGGACCGTGCGGTCCTCGTGGCCCTTGATGGTGAGCGGGGCGGTGGCGGCAGGCACGAGCTCGCGCAGCGCGATCAGGTCGCACTCGCCGGGCAGCCCCTCGAACGGGCGGGCGACGTACACCTCGCCGCCGGCGGCGCCGTGGCAGGCCTTGTAGCGCTTGCCCGAGCCGCAGGGGCAGGGCTGCCGGGGCCCGACGGCGCCGTCGGCCTGCTCGGCGCTCGCTGCGGACGTCGACTCACGGGCCTTGGTGCGGGACTTCTTCGCCATGGCGCAGAACCTACCGACCCCGCCCTCCGCCGGGCGTCAGCGGCCCAGCCGCTCCAGCATGTAGCCCGGACGGTCGGTGATCACGGCCTTCACCCCGAGCTCGAGGCAGCACTGGAGGTCGCGGTCGGTGTTCACCGTCCACACGTGCATGTCGTGTCCGGCCGCGGTGATCTTGCGCCCCAGCTTGCGATGCTCGTGCAGCAGCTCGATCCCCGGCCCCATGATCCAGTCGGCGCCGATCACGCGCTTGAGCATCGACCACTGCTGCGCCTTGTCGATCAGCTGCACCAGCCGGACGTCGGGCGCGGCCCGCTCCACCCGCTGCAGGGCCGTGTAGGAGAAGCTCATCACCCGCACCGGTGAGCCCGGCTTCTCCCAGCCGAAGTCACGCAGCATCTCGACCAGGCGGCGCTCGACCAGTCCGCCGTAGCGCGTGGGGTGCTTGGTCTCGATCGCCACCTCGACACGGCGGTCGAGGTCGGCGACGGTCTCCAGCAGCTTGCGCAGGGTGAGGACCCGGTCCAGCTCCTCGTCGCGTTCGGGCGCCTCGTCGTCGAGGTCGGCCCACGGGTTCTTCCAGGAGGCGAAGTCGAGCTCGTTGAGATCGGCCAGGTTCATCGTCGAGACGACGCCGCGGGTCTGCGCGGTGCGGCGCAGGTCGCGGTCGTGGACGCACACGAGGTGGCCGTCGGCGGTGAGCCGGACGTCGCACTCGAGCCCGTCGGCGCCGTCGTCGAGGGCGGCGAGGTAGGCGCCCAGGGTGTGCTCGGCGTTGTCGTGGCTCGCCCCCCGATGGGCGACCACCTGCATCGTCATGACTCCATGCTGCCCGAGTCGCGGCGAGTACCGTGAACGCATCCGCTGAACGGGAGACGAAATACTTTCCGGGGCGATGTCGAGAACCCGCTGCGGGCTCCGTCCCAGGTGTGAACGCGACCACCGGGTCGCCTCAACCCAAGGAGACCGACATGACCAAGTACCTGCTGCTCAAGCACTACCGCGGCGCCCCTGCCGGCGTGAACGACGCCCCGATGGAGGAGTGGACGCCGGAGGAGATCACCGCCCACGTCGCCTACATGCGGGACTTCGCCGCCCGGCTGGAGGGGACCGGCGAGTTCGTCGACGGGCAGGCGCTGGCGCCGGAGGGCACGTTCGTGCGCTACGACGGCCCCGGCCGGCCGCCGGTCACCGACGGCCCGTTCGCCGAGACCAAGGACCTCATCGCCGGCTGGATGGTGATCGACGTCGACACCTACGACCGGGCCCTGGAGCTCGCCGGGGAGCTGTCGGCCGCGCCGGGCAAGGACGGCCTGCCGATCCACGAGTGGCTCGAGCTGCGGCCCTTCCTCACCGAGCCGCCCACGGTCACCGAGTGAGCGTGCTCGACGAGGCAGAGCTGCGCGGCCTCGTACCCGGGGTGCTCGGGGTCCTCGTCCGCCGCGGAGCCGACTTCGCGGCGGCCGAGGACGCCGTCCAGGACGCCCTGGTCGAGGCGCTGCGGGTGTGGCCGGAGGACGCGCCGCGCGACCCGAAGGCCTGGCTCGTCACCGTGGCGTGGCGGCGCTTCCTCGATGCCGCCCGATCGGAGTCCGCACGCCGGCGCCGGGAGGAGAGGTCGGAGGTGGTGCCCGAGCCGGGCCCGACGCCCGGCGCCGACGACAGCCTGCAGCTCTACTTCCTGTGCGCCCACCCGTCCTTGACGGCGTCCTCGGCGGTCGCGCTCACCCTGCGGGCGGTCGGCGGCCTCACCACCCGGCAGATCGCCGAAGCCTACCTGGTGCCCGAGGCGACGATGGCGCAGCGGATCAGCCGGGCCAAGCGGACCGTCGCCGACGTCCGGCTCGACCGGGCCGGCGACCTCGCCACGGTGCTCCGCGTGCTCTACCTGGTGTTCAACGAGGGCTACTCCGGCGACGTCGACCTGGTGGCCGAGGCGATCCGGCTCACCCGCCAGCTCGCCGCGGTCACCGACGAGCCGGAGGTCTCCGGCCTGCTGGCCCTGATGCTGCTCCACCACGCCCGCCGCGCCGCCCGCACCACCGACGACGGCGCGCTCGTGCCGCTGGCCGAGCAGGACCGCTCGCGGTGGGAGCGCGCGGCGATCGCCGAGGGGATCGGCATCCTCCAGGGCGCGCTGGCCAGAGACCGGCTCGGCGAGTTCCAGGCGCAGGCGGCGATCGCCGCCCTGCACGCCGACGCACCGAGCACCGCGGAGACCGACTGGGTGCAGATCGTGGAGTGGTACGACGAGCTCGTCGCGCTCACCGACAACCCCGTCGTCCGGCTCAACCGTGCGGTGGCCGTCGGAGAGGCCGACGGTCCGCGCGCCGGACTGGCGGCGCTGGCGCAGCTCGACGAGAGCCTGCCGCGCTACACCGCGGTCGCGGCCTACCTCCACGAGCGGGACGGCGACGCCTCCGGCGCGGCCCGGCTCTACACCGAGGCTGCGGCCCGCGCCACGAACGCCGCCGAGCGCGACCACCTGACCCGCCAGGCCGCGCGACTTCGCCGCGACCTCGATCTCGATCGCTGAAGGCCGGTCACACTCTCCTCGAGCGGCTCGTCAGGTAGCTGTGAGCAACGATGGAGGCGTGGACGCCGTGAGCCGCACCGACCGTTTCGAGGCCGAGCGGCCGCGGCTGGTGAGCATCGCCGCCCGGGTGCTGGGCGACCGCACCGAGGCCGAGGACGTCGTGCAGGAGGCGTGGCTGCGACTACGACGCACCGACACCGCCGACCAGATCCGCGACCTGCCCGCCTGGCTCACCACCGTGACCACGCGACTGTGCCTGGACCGGCTGAAGGCTCGGGTGCCGGAGCCGGTCGAGGAGGTGTCCGACGACGTCGACCTCGGTCCCGACCCGGATCCGGCCGAGCTGGTCGCTCTCGCCGACACCGTCGGCGTGGCCCTCCACGTCGTGCTCGACCGGCTCACGCCGCGCGAGCGGATCGCCTTCGTGCTGCACGACAGCTTCGGATTCGAGTTCCCCACCATCGCCGACGTCCTTGACACCACGCCGGCCGCCGCCCGCAAGCTGGCCTCCAGGGCCCGGGCGAAGGTGGCCGCGCCGGCCCCCGAGGACGCCCTGGCCGACTGGGAGGTCGTCGACGCATTCCTCGAGGCCGCCCGCGGCGGCGATCTGGAGCGTCTCCTCCGGCTCCTGGCTCCCGAGGTGACCGTAGGCGCCGACCAGACGGCCGTCGGCCTGGGTACCCCGTCCCGGATCGAGGGACGCGACGAGGTGGCCGCGTTCTTCAACGGCGCCGCGGCCACCGCCTTCCCGACCCTGCTCGGCGATCGCCCCGGGGCCGCGTGGTACCACCGCGGACAGGCCCGCGTCGTCTTCGACTTCGCCGTCGCCGACGGCCGGGTCACCGCGATCACCTTCCGCGCCGAGCCCGACGTGCTCGCGCGCGTCGTGCGCCGCAGCGGCGCCGGCCCCCGCCCGTGAACCCCGGCTCGATCGATATGTCGACAATTCACCATCCACGAAAGGGACACTCCCCATGAAGACCATGACCTGCCGCGACCTCGGCGGCCCGTGCGACCTCGCGCACCGCGGCGAGAGCGCCGACGATGTCATCAACGCCCAGGACCAGCACCTCAAGGACGCCGAGAAGGCCGGCGACGCCACCCACCAGGAGGCGCGCGATGCGATGAAGGGCCGTTGGCGGCACCCGAAGAAGTCCATGGGCTGGTACCGCGACACCAAGGCCGCCTTCGCCGCACTGCCGGAGGACTGACGGCAGGCACAGAGGCCGCCGAGGCGAAACCCCGGGCTCGGCGCCCACATGGTCCCGCGGCAGTAGTGTCTCGCCATGACTCGGGCCGGACGGATCATCGCAACGGTGGTGCTGGCGCTCGTCGTCGTGCTCGTGGTCGTGATCGCGACCTCGACAACTCGCGATGCGCCCGTGACCGACTCCCTCGAGTGGCTTCTCGGCCACAACCCGGCCGGAGTCGGGTCTTTCTTCATCGCCTTGGGCGCGACGGTCCAGACGATCCTGTACCTCGTCGCCGGAAAGCACCCCGAGCCGGGCCAACCCGGCAGAGCCGCCGCCCTCATGACCACCGCTTCGTGGGCGCTGATCGCCCTCGGGTCCTGGTACGTGTTCATCGGGACCTACTGGCCGCCACCCTGGTAGTGGCCACCGTCAGCCCGAGGCGATCGCGACTCGCCGCACGGCCGGAAGGGTTGGGGCTCGGCCTGGAGCCAGGCTCTCAACCTCGGTTCGCGGCCACGTCGTCGAGCACCTGCTCGACGACGTCGGCCATCGCGGTCAGCTCCTCGGCGCGCGACCGCTGCCCGGCTGCCGCCATCGAGGCCGCAGAGTCCCGCAGGTCGGTCACCTCGCCGGCCACGATCGCGCGCTCGTCTTCCTGACTGAGGGTGCGGCGCTCGGCTTCGGCGGCCCCGACCCCGACCGAAGCGCCGGCGACATGCTCCGAGGTCGCCACCGCGCTCCCGCCGGGATCGGTGGGCACCGCCTCGGCGTTCTCCAACGCCGCGAGCACGGTCCGCATCGCCGCCGCTTCCTGCTTGTCGCGGGCCTTCAGCGCGCCGGTGAGTCGCGTTCGGAGCGCGAGGCGGAGTGCAGACGTCATCGGGGCACCGTATGCGGGAGTCGCGGTCCGTGACTTCTGGTTTTCGCGCGCAAGGCGGTCGACGTCCTTTACCGTTCGGGAGTCGGCGATCGTGTCGACTCGTCCGGGGGAGACACACATGCATGCAGCCGGTTCATCCCAGCGCGCCCTCGGCGCGATCCTCGCCGTCGTCGTGGCGGTGACGGCGTGGACGACGCTCACACCGGCGTCCGCGCGCGCCGAGACCCAGCGCCCTCCCACGCACCGGAACGCCGCGGCTCCTGCGGCGACCGCACCGACCCCTCCCCTCAACGTGACCGCGGTCCCTGGTGACCAGTCGGCCATCGTGAGCTGGGACCCGCCAGAATCGGACGGCGGCGCTCCGATCACCGGCTACACGGTCACGTTGCTGCCGTTTCGCTTTCCGACGTACGACGTTGCCGGCGATGTCACCAGCCTCCGGGTCACCGGTCTCGACAACGGGCAGCGCTACACGTTCACCGTGACCGCCACGAACTCGGCCGGGACCTCTCAGCCCTCCGCGGAGTCGGCACCGGTCGTCCCGGCAGCGCCACCGGCACCGGTCGCGGGAGTGACCGCGGTCGCCGGCGACCGGTCCGCGACTGTCTCGTGGGGCAACGTGTCCACCGACAACGGCGCCCAGGTCACCTCGTTCAGGATCGCCTCCTCACCCAGCGGCGTGGACATCACCGTGCCGCGAGCCGACGGCTTCAGCGCCGTGGTCTCCGGGCTGACGAACGGGACGACCTACACCTTCAGGGTGTGGGCGTCGAACGTGGCTGGCGAGTCCACCGACTCGGCGCCCTCGAACCCCGTCACGCCCGCCGGGCTCCCCACGACCGTGAGCGGAGTCAAGGTGGTTCGGGGCGACCAGTCCGCGACGGTGACCTGGTCGCCGGCAGCCGGCAACGGCGCGCCGGTGACCGGCTACGTCGTCGCCGCCGGGAGCAAGTCGCGCACCGTTCCCGCCTACGCGACGTCGGCCAGGCTGACCGGACTGACCAACGGCCGCAGCTACCGGGTCACGGTGGCCGCGCTGAACGCGGTGGGCGTCGGGGCCCCCTCCCCTGTCTCCTCGGTGGTCCCGGCCGCCAAGCCCGGGACCCCGGCGAAGCCGACGGTGAAGGTGAAGGGCCGCACGCTGACGGTCACGTGGCGGCCGGCCGCCGACAACGGGGCGCCGATCACGAGCTACGTGGTCATCGGCGGCAAGCCCGCCTCGAAGACGGTCGCCGGCGGCGTCCGCAAGGTCGTCTACAAGAACCTGCGCCCGGGCACCTACAAGATCCGCCTCATCGCACGTAACGCCGTCGGGGCCTCGAAGGCGAGCCCGTCGGCGACCGCGAGGGTGGCACGCTGAGCCTGGAGCCAGGCTGGGCCCGCCCTGCCACGGCACTCGCCACCCCGCGCGACGACGCCTGGGGTCAGTGCACCTTGCGCTTGGCGAGGACGGCGTCGGCGATGATCACCAGCACGACCGCGGTCGCGATCTGCCAGATGTGCCGCCACCAGTCGACGCCCTTGGTCTCGGGGTCGAAGAACAGCGAGTACAGCAGGGTTCCGATGACGCAGCCCAGGATGCCGCAGACGATGGTCGCCCACAGGGGGATGTTGTCCTTGTCGCCCGGGGCAAGCAGCTTGCCGAGGAGTCCGACGATGACTCCGCCGATGATCGTGACCAGGATGGTTGCCATGAGTCCTCTCCCTCTCGACCGGTGAACCGGGGCTCCGGAGCAGCCGCCACGAACGGCGACGAGGCCCCGCTCGAGGCTAGCGAGGAGACGACGCCCGCTGCCAGGCCGACCCGCCGTCGGGATCGGAGCGGACCGGTCGCTGCGGCACTATGGACCGAAGAGCCGGAGCCGGTCGAGGGAAGGATGGTCACCCTGTCCACAGCCGAGGGTCCGGAGCGGACGCCGGATGGCCGCTACGTCGTCGTCGGCGGCCGTCGGTGGCGCGCCAGCGACCCGCACATCCCCGGCCCGTTGCGCCAAGAGCTGGTCGAGGAGCTGATGGCGGCCCGCCGCGCCGTCCGCGCCAAGGAGTCCGGCGCGCGACGCCGGGTGCAGGACGCCAAGGTGGCCCTGGGTGAACGCGGGCCGCGGTGGTGGGAGCCGCTGACTCCGGGCGACGCCGCGACGCGCATCGAGTCGGCGACCCGCGCCCTGCTCCGCAAGCGCGACGGCGCCAGCATCTGCCCCAGCGAGGTGGCCCGCATCGTCGACGGCGCCGACTGGCGAGCGCTCATGGACGCGGTCCGCGACGCGGCCATCAAGCTGAGCGGGTCCGGCGAGCTGGAGTTCACCCAACGCGGCCGCCGGGTGAGCCCGCCGTTCACCGGGCCGATCCGGATCGTTCGCGGCCCCGGGTTCGACGGCGTCCCCGCCGCCGAGGACTGACCTGAATCTGCGCCGTCCTGCGTCAACGCTCGTGGCCGGCCGCTACGCCGTGCCAGTAGGCGGCGATCTCGCTCGCGCCGACCACGACGGCATCGGGCGCCTCGGGCGCCGGCCAGAGTTGGAGCACATATCGGTCGGGCGCCGACTCCCCCTCGTCCGTAGCGTCGAGGTCGGAGCCCGCTTGCATGTCGTGAGCGCTGTACCGGGCACGATGCCAACCGGCCTGGGGGAGTTCGAGCTCGATGACCTCATCGAAGCTCGAGAGCACCGCAGCCGTTGCGGCGAACTCAACGGACGCCTCGACGACGTCCGCGCACGACGGATCCATCTCAGGCTCGGCCTGGTGCCACTCGATCCGCAGCGGCACCTCGCCGGTGTGCAATCCCGTGATCATGGAGAGGCGTCCGGGGAAGCGCGCTCCCAAGAGCCCGTTGGACTGACCGCGGCGCGCATCGATCAGGTCGCGATCGTCGCCGTTGAGGTCGATGAAGCCGTAGTGCACCGGAATCTCGTCGTCGTAGAGAACCTTCACGGTGGGGAGTATCGCCGACCCGACTAGGGCGACGACCAGTGACAGACGCCCTCTCCTCCTCTTGTCCGCGGTGGCCGAATCTGAGACACGGCCACGTCGCGCGGCGAGGAATCCGAGACGGCCCCCGTCGAAGAACTTGAGACACCGGCCTGCCGATCGTGTCGAACACCGACTATGCGTGCTGTCTGGCGATCGATCGGATCCGCATGGTCCCTCGCGTCCATGCCCGCGCGAGTCGACGCGCCCATATCAATGCCGCTGGTGCGGCGAACCGCCCAGAATGATGTACCTGCGCGCGAACCACGGCGGTCATAGCAGGACGCAGGTGGCCCATGACGTGATACGTCTCCCAGGGTCTGCCTTGCCAACTGATCTTCGGCCGTGCCGCGCGCCGACGTTCCCGGGCGTTTGGCCTTTGAGGTTTCAGTCGCCCGTGGGCCGACGTTTCCGATGCTCCCCAGCGGGCCCGTCTCGAGGCTGTCTAATTCAGAGTTCAGAGGGGCAGAGTGCGCGGACCGCGCTCGTACATGGTTTCCCGCGTGTCGAGCCACATCGTGGTGGGCATTCCAGCTCCGCCGGGAGGAAGTTGGCCATAGGCGAGCTCTCGTCCGAGCATCCCGAGACCGGCCGACACAGCATCGAGGGCGACCACGAACGGTGCCGACTCGTCCCATAGGCCACGGGTGATGAAGTCATGATTGTCACCGAGAGAGCGAAGATCGTCGCCGAGCTTGGTTGCCAACGGGACCACCCACCCACGGTCTTGGCTGTGCGCGGCGGCGGTGAGCACGTGGACGTGCTCGTAGTACGTCTGGCGCACGATCTGGCCCGTGAACCGACTGACCTTTTGCCATGCATCGTGCCGCGCCGCTTGGAGCTGCGTCAGCTCTTTGCCGCTATTGTCGGCGCGGGCGACGTCGTCCGCTTTCTGCGCCTGTTCGAGGGCGTGGGAAGCGTTCCAGTAGTCGGTGCACAGGTCAGCGAACTTCTCGCCCTCCATCACCTGCATCCTGTACCTCAGGAGCTCGAAGGTCTGCCATGCCTCGTCGAGCGCCTCGGCGCCTACCGAGGTCGCCTCTATCAGGACCGGGTGGAGCGTCTCGAAGAACGCTGACGCATGCTGCGGCGCCTTATAGGTAGGACCCGGTTCGTAGAACTTGGCGAGAGACTGGCGCGTGCCGTCGTAGCTTGAACGTGACGGGACCCAGATGCCGAAGATGTCGGCGAGCAGTTGCCAGCGCCCGGCGGGCGAGCCCGTGTGCGCTGCGGTCGGCTGTTTGATGCCGGCCTCGCGGTCGGCGTCACTGACCTCGAAGTAGCTCTCGAGGAGCGCCTACCGCAGGGTCGCAGTCTTGGCGAGACGTTCGAGCACCCGGCTGTAGGTGGGTTCTTGGTTGCGAGTTCGTTCCCACCACTTGTCAGGTGCTTCCTCGCCGAGGTCTTCACCGTCAGCGGCAGCCGCCTTCCGGCAGAGGTCGAGCAGAACGTCCCACGCGACGGGGATGCCCGAAGAGAACGAGGCGCCTGCGCCGATCAGGAGCGCATAGGCACCTGGGTTGGGCGTGCAAGGAGAATGCAAGCGAAAGCAGCTCGTCGTCCATGCGGGAGTTCTGGTCTGCTATGACCAGAAACATACCTACAGAAACCGACAGTCTCGGTGCACCTCGGGACCTCTAGGCGAAGTCACTGCCTGACGAGCCGGACCTCCTCGACGTCTCGGGTTTAGGCGTGGCCCACTGTTTCCACGAGTTGGGGCAGGGAGACGAACGGGAACGGTCCGCTGACGAAAGCAGCAGGGACGGCTCTTCGGGTGACGAACATCGGCTTGATCACATACGGGGCCTCTGGCGGCGCTGATGGAAGGCCAAGCGCTTCGGCGACGGCCGCGGCATGCGGCTTCAGGTCCTCGCACTTCCGTTGAAGTTGAGTGGCGTACGCCGGCTTCTTCCCATCAACAAAGAAGCTGTCCAAAGCTCGCCGAATCTCCGGGATTACAAACACATCGACGGGGTCCTTGACTTCGAGCAGCCAGATGTTCGGGTCACCTGCTCGACCGGCTACCGCGTCAATCTCCGTCTGGAGTTTGGGGACGCTGAGCCGGTCAGCCTTGTTCTCCTTCACGTTGTCAATGACTGACCACCCATGCTGGCGTAACAGAGTTCCGACCTGACGTTCGAGCGCCTTGTTCCTACGATCGCGGAACCTCTCTAGCGCTTGGTCCACCTGTACGGGAGGCTGCGGCTGACTCCAAGGCAGTTGGCCTTGGTCAAGATAACGCTGATAAACAGCAAGTGCGCCAAGGCAAAGGTGCGGGCCTACCACGAGTCGCCCATCTGACATTGTGGGCAGTGGCTGGATGAGAATGCGGCGCTTGCGGCTCCGCGCGTGCCACGGCTTCCAGTCTTCCGCAGACAGGTCGGCACTGCTGCTGGTCAGCAGCCTCACCGCCGCCTCAACCTTGGCCCTCCCCTCGGGTTCCTCTCCCAGAGCCGTGTACTCGAGAACGTGGTCAATGACCGCCTCGCGATCGACGGCGACTGCGTCGCGGTCGTCCTCACTGAGGGGCCACTGGGCCAGCGCAAACAGGACCGACAACACATTCGTGCCGCTGGCCCCATAGGCGTCGAGCATGGCGGCATCAACGTCTGCGTCTACTGGGCCTTCGCGGCCGCCGCCGTCTGGAGTTGAGGAGGCATTCGCCGCATCCGCACCGCCCGCGACAGCCACGGTCTCAGCGGCCCCGTCCGTCGGGACAACATCGACCGCACTCACGTCTTCCACTGGGTTCTCAAGTTCCAGTAGGTCTTCTTCGTCGACCTCCTGGTCCGCGGACAGCAGTTCCGTCGCTCTCAGTTTTCCCATCGCTTGTGCGTCGAAGTCGTAGACGCGGCCTCCGCCAGCGGCCGCCGGCGCGGCTTCCCCGGAGTCATCCCTCTTGATAGAAAGTTCCCACGACTCGCTTACGCGCAGCAGGGTCGGGCTAACCTGGTGATGGATGCCTTCACTGCGCATGGTGGCGGCTAGGTATGCGTGAGCAGCGGCCAGAACCTCGCCCCAGGCGATGGAGTCAACGGGCTTCGCACCATGAGCCGCAGACCGTAGCGAGGCCTCAACGGCTGTTTCGCAGCACCTTCGAAGCAACAGGTACTTGGCTTCGAGTTCCTGGTATTTCTCGGCAGGGTCCCATTCGATTTGGAGCTTCGCCGCTGACTGTCGAACATCCCGAAGTGCCCGGTCCTTCCTGTTCAGGCAACGTTCGAGCTGCTCCATGCCGTAGCGGACCAGGTCATCCATGCTGTGCGCTGCCAGGGTGTCGTTCAGCTGGGCTAACGCGGCCGGCGCTAGCACATCGCGATCAAGCTCCTTGGCGCGTCGCCCGGTGTAGTCACCGGGCTCGACCCCGGCAGCGCGAACCGCTTCGGCCACCCGGCGGTCCACTTGTGAGATGAGTGCCTCGTCCAGCTTCACTGGGCTCACGAGGTCATTCCGCACCGTGGGCGGACGCAGCACCTGTACGGCCAACATTGGGGGCGCCGCCCGCCAGGCGTCGCCGACCAAACGAGCCGCATCGCCCCCCACTCCGGCGGCACGCAAGATCTCCATGGCCGCCTCGGCCATTTCGTCACGCAGAACACTGGTGATGTCGGTGTGTTCGGCGTCAAACGCGTCTTGGTTGACCTCCAGCGTGGAGTGAACCAGCGCACCGTCAGGGTGATCTACGGACGTTGTCAGTGCCCACCGCAGGAAGCCCACCTCACTTCCGAGGCGCTGGGGAGACAAGTCGATGAGATGGCCAACGATGCCCGTTCCGATGTGTGCTGATTCCCAGGTATCGGCTACGGCTCGTAGTGCGAAGCCGAAGGCGCCAGACATGTCGTGAAGGACCTCGACAAAGTCGTCCTCCCAGTCAGGCCGGAGAGCCGACACTGCGACCGGTACGCGGGCAACGTACACCGTCCAGGCCTCGAGGTCCGGCCGCTCGTGCCAAGCCTCCCGCTCTTCGCTTGTTGAGCTCACCTCACCAGGGCCAACCGCCGTCGCGAAGCGATAGATGACTGGGGGGCTCTTGTCCCCCTGGTCGATACCGACAACGTCACGCAGGCTTGGTAAGTCCAGTCGGGCCAACGCGACCTCGAGTGACGTCAGTTCAGCAGCACGGCGCCACTCTGCCTCACCTGCATGCGGTGTGAACGAAATGAATGTAGGTGCCCGACCCCCGCTGAACACGCTCTTTCGGTTGGCGCGCCACCACTCCCAGATGTTGATGGCCTCCCAACCAAAGAATGGAGGGAGATCGGGTCGTGACATGTCCCGGCAGTAGGTGAAGAGGTCTGAAGTCGATTCAGCAGTCCGAGCAGCCCACCGCAAGTCGTCAAGCGACATTCCAGGCAGTCTCGGCGCTTGGGGCGCCGCAACATGTCCTGGCGACCCGACTACGAGGAACGGGACCGCCACGGTATCTGGGTCCACTCGTAACTGACCGTTGGGCATCATTACAGCCACTGGAGACGACTCGCCTGCGGATAGCTTTCTCGCGACCCTGAGGGCCTCGGGTTCGTCTTTGAACGGAAGTTCGTTCAACCGAAGCCCGGAGACAACGTGCACTAGGACCACGTGCCGCGGGGTAGGGGCTGAGACCCACTGAACAACATTACTGGCGGACACCACGGGCGCACCAGCTTCGTCATTAGGTCCGTAAAGTGGGCCGAAGCGCCACAGCATCCGGCGCGTCTCGGCAGCGACTTCCTGGGCGAACCGGCCATTTGCGCCGGGCATGTCCGCCGCCTCTGACGCAAGTTCGCTCACAGCGAAGCCGAGAATCTCCGGCAAGAACGCGGGGGGTAACCACCGGGACCGACCGTCTGCTGACCGCACCCGCGCAAAACGCTCGAAGGGACTCTGCGGGTGCGAGGGCTCGTACGGCAAGTCCCCCGCATCGCAAGTCAGCCATTCGAGGGCCAGCCGGTGCTCCGTTGTGGACGCCAGTTGCGACGGCGTACCCATCTCGATGAGCCGCCGAGCGGCATCGACTTCGCCAGCGGCAACGACGACCGGCCCTTCACGCCCGATGTCACCGTTCTGCCAAGCGGACTCAAGTAGCCCGATCGCGATGTCTGTGTACCTCAGAACTACTTCGAGTACGTGTCGGACCCCGAAGCTCCTGTGCGGAATCAGGAACTGGTCAACAGCTCGTGCCACCATCAAGGAACGGTCCACATCGGCAACAGGCCGCTCGATGGACCCAGGAAATAGTCGCAATGTTCCCTGGCCGAGCCGTATCCGCACGACGTCTCGCGGGTCCGCTGGCACGAAGTCCTCAAGCCAACCCAAGCTGGGTTCATCCTCAACGCAATCGGCCAGTATCTGGTCGAGCTGGGCTGCACCGACACGCCTCCCACCAGGACGGTCGACTCGCGCCACTTGCGAAACCAGGTGTCCGACAGTCGGCCACCTATGGCGGGCGCCTGGGGAAGCGCCCGCGGCGGTAACGAGCGCCCACAGGTCATCGCCGCGGTACCTTGCGAGTCGGCGGCGTAGAGCCGCTCTTTGCTGGCGTCGCTTCTTGCCCACGCTCGCTCCGTCCCGCGCTCGTTGGATCAGAATGGTCGTCGGGGGTCGATCAGCGGTGCGTCCGAGACGCCACCAGAAGGGACCGCCAGTCGGAGGCGGACCGGATCGCGGTCTCCGAGCAGAGTGCGTACCCTCATCGCGGCTGGATGACTGGGTCTGCGTTCACGGCTCGGACCCAGTCGCCCGGCGGCGTCCGCCTTCGCGACCACGATGTTGTTGGTCATTTCGCTGTCGGCCTTTCCCTCGACGATCCAGTGGGCGCCGCCAGTGCGAGCTTCACGTCGGTCAGCACAGTTCAACTCTACGATCCGTGGCGCGCTTGTCTGCCGCGATCAGGCCGATTAGAGCTGCGGCTCGCCACCGCCTCCGGGTCAGGTTGATCCGCCCGACCCTGCCTATGGTCGGGCAGGCCCGACATGCCCAAATCCGGGCGCTCGAAGTGCGTTGACCTGCCTACCCTGCGTTTGTGGACACCACCGGATGGGAGCCGTGGTCGATTGAGCATCACGCTGGGTGGGAGAAGGCCTCAGCCGCACTCGTCGAGCGCGGCTGGACCGTGAAGGTCACTTGCCGCGCTGCACCGGTTCAAGTTGAGGGTCGTCTGCCGTGTGGCGAGGCCTACTACTTCCGTTCACGTTGGAACGAGGCAGAGTTGAGCGTTGGGGGGAGGACCCAATCGACACCTACCACTGGCTGGGGTCAGCGGTTGTTCCTGGCACAAACTTCGAGGCGAACTCGATCTCGGGCGATTACGGAAGGGCAGTGTTAGTGCGGCCCGAGTGCCGCTAGTCGACGGGTGCCTCAGTCGCCCGCCCTACACCCGGTCTCCTGGCCGTGAGACGGAGTCGCACACCGGAACCGTTCGTGGTCGGCGGCTGCGGCATGCTGTGGCGTGGATTCAAAGCCACTAACCCACGACGCCGCCGACGGCCCGAGGGCAACAGGACCATACGACGCGACCTGACTCGATGCGGAACCACAGTAAGGAGAAACGATGGCCGGACCCCTCAAGGTGTTTGTCAGCAGCACGATGAAGGACCTTGCCAACGAGCGTGCCGCTGTCGTGCAGGAACTGCTCCGCCTCAATTACGAGCCCGTCAACGCCGAGGGGATCCTGCCCACTGGTGGCGGATCATGGGCCGTCATCGCAGATGAGCTGAAAGACTGCGACATCGTCGTCCTGGTGCTCGGCGAGTCGTACGGCTGGGTTCCGACCTCGGGTCCGTACGCCGACTCCGACCAGTCAGTCACCGAGATCGAGTACCGCGAAGCCATCCGGCTGGAACTACCGGTCCTCCCGTTCTTCAAGCGTCTCGGATACGATGCACCACGCGACACCGACCAGGCGAAGAGGCGCGACGCCTTCCGCCGCCAAGTCGCAGCGTGGGACACCGGCCACTTCAGGGCCGAATTCGAGCTCGCGCTCGACCTCGCGCCGCTCGTCGGCCAGTCGATCGGGCGTCTTCTCGCGGCCACGTGGCGCGAGATGGTCGAACTGCGTCCCGCCGCAGCACCTGCCTCCTCGTCTGACCCCGCGGTGGCTGACACCGGCCACCACGTCCCTGTCCCAAAGCCAGCCACGATCTCAGGCGCCCCCCTTCCTGACGACCTCGTCCAAGCCGTCGCCGACCGGTCTGCCGTGCTCTTCGCGGGCGCCGGCATGTCGTTGCAGGCAGGCTTGCCGTCCGCATACGCGTTAACCCAGTACCTCCTCGGCAAGATCAACGAGGTCGACCCGCTGTACCAACGCGGCGCGCATGGCGGCGACTTCAACGATGTCGCGAGCGACCTCGCGCGACTGATCGGATCCATCGGCCTGAGCCAGGCGGTAGCCGACATGATGGGATCAGAAGCCCTTATCGAGCCATCCATCGCTCAACAGCTCGCTGTAGAGGCCTTCGACCTCGTCGTCACTACCAACTGGGACACCCTGCTGGAGCGCGCCGACAGGTTGAACCGCCTGATCGTCGTCGCCGACGAGACCGCGGCGGTGCCCGGATCTGCTCTCGTCAAGCTCCACGGCACCATCGACCAACCCACCGGGCTCGTCGTAACCGCCGAGGACCTCGACGCCCACGACAGGCGCCGCCGCCACGTCATAGAGGCTGTACGCCAGCAGATGTCGACCCGCCCCGTCATCGTCGTCGGCTCGTCTCTGCGCGACCCCACGACCATCCGACTGTTCACTGACCGGGCACAGGCGCCGACCGGCTGGTTCGTCGCCCCCCTGATCAGCGAGGTCGACAGCATCCGTGTCCGCGCGTTGAACCTCGAGCCACTGGTCGGCACCGCCGAGTCGTTCTTCGCAGCCCTTGCCCTCGCGCTCGGCAGCGGTCCCATGCCGGGCGACCCGAACGCTCCCTAACTCCTCAGACAAGACCGCCGCCCATACCGCAAGCTCACACCGCAGCCGAGAGTCCGATGGCCAAGTCACAAGACCAGCTGGTGTCGCTCGTCCTGACCGAGGACGACTGGTACGACATCGGCGCAGGCAGACGCCTATACGGCAATCGGAACGGCAAAGACCGCATCGAGCTCAACACGCGAACGAAGGTCGCCACCGCCGGCGCAGACCGACTATGCGTGATCACCACCGACGACACCGTCGTCGCATTCGGGCTCGCCACCTCCGGCGGACGATCCGGCGACCTCGACCACCGCCTCGACCTTCGCCACCTACGAACCCTCGACGCCCGCATTCCCTGGGCCGACATGAGACCCGCCATCGGCGCCGCTGCGCAACGCCACCTCACCACAGCGGTCGGCGCCTACGTCGTGCCGCCCCGCGCAGGAGAGGCGCTCGTGGCTGCACTGGGCGCCCTCAGCGACGAAGCGACGTCCACGATCGCAGAGCTACTCGACCTGCGGCGCGACTTCAGCGCAGACCGGTCCCCGCCAGACGGCCAGCTTCACGAGGAGCAGCGAGACGCCCTCGCGCTCGCTCTCGAGGTCGCCGGGTTCGACAGCAGCACAGTCCTGGACGACGAGGAACCCGTCGGCGGCTCCACTTACCTTGAAGGTCTGTACGAACGAGCACAGCAAGGCGCGGTCGCGTCGGAGGCGTCCATAATCCGCCACGACGCCCACGCATTCGAGGAATGGGTTCCCGGCGAGGCGAGGATACTCGACGCAGTCGAGTTCCAGGACCCGGACGACCCGGCCCGACGGCTCGTCACGCTCTACGCCGACAAGGAGAACATGGAGACAGTCACCGGCACCGACCTCGTCTACTACCGCGTGCATCAGCCCGGCTGGGTCCTCGTCCAGTACAAGCGCATGTCGCGCAACAAGAAGGCAGCCGGCGGTGAGCAGTGGATCTACCGACCCGACGAGCAACTGGACGAGGAGATCGAACGGATGAGGAGGGTCCCAGCCAGCGTCCTCGGCCCGTCCGCCGACGACTGGCGCTTGAACGCCGAGCCGTTCTGGGTCAAGCTCGTCGCAGACGACAAGGCCAGACCGCTAAACCGTCGCCTCCTGCCGGGCATGTACTTCCCCCTCTCCTACTTCGAGAGGCTCCTCGCGGATCCCCGCATCCTGGGACCTCGCGGAGGCCGCGCCCTCGGCTGGCACAACTCCGGTCGACGCATCGACAACACCCACTTCACTGTGTTGCTCAGGGACGGCTGGATCGGATCAAGCGGCGCCACCACCGCACAGGTCGCCGCCCTCGTCGAGGCCGCGCTCCTCGGCGACCGCACAGCGACCGTCGCCATCGACTACGCAACCACCTAGTTGGAGCAGCGCACGGAGCGATAGCGATCTTCGCCCGACCTGCCGTTCTGAGGTCTCCTCCGACCATGACTCCTGTCGTGCGGGTGCGCGACCATGCGCACCACGGGCTCCGCCCGACCATGCCGCGCTGAGTGCGCCTCGCGGACCTGCGTCTTATCACCGCGTTTGCCACAGCGACGAAGTGATCAAGGGAGTCGATCACGTCTCGATCGTGGTCGTGACGATCTGGATTGCGTGTCTGCATTCGTCGTGTTGGTCAGGGGCGAGGGGTCCGAGGGCGAAGAGGTGGGCGTTGGCTGCGTCTCGTGCGCCTTGACGCGTGGCGTGGAGGCTGAGGAGGTCTCCGGCGTCCCAGAGGGCCCAGACCCTTCGGGCGGGCGGCGCCTGATCGCCGCGCGGTCGGGGCATACCTGGGTTGGTCATGGTGTCTCCTGTGATCGCGTTGGGTATCGGCTGGGGCACCGGATTGTGGTCGAGGTGTCGTGTCAGGCGGGCACTTGGAACTTGTTCAAGGCGACGTGACCGTCATCCGCCGAAGTGCCCGGCTCGGTCGGAAGCAGCGGGTTGGAGAACCAGGCGCAGGCGCCTCGGCCGTAGGAGTCGAGCCGGTCGTCTGCGGCGCACATCGACGTCGAGGCACGTAGTGCGTCTGCGAGATCACCGAGCGCGACGTCACCGTCCCGGCCGGCCGCCATGACCGTCGATGTCGAGCAGACCGCGACGGGAGAAACCTCCGGTGCGCTGTCATTGGTCCGTCACTTCCGTTGTGGCGACGCCTGAACATGGGCACCAGCGGCCGGGGCTGTCGTTGCAGCAGGCGGGTGTCTGCGCGGAGGCGAAAATGGTGAGGCCGTTGCCTGCAAGCGCCGGCCGGTCCGCCCAGGTCCCGCCAGCAGGCTGCTCCGCGAGCCTCCGTGCGAGGGCGTGCGCAGCGGCGATGAGCAACCCCTTGAGCTCGGGACCGTGGGCGCTGCTGAAGGAGTGGCGGGTCCATCCGCAGGCCCGCTGGGAGGGCAGACCGAGGAGGGCGGCTGTTGTGGCCCAGTCGGGTGCTCCGCTGCGGAGTCTGACGAGGATGAGCGCGACGACGGCGCGGAGGATCAGACGATCCGGCTTCCGGCTGGCGCGGAGACGCAGAGGCAGGGCGCATGGCCAGACGAGTTGGGGGACGTCGTCGCAGGTCCAGTGCTGCATGTCGGCGACGACCTCGATGGGCAACCGACGTTGGGCCAGCACGTGTGCGCGTCCGTTTCTGCGTACGAGGGTGTCGATGACGGGCTGGAGTCCGGCGCTGGAGAGGCTGGCGCGTCGGAAGGTGTCGGCGTGCGGCGACCTGATCCCGGCCGATGCGCACCAGCGATTGAGGACGTCGGCTGCGGCGTCTGGATCGGGAGCGGTCACGAGTGGTGCGGCGGCAGCCAGGAGTTGGTCGACGGCGGCCGGATCGCGGGGCGGTGTGCCCCATCGGTGCAGGCGGCCCCATCCAGTGTCGACGGCGCCGAAGTGGCGCGCGAGGCCGATGGCGTGACGCCAGGCTTGGATGCTTTGGAGAGCGGTGTAGGAAGTGCCGACGACTACGCCGCGGTTCCTATCGATGATGGTCGCGAGAAGTCGGGCTCTGCCGCGGGCGGCCGCGGTCGCGGCGACCGCGGGCACCTGCGACAGATCTCCGGCGCAGACTCCAGTTGCTCGGGGTCGTGGTTGCTCGCACCGCCGTCCGTCGGGGGCAGGTGCTGTTCGCGTTGGCGCTGAGCCGTTGTAGCGGTTGCTTCTGCCGGCAACGCCGCCGCAGTGTGGACATGCTGCGACGAGGAGCACCTGGTGACGCCGGCACACGGTTGTCCATGGCAGTCGCCACGACAATCGCCAACTGTGGTCCTCGGCGAGACACCGCGGGCAGTACGAGCTTCCTGACAGGTGGACCCAGGACGCCTGGGCGGCCCGGCGAGTCGTCTGGATCCCGGGTGGACCGGCGAGCGGACGAAGGTCGAGCGCGACCTGGTCGAACGCTTCGAGGTGCATTGCACGGATGTCCGGGACGGCCAGGCCTAGGACGACAGACGCCCGGCCTGCCCAATCGCCGGCGACTTTGATGCCGTAGTAGGCGGGCCAGTTCCCGTGGGTGTCGCGGACACCGAGGTGAAGCGCGAGGGTCGAGACCGTGCAGTCGTGGGCGGCGGCGGTCCTGTTGAGGTAGGAGTGCCATGCCTCGTCTGGTCGTGGCTCCAATAGGACCGGCAGCTTCATGGCCCGGATCGGACCGGTGCTCATCCCCCCTCCGCGGCCACGACGCGAGGCGATGCGAGAGTGTCGAGGACCCGGGTCAGCGTGGCGCCGTGCTCGCGGTCGAAGACCTCGATCCGGCCGCTACGCACGCTGGGCCGGGGATTGGGTGTCGTCGTCATGGCGCAGGCCCATTGATCAACAAGCCAGGTTCGGAGTACGGACCGGTCTTGACCCCTGGCAGGGACGACGCTGAGAGCCCGCGCGTAGGTCTCAGGGTTGCTCGCAGCGCGGGACCGGGCGAGGTAGTCGATGTCCTCGTCGAGGACCCCCTCGGCCGCTGCGTTGATAGCGGCCCAGTACAGCTCGAGTCGGCCTTCCTCTTCGAGCGTGCGGAGCATCCGTGCCAGGACCGACCCAATCTGCGGACGCGAACCGGGCCTTGTGGTCAATGCGGTGATGCTACCGCCGGCGACGAGGTAGACCGCGGCGGCGGCGAACCCGCGACCTGCTCTGATCGGCACGGGGTAGCTGAGGTCGGACAGGTCGGGGACGTACCACCGCATCGGCATCAGGATCGGGAGCCGCGCCAAGGTTGTGGCTTCTTGGGGACGATGGAGCGGGATGAGTTCGTCGAGGCGTTCAGCCAGTGTCTTGCGCTCGGGGCGAAGTGCTGCGATCGGCCGTGGTGCATGCGCTGCCGCCTTCAGCGCTTGGTCGACGGCGCCCGGGAGAATCGCCGCGAGAGCTTCGGTGGTGAATTCGCGATGGGAAGCGGGTGGTCGGGTCTTTCCCGTGGTCACGAAGTGGTTGCGGACGACAGTGCGCAGGTTCTCGAAGAAGCGCTGATTCTCGGCAGAGGGTCGGAGGCGTTCCAGAAGCAGTATTTGTGCCTCCGCCACCGCGGGATCGACTGTCTGGACAGGGCTGCCGGCACTGTCAACGATGAAAGTGCCGTGTCTGGTGCACGCGATGTGCCAGCGCAGTCGCCACGACAATCGCCACCGGGCGGGATGCTCGCGTAGACACTCGTGGCATGCCCCCGCCCAGTCCTGCGGACGCAGCATCCCGATATCGCGCAGCTTGACCCGGGGCGGAGCAGTGTTGCTCACGGCGACGGGGTCGAACCCCTTCTCGAGGTGCGGCGGTATGTCGAGGGCTGAGCCATGGAACCGCGACAGGTGCATGTCCAGAACCTCGAGCGGGCTCAGACGGAAGTAGTGGGCGACCCGGTCGGCCGTCGGCGACGTGATCGCTACCCCGGCAGTCCGCTCGAGCCGCATCCACGCTGTCCGCGACGGTTCGACATGGAGCACGCTGCGCATCAGCGCCCTCCAGGTGACCGCGTAGAAGTCTGCGACGCGCTCGGTGTAGCCCACCCACGACTCCCCTGAGACGGGGTCGACTCGAACGGGCAGCGGCCGATAACCGGGGCTCACCGTCTGCCCGGACCTTCGGCGGGTATCGGGCGGGTCGCGTCGAGAGCGTCCCTGCCGAAGGGCACGTGGTGGCGGATCGCGTGGTTGGCCGCGGCCTTAGCCCACTCGATAGCCAGCCCCGGGCGGCGTTCGGATCCCTCGATTAGGGTGCTGATTGCGCCGGGAGTATTGAGGCGGCTCCGAGGTGCATCGGCGGGGAACGCCAGTTGTTGATCGAGCCCGGCGAGCATCCGGCCCCACGGACCGGGCTCCTTCCGCGAGGGAAGTTGCCATTCGCCGAGAGTCGTCCACAGGCTGCGGTGACGTACCTGCTCGCCGTAGCGACCGTTCAGGAAGCCGGACTGGGCGAGACCTGCGCCGATGATGACGACGGTGAACGGCAGCCCAGTGATGATCCCTTTGAGCATGTCGGCCAGCGCGACGGAGTCCTTGGTGCGTCCGCCGGAGATGCCGTGTGCGTCATCGATGAGGACGCCGCGCACGCCCATCGGTCCGGCGAGCTTGCGGAGCCGGGCGAGGAGCGCGTCGGCGTTGTCCCGGGGGTCGTGCGGGATGCCGCAGAAGCGATGCATTCCCGACAGGATCCCGAAGCCCTTGCTGCCTGTGACGACCTCGACATAGATCCATGGCACCTGCCGCGCGGGCAGGGGCACCGAATCCACTTCCGTAACACCAGGCGGCTGATCGCCCCAGACGGCCTTGGTCTCGCGGAAGGCGACCGAGAGGCTCGCTTGGGTCTTGCCGACCAGCGGTACGCCGTCGATGACGACACAGCGCTGACCGGCGAGGCTCGCGTGATCGTTCTCGAAGTGTGCTTGTTCGATGAGCTTGCGGACTTTGGTGACATCGTCGGTGACCAGCGGCCCGAGCGCGGCGTTGTACGCGATCAGCGCGGCCAGACATGCCTTCGACCGGTCATCGCTCGCGGAAGGTCGGGCCCGGTCGCGATAGATGAGCCGAGGCCAGTCGTCGAGGTTCTGGGGCAGCGGTCGGGCGAGTGCTTCCGGCTCCGCGTACGTCGTCATAGGTACGACTCCTCGATCTCGATGTCGGTGAAGTCGAGGAAGTCTTCCTCGTACTCGAACGGCTCGTCGTCCTCACTGCTGGCCACCTCGACGCCATGATCCAGCGGCTTGTCGTAGCTCGGGGAGCAGAGCGCACGGAACTCCTCCGACTCGTTGGCCAGGTCGATGGCGTGGACGAAGCGTCGGTCCTGTTCGAGCGCAGCGCGCCGGGCCTCGCGTCGGTCGACGAACTCGCCGGTGCGCCATTTCTCTGCGACCGCGGTCTGTGCGAGATGGATCTCGTTCGCGGTCAGCGCACGGTGCTTGCCGGCGAGGACGGTCTCCCGCAAGTGCTGGCTGACGACTTCGCTGTACGGCGCTTGTGTTCCTCGGGAACGGTCCACGATCGGGACACTGATCCAGCGCCCGTTCGCGGGGTGGCGCAGGTAGATCTGGGTGATGTCGTACCGGTCGTAGAAGCAAGTCAACGGGATCGCGGGTTTGCCGAGCCCCCGTTGGACGTAGGGACGCAGCGCGAGAAGGTCCGCAGAGTTGTAGATGTTCTTGTCGATCGTGATGCCGTAGTCCTGCAAGAGCCTTGTCGTGCTGCTCATCAGCTTGACGAACTGGTAGGGGTCGGTGGGGGCGGTGAGCCAGCCACCGTTCTCGAGATAGGTCTGATAGACGCCTGCAGGCGTGAGCGGCACGTCGGAGCACAGGTCGCGCGTGAGTCCTTTGTGCACCCGGTGGTGGTACGTCCCGAGGATGTACTCCCACAGCGCGTCGGCCAGGTCGCGAGGGGTCAGAACGGCATCCAACTCGATGCGGGAGGGGTGGTTGATGGCGCTCGCCCCCTTATAGGCGGCCAGCAATGACTGGATGCGATCGAACCCGTTGAACAGCGACTCGATAATGCCCTTGGCGTGCCCGGCACGGGGAGGAGCGAAGACCACGTCGATACCCACCCGGGCCGCTGCAGAGATCAGATGCTGGGAGTTGTTCTCCGGCCCGCGGTCCAACACGATCGTGGTCGGTCTGACCGCCGGCTTCTCGCCGAGGATCGGTGAGACCTCAGACTCGGTGACGATGCTGATGATCTGCGGGATGCCGTGCCAATAGGAGAGTTGGCGCGGCCACCCGGTGCGGAGTACCCGTGGCCGGCCCATGTCGGCGATTAGGGCGGTGACCTCCCGTGAGGTGACTGCGCCCGTGACCACTCTGAGCGCGACCACGCAGCGCGTGTACACGTCGGCCGCGGTGAGGATGGCTGCCGGTGCCCAGCCGCACTCGGCGCTCCACAGTGAGATGTTCGCGTCGTTGGCGTCGATCTGTACGACCTCGCCGGGCCGCGAGACCGTCAAGTTGCCGTAGACCACGACCGGTTTGCCGGCATGTCGACTCCGACCGGCGGCTTCGTGGTGAAGCCCTTGGCCCCGACTGGCCTCGCCCACGATCTGACGCAGCCGATACATGGTGATCTCGTTCTCTGGCAGCCCGTGATGGCGCAGATCAGCGCGCACGATCGCCAGCAGGTTCTCGTTCGCGATCTTCGCCTCGCTCTTGTGCTCGGTAAGGAAGGCACGGACGGACCCGAGGACCCGAGGATCCAGGCCCTCGAGTCTGTCGTTGATGGTGCGCCGGGCACCGTGGATCAGCGCGTCGATGCCCCCGCCGTTCTCGTAGAGGTTCAAGAGCCGGTACAGCGACGGGACCGAGCAAGGCTTCTCCCGTCGTAGGCGTAGTTCGCGGGCCTTCGCCCTGACACGCTGCGGCCGGGTGGTACGCCTCCAGTCGTAACGGGAGTCGGTGAGCCCGTCCCTTTCATCCTGCTCGGGGTTGCCTGTGCGGCTGCCGGTGATGATCTGCAGCAGATGTCCCTCCAACGTTCGGTAACGCTGCTGCTCGTCGGCGTCCAACTCCTCCACAAGGGCTGAGGAGAAGTCGTCGGTGGCTGTTGACTTCTGCGGGGCCTGCATCATCAAGGTGAGGGCCATTTCGGCCAGGCCGCGTCGTTGCAGGCGGTCGCCGTCATCGAGCAGGACCGTGATGCCCCCCGAGGCGTCGTGCCCCCACGACACAATCTCGTAGGTGACCCCGTCAAGCAGCACCCGCTCGCCAGGGCCGATGCGCTGCCTGTTGGGGACCGGCGCCTTGTCGTCTGTGCCGTTCAGATTTGAATTCGCCATGGCTGAACCTGTTTCTCTTGACGGGTGTCGATCCAGGTCTCGGGTCTGATCGGGTTGTCCAGGTCGGTGTGGAGCTGAGCGGTGGCCAGGAGATGCCATGCCGCTCCGAGTCCGGTGCCCCAGTCGCCGAGCTCGTCGGCGAGGTCGTGCGCGAGTCGATCGAGTTGGCGCGGCCAACCGGAGCGCTCGCTTACCGCGGCCCATGCCGCTGCTACCGCTGGGCCGGCGCTTTGGCAGGCCCGGAGGAACCTGAGGTTGCGTGCCCTCTGTGGCGGCATCTCGGTGAGGAGCTGGTACTCCCAACCGAGTTCCCTCGCGGTCGCCGATGTGAGGCGGAACGTCGACATCGCACGCTCGTCGCTCACGCGGCGGGTGGTGGTCACATCGACCAACAGGCGCCGTGTTCCGATCAGGAGGAAGGCGTCGGGATAGTGGACCCGTATGCCGTCGGCCGTGGGCCACTCCAGCCGAAGCGACTGGGTCGACATCTGCGACACGGCGCCGCCGAGGAGAAGGTCGAGATAGTGGTGACGCTCGTTGAACGACTCGAACCACACGGCCCGGGGGTCCGCCCAGGTCGTCGGCACCACCACCGTGCCGATGTAGCGGCCCATCCCGACGTAGGACACCGGCCTCCTGACCTCGACGAGCTCGTCAGGCGTGACGGCTCGGAGTCCGGTTGCATCGACGTTCTCGACCCAGGCGCGGTCGTAGGTCGCGTCGAAACGGCGCAGCGTGGCCGAGACTGAGGATGCGATCTGCGCGATCTCGCTAAGCCCGCCGGTGAGCGTCGTGACCGCGTTCCACGACGCCCGCCGGCTGCCCAACTCGGGAATGAAGAGGAGTCGACGCCCCTTGTGGTGGGCGACCGTCACCGATGGGCTACCCACGGCCCCGCACCACGCTCAGGACACTGGGAGCGCGCTCGATGGAGTTGGCGGGTACGGCCTTCTAGAATGCGACATGGCTGGGCCTTTCGATCTGCATCTCACGTGGACTTGATAGGGCTCGGCTCGGGCGTCACCCCCTAGCCCGGGGTGGCGCCCATTCGCCTCTCCAGGCCATGAACTGGCCCGGTGACGCGCGATCGAACATACGCCGCAGATCCGGCCGCGTCGAGATTTCTCGGCCTGAATCGTCTATCCAGTGCGGTTCGCTGACCTGGCGCTTGTTGGCGATCGACCTCCGGGACAGCGGGGAAAACCATCGGGAAGACAGGGAAGGATCGCCCGCTCAGTCGCGGCTCCCGCTCGGAAAGGGCGTACGATTTACGTACGCTGAATGGGTCTCGCGTACGAAATGCTCGAAGTGAATGGGGCGCCCAGGAGGGAACGATGCGACAGCCACCCGCGCTGACCGACAACGCAATGACACGGCTCGAAGCATGGCTCGCCCAGTGCCAGCGGCACTGTAAGAACCCACGCTGCATGGCGCGTCTCACCTACCCGGCCCCGCCGAAAGTCGGGCGTCGCCCGGACTTCTGTCAGGGCGCCTGTCGCGCGGCATACAGGCGTGACCGGGAGAGATTGCTTGCTCTCAAGCAGAAGATCGCAGGGCGCTCAGAGACACCGGGCGCGCCGCCTGAGGCGTCGAGGGATCGGGCTCGCGCGCATGTCCGCTGGGCGCTGCAGCTCTACGGGGTCGAGCTAGATGGCGACGAGGATGCAGAACGCGTCGGGCTGGCCGCAAGCGACGACGACACACAGGCTCTGCCGGTGTCGCTGCCCGAGGCGTTGAGGTGTCTCAATCCGAAGTGTGTGGAGTGGTGCCGACATCGCACCGGCAGACAGGGGCGCCAGCCGCGCTTCTGCAGTAGCCAGTGCGGAGACGTTTATCGACGCGATCGGGAGCGGCTAATTCGACACTGGGGTGAACTCGCCTGGTCGTATGAGTTCACCAACATCCCATACGAGCCGAAGCGCCTCGAACATGCCGCGCGCAGGATCGAGTGGCTCCTCGCTGACTACGGCATCGAGGATGTGCGCGCGTGTGCACAGGTGCCCCAGCCTCCGGTCGAACTCCAGTTGGCCCGGAAGGAGGTCGAGAACCTTGGTCTGCCACTCTTCCCGTCGCAGCGCACGCGACCGCTCACGGCTCACGAAGCCGACGTGATCCAACACGCCGAGCGCTTGCAGGTCATCTGGTACGCCAACCGGACGACGTCTCGCCGGCTGTAGGCGACATCGCGCCGGTTCTTAGATTGCTCGCCTCAGGATTCTCATTTCTCACGACGAGATAGCCGAATTGACGCAGGATTCTCATCTTGCTCGACCTCGTCTCATTTTCGCACTCGTCGGACACCTCTCTACGCCTGCTCGCGCAGGTACCTCCCGAAGTGCGGCACGGTGAAGGCGATCCGCCCCCGCTCACCGGAGTAGATGAGGCCCTTCTTGAGCAAGGCGTCCCGGGCAGGCGAGAGCGCCTGCGGCTTGCGGCCCAGGACGGCGGCGACGTCGGCGGTGGCGACCGAGCCGGCGGGGTCGTCGGGATCGGGGGTGGCCTCGGCCATCGCGCGCAGGTAGTCGCGCTCGCCGGGGGTGGCGCGCTCGTAGCGGCTGCCGAAGAAGCCGACGGCGAGCTCGCGGTCGGCCTCCGGGGTGGCCACGGCGACGTCGTCGGCGGTGATCGGCGAGGCGGGGGCGAGGTCCCAGACGGTCTTGCCGTAGGCCTGCACGAAGTAGGGATAGCCGCCGGTGGCGGCGTAGAGGGCGTCCAGCGCGGCGGGCTCGAAGGCGGCGTCCTCCTCGGCGGCGGGGGTGGTGAGAGCGCGGTCGGCCTCGGCGCGGGCGAGGCGGTCGATGCGCTGGTAGGCGAAGAGCCGCTCGGAGTAGGACTTGCTGGCCGAGAGGACGGCGGGCAGGTGCGGCAGCCCGGCGCCGACGACGATCAGCGGCAGCCCCGACTGGCTGATCTCGTGGCAGGCCGCGCACAGCGCCGAGACGTCGTCGGGGCCGAGGTCCTGCATCTCGTCGATGAACACCGCGATGCCGCGTCCGGTCTCGGACGCGAGACCGCCGAGGTCGGTGAGCAGCTCGACCAGGTCGATCTCGATGTCGCCGGAGTCGGCCCGCCCGCGCACCAGCGGGGCGGTGATGCCGGGGCTCCAGCGGTCGCGCAGCTTCGCGTCGCCCGGCACCGCCCGCTCCGCGAACGCTCGCAGCACGCCCAGGCTGTGCTCGACCTCCTCGTCCTGGCCGTGACCGAGCTCGCGGACCGCCTGGTGCAGCGCCGAGGACAGCGGACGCCGCAACGGCTGGTCGGGGCGCGCCTCGAGCTTGCCGGTGCCCCAGCCGCGACGTACGGCCTGGCTCCGCAGGGTGTTCAGCAGCACCGTCTTGCCGACGCCGCGCAGTCCGGTGAGCACCAGCGACCGCTCCGGCCGTCCGCGCGCCACCCGCTCCAGCACGACGTCGAAGGCCCGCAGCTGCTCGTCGCGCCCGGCCAGCTCGGGTGGCCGCTGCCCGGCTCCGGGTGCGTACGGGTTCCTGATCGGGTCCACGATGAGACCGTATCCGGCTGTCTAGCCGATTCCCTAGAGTGGCGCGCCGGGACGGTAGTCCCGGGAGTTTGGGTTGCCAGACGGGGTGTTCGACAACCCGAAGTCCAGGGACTATCGCCGTCGGAGGGGCCACCTAGGATGGGCACATGCCCGAGTTGCCCGAGGTGGAAGCGCTGGCCCTCGACCTGCGCGGGCGGCTGGACGGGCGGGCGATCACCGACGTGCACCTCGCGGCGTTCAGCGCGTTGAAGACCTACGACCCCCCGGTCACGGCCCTGGCGGGCACGCTGGTCGACGACGTCACCCGGCACGGCAAGTTCCTCGACATCGACGCCTCCGGGCTGCACCTGGTGCTGCACCTGGCCCGCGCCGGCTGGGTGCGGTGGCGCGACGAGGTGCCCGCGACGCCGCCGCGGCCCAGCAGCAAGTCCGGGCTGGCGGTGCGGATCGTGCTCGACGACGGCAGCGGACTCGACATCACCGAGGCCGGCACCAAGAAGAGCCTGGCGATGTACGTCGTCCGCGATCCGCAGGAGGTGCCCGGCATCGCCAGCCTCGGACCCGACCCGCTCACCGACGAGTTCACCCGCGAGACCCTCGCCGGCATCCTGGAGCGCGAGGGCCGCAAGCAGATCAAGGGCGTGCTGCGTCATCAGGGCACCATCGCCGGCATCGGCAATGCCTACTCCGACGAGATCCTGCACGCCGCGAGGATGTCGCCGTTCCGGCCGGCCAACGCGATCGTCGACGACGAGCTCGACGTGCTCTACACGGCGATCCGCGAGACCGTCGGCGACGCCGTCGACCGCTCCCGCGGGCTCGCGGCCAGCGAGCTGAAGGGCGAGAAGAAGTCGCATCTCGCGGTCCACGGCCGCACCGGGGAGGCGTGCCCGGTGTGCGGCGACACGGTGCGCGAGGTGTCCTTCGCCGACTCCAGCCTGCAGTACTGCGCTACCTGCCAGACCGGCGGGAAGCCGCTGGCCGACCGCCGCATGTCGAAGCTCCTCAAGTAGTCCCCGCCCTCCCCACCCGAACGAAGACCGAGAGGCCCACCGCATGAACGTCCCCACCGTCGCCCTGAACGGCGTCCCCGACCCGTTGCCCGAGGGGCTCGCCGTGCTCGACGTGCGCGAGCAGGTCGAGTGGGACCACGGCCACATCGACGGCGCCGTCCACGTGCCCCTGGGCGAGCTGCCGCAGCGGCTCGCCGACGTGCCGGACGGGCAGACCCTGGTGGTGTGCAAGGCCGGCGGCCGTTCCGCGCAGGTCACCGGCTGGCTGGCCGCGCAGGGCTACGACGTGGTCAACCTCGACGGCGGGATGCTCGACTGGGAGGCGGCGGGGCGCCCCATGGTGAGCGTGGGCGACGCCCCACCGCAGGTGGTGTGACAGCCGAGTCGAGCAGAGAGCGTCGAAGGCCGGCCACCCTCCAGGGGTGGCCGGCCTTCGCAGGTCTCACGGCGCTGGGACTCGGCCCAGCGGAGTGGGGTCAGATCACTCGGTGGGCGAGCCGAGGTCCTCCGGGAGGGACGCGCTGACGCAGGTCTCGGCGGCCCACTCGACGAACGCGGTGCCGGCCTTCTCGTCGTCCTTGCTCACCTCGACGTCGCCGACCTCGGAGAGCTTCTTGTCGTCGAGGTCGGAGAGCTCGTTGACGAACACCTCGAAGCCCTTGCGCTCCTCGCCGCCGATGTCCCCGGGCGTCCCGACCTTGGCGAGGCTGTCGGCCCACTCCTTGGCGGTCGAGTCCTGAGCCTGCTCGAGGAAGGCCTTGCAGAAGTCCTCCTGGCTGGCGTCCTTGGGGGCGTCGTCACCCGGGCCGCCGCCGCAGGCGGAGAGGCTGAGAGCGAGCAGCACAGGGGCGCCGACCGCAGCAAGGCGTCGCGTCATCGTGTTCATGGGATGTCCTTTCGATTCGGGGCATCTCGGGTTGCCCGCGGGAACCACCTTGCCCTGTCGACTGAGAACTAATCGCATTCTCGGAAACGTGTTGTGAATCACTCGTGGCCGGGGCGCGGCGCGCGCGTGAAGCCGCCGGGCGACGGCACGGATAGGAGGTCTGGCAGCCGGGCGAGATACATCCCACGGTCGATCTCCCGCGCGCCGAGCGAGGCCAGGTGCTCGGTGAGCCATTGGACGTCGATGAGGCGCTGCTCGACGTGCTCGTCGCGAAGGAGCCCGACCAGGCCGACCAGCGCGGCCTTGGAGGCGTCGCGCGCGCGGTGGAACATCGACTCCCCGGCGAAGAGTCCGCCGAGGGCCAGTCCGTACAGCCCGCCCTCGAGCCGTCCGTCGCGCCAGGCCTCCACCGAGTGCGCCCAGCCCAGGTCGTGCAGCGCCAGATAGGCACGCTTGATCCGGCGGTCGATCCAGCCGTGCGGACGACGTGGGTCGGCGCACGCGTCGAGCACCTCGGGGAAGGCGGTGTCGACGCGGATCTCGAAGTCGCGGCACGAGCGCCGCAGCGAGCGGGAGACGACCAGTTCGTCGGGCACCAGGACGCCGCGGCGCACCGGGGACCACCAGCCCATCGGATCGCGCGCCGAGCCCAGCGGCATCGGGAAGAGCCCGGTGCGGTAGGCCGCGAGCACGGTGCCCGGCTCGAGGTCGGCGCCCATCGCGACCAGATCGTCGGCGGGATCGGCGCCGGCGAGCTGCGGCGCGAAGTCCCACAGCGACGGCGTGGGCTCGACGGTCACGAGCACGACCGTAGCGCCACGTAGGCTCCCACCATGGGAGTCAAAGGGAAGGTCGGAGCGCAGGTGGGTCGACAGCTCGCGCCGCGGATCACCACGGTGGCACCGGGCCTATCGGCCTCATTCGTGCGGGAGATGCTCCACCGGGCTCTCGCGGGCATCGGCCCGTTGGCGTCGGCGAAGGCAGCGGCCGAGGAGCAGCTGTCCGACCACGACGGAAATGTGGAGAAGGCGGTCGACGCCATGACGTCCACCCACGTGCGCCTGGCCGGGGCCTCGGGCTTCGTCACCAACCTGGGCGGCCTGATCACGCTGGTGGTGACGGCGCCGGCGAATCTTGCGGCGATCGCGGTCATCCAGCTCCGCATGGTCGCCGCCGTCGCCTACCTGCGCGGATACGACCTCGACGACCCCCGCGTCCACAATGCGATCCTGGTGACGATCCTCGGGGAGGACACCGTGGATGGCTTGGTGCGGCGCAAGAAGCTGCCCGCTCCGCCGATGGCCCTGGCGACCGCGCCGGCGCGGGATCCCGAGCTCGATTCCGTCATCTCCGGCGAGGTCGCCCGTGACCTGGTCGCGAGAGTCACCGGGCGCCGCCTGGCCACCACGCTCAGCCGGCGCATTCCCGGGCTGGGCGGCGTCGTCGGCATGAGCGCCGACGGCTGGTCGACCTTCCGGATCGGCCGCTACGCCGACCGCGAGCTGCGCCCGCGCAAGACCCGGTAGGCCTTCAACGCGCCGCGGCCGGCCCGGCCGGTCTCGAGCCGCCGCACGATCTTCTCCCGCGCCCGGTACGTCGGCCGCAGGTAGGAGCGTTCCAGCGCCCGCTGGGTCTCGCCGAGCTCGTGGCGCGCCGCATCGAGCTCGCGCCGGGTCCGAGCCTGCTCGAGCAGCAGCGCCTTGATCGCATCCAGGCTGGCGGCGGCGACGTCGCGGCCCAGCGGCCGGTCGGGGTCGCTCCAGGTCCCCGGTGGCGTGCCGATGAGCTCCTCGACGTCGCCGATCACGTGGTATCCGCGATGGTCGATCTCCGCGACCCAGCTGCGCTCGAGCTCCTCGACCCAGGCCGCGGCGTCGGGGGGCAGGCCGAGGCGGGGCGAGTCGCGGCGCTGCGAGAGGGTCTGGTGCGCCAGCAGCTCGCGCACCAGTGGCCGGTAGTCCGCCGGCGGCAGCTCGCGGTTGACGGTCCGGTTGATCCGGCGGATCAGGGCGGTCTCGGGGGCGCCGAGCGAGGGATTGGCACGCTCGGTCTCGAGGTCGAGGTCGACGCCGTCGAGGTCGAACGCTTCGCTGAACCGCTGCCACAGCACCTCCGGCGCGCCCCCGCGCGGCGGCACCGTGATCAGGTGCACCCGCTCGGGGGGCAGGTCGCCGGCCCAGCGGTCGAGAATGTCGGGGATCTCCTGCACACCCCAGAACCAGCTGCCGATCCGCGTGGCTCGGGCGGGGTCACGGATCTGGTCGAGGAAGCGCGCGTAGGTGATCGAGCTGCGGTGCTTGACGTTCTCCTGCCACTCCGCCGGGATCTGGCGCACCAGGTCTCGCACCGAGAGGACGACGTGGATCTCCGGCTCGTCGGGCCCGCCGGAGCCGTGACCGAGCGAGGCGAGCGCGCGACCGACCTGCGAGCGCGAGGCCGTCGCGAGGATCTCGTGGCTGATGATCGTGGTGCCCTCGTGCTCGCGGGCCTGACGCGCGAGCTCGTCCCAGGCGCCGATCGCCTGCGCCTCCAGGCCGCCCCACGGCAGCCGCATCAGGTCGAGGGCGGCGAGGAAGTGCGCGTCGAAGCGCTCGGCCGGGTAGAGGATGCCCGCCGCGGCGAGCTTCGCCCGGTTGCGGAACAAGACGTCCTGGGCGTACGACGTCCCGGTCTTCGGGGTGCCGACGTGCAGCAGGATCCGGCGCGGCCTCGCCTCGGCGGTGGGAGCAGACGAGGTGGTCTGCTGCGGTTCGGCCGTGGGGGTGGTCATCGGGGCCGGTCTCCCTTCTGGTTCGTGCGGGAGCCCGTCGGCTCCGTCGGCGCTGGTCCGTCGAGCAGGAGCCGCAGGGCCAGCTCCAAGATGCCGTCGGCATCGGGCGTCGCGCCCCCGGGCGTGGGACCGCGGAGCAGGACGTCGGGATCGCCCACGATCCGCGCACCGCTGGCGACGACGCCGTCGCGCATCCGGGTGGCGCGACGGGTCACCCAGTGCTCGTGCCGTTCGGGTACCGCGAGCGGCGCGCCGCCCTCGCCCACGCCGATCAGCCTGGGCAGGAGCACCGTGCGCAGCAGCTCGCTGCGCCGCTCGGGGAGCACGAGGCCGCCGAGGGGCGCGGCGACCCGGCGGCCGAGGTCGGCGGCGTTCGCGCCCAGCGTGCGCGGCGGGGCGCTGAGGTGGCGTGCTCCCAGGACCGTCGCAAGCTCCGCGGGATCCAGGACGAGCGTGACCCGGTCGGCGCCCACCTGGGCGACCGAGCGGCGGACGGCGGCGAGGACGTCGGCGCGACGGGGCAGCCGACGCGTCGAGCGGACGCCGACCAGCCAGTCGTCCCAGCCGATCGCCCCGGTGTCGAAGGAGCGGACCGTCCAGGCGTGGGCCAGCATCGTGGCCAGGTCGGTGCCGAGCACGACCCACTGCGGACGGCGTCCTCCTGGGCCGCGGCCGCGCCGGACGAGGTCCTCGAGCGCCGGCCACATCAGCCACGGGTCGCCGGCGAGCCGGTAGCCGCGCGCCCAGGGCAGCCGGCGCTCGCGCAGCAGCCGGATCGGCAGGGGCGGCACCGGCGGGGTGGGCACCTGCGCGGTGGCGAGGTCGTCGGCGATCAGGCCGGAGGCGACCCGGACCAGCTCGTCCACGGCCAGCGTCTCCGGATCGACCGGATGCGGCCCGAAGCGGTGCGGCAGCGACGTCGCTCCGACGAGCGGAAGGTCGGGGATCCCGCGGCCGGGGGCACTGGCGGCCAGGACCCGTTCGACGAGCACCGCCGGCGCCCGGGTGCCGATGCTCTGGGCGAACAGGTTCAGCCGGCGCAGCAGCTCGAGCTGCTGGGCGCCCGGGACCCGCGCGGCGCGGTCGGGGAGCGGCGCGCCGGAGCGCTCACGCCACGACGTCCAGGGCTCGACGCCGCCGGACCTCAGCTGCGCGACCCAGCCGGTCGCCGCGTCGGCGGCGCGGGTCGCGTCACGGGTCGAGCGGGCCATGGCCGCGATCATCCCACGCACGTGACCGGCGTCCGCGGGTGCCAGAATGCGACCCGTGAACCGGCCAGTGCTCCACCTCCACATCGGGGCGATGAAGACCGGCACCACCTATCTGCAAGAGATGATGATCGCCAACCGCGACGCCCTCGCCGAGGCCGGCTTCGTCTTCGCCGGATCCGGGTGGTCGCGCCAGGTCCGAGCCGTGCAGGACCTGCTGCGCCTCGACCAGCACGACCCACAGATCGCGGCCTTGAGTGAGGGCGCGTGGGATGAGCTGGTCGCGGAGATCCACGGGCGCCGGGACGCCGCGTCGTTGATGTCGATGGAGTTCTTGTCGTTCACCCGGCGTCGCGCGATGGCCCGGGTGGTCCAGGACTTGGAGGGCGTCGACGTCCACGTGGTGCTCACCGTGCGCGACGTGACCGCGGCGATCCCCGCCCAGTGGCAGACCAGCATCACCTCTACCCGGACGCACACGTGGGAGGAGTTCCAGCGCGGCGTGCAGCGCTCGGCGAGCCGCCTGTGGCTGGGGCACGCGATGCGGGGCGACACCGCCGTCCGGGAGTTCCGGCGGGCCCAGGACATCGCCCGGATGCTGCGTACGTGGGGTCGTCTGGTCCCGCCGGACCGGCTCACCGTCGTCACGGTGCCGCGCGAGCGCCGTGACCCCGATGAGCTGTGGCAGCGCTTCTCGACGGCGATCGGTGTGGACCCGGCGGTGGCCACCGAGCCGCCGGCCGCCTCCAATCCCTCGCTCGGGCACGCCTCTGCGGAGCTGGTCCGGCGGCTGAACCTCACGCTCGAGGGCACCCTGCCGTGGGACTACAATCGCACCGTCAAGGCGCCCCTGGCCCAGCGCTTCCTCGGTGCCCGCCGCAAGCTCGAGGAGCCGGCCCGCCTCGACGCCGCCACCGCTGCGTTCGCCGCCGACTGGAATCGCACCACCCGCGAGGCGATCCTCGCCTCGGGGGCGCAGGTCGTCGGTGACCTCGACGACCTGCCGACCGAGCCGGCCCCGGCGGCGCCCGGCGCCGGCGAGGGACCCGGTCCGGCCGCGGTGCTCGACGCCGCCCGCGACGCCTGGACCGGCCTCACCACGCTGCAGGAGCGACGTCGGCGCCGGATCGCCCGGCTCACCAAGCAGCCACGTCCCGAGCCGCTCGACGTCCCGACCCCGGCCTGGTTCGAGGAGGGCGACTCGGACGCCGCCCTCGACCGCGCCGTCGACGACCTCACCGGCCTGGTCCGCGCGCTCATGCGACTGCGCCGGGAGATGATGGAGGCCAGCGCCGACGACCCCGACGACCCCGACGAGGGCGACGACGCGAATGGCGCCGACGACACCGACGGCGGGCCCTGACCGAACGCCGAGTCGGCGTTTGTGTTTAGCAAAAGTGCCGACTCGGCGCGCTTGAGCAGCTGCCCGCGCCGGTTCAGCCCGGGTTCAGCCCAGGTTCAGCCCGCGGCGCGGACCACTGCCGAGGGGCTGGGGCGGCCCAGGTGGTCGGCCATCCAGACGCTGGTGGCGACCACCGCATCGAGGTCGACGCCGTGCTCGATGCCGAGGCCGGTGAGCAGCCAGACGAGGTCCTCGGTGGCGAGGTTGCCGGTGGCGCTCTTGGCATAGGGGCAGCCGCCGAGGCCGCCGGCCGAGGCGTCGTAGGTGGTGACGCCGGCGCGCAGGCCGGCCTGGACGTTCGAGAGCGCCTGGCCGTAGGTGTCGTGGAAGTGCAGGGCGAGCCGGTCGGGGGCGACGCCGGCCTCGGCGAAGGCCGCGACCAGGGCGGTGACGTGACCGGCGGTGCCGGTGCCGATGGTGTCGCCGAGGCTTAGCTGGGAGGCGCCGAGGTCGAGCAGGCGGCGTCCGGCGGTGACGACCTGCTCGACCGGCACCGCGCCCTCCCACGGGTCGCCGAAGCACATCGAGACGTAGGCGCGCACGTCGAGACCGGCCTCGCGGGCCCGGGCGACGGTGGGCTCGAACATCGCGAACTGCGCGTCGTAGGAGCGGTTCAGGTTCTTCTGGGCGAAGGTCTCGGTGGCAGAGCCGAAGATCGCGACGTGACGCAGCCCGAGCTCGAGTGCGCGGTCGAGGCCGCGGTCGTTGGGCACCAGCACCGGGCACTCGACGCCGTCGGCGCCCAGCGCGGTCATCAGCTCCGCGGCGTCGGCGAGCTGCGGCACCCACTTCGGGTGCACGAACGACGTCGCCTCCACGATCGGGAGCCCGGCGGCCAGGAGCCGGCGGACGAACTCCTCCTTCACCTGCACCGGCACCAGCGACTTCTCGTTCTGCAGGCCGTCGCGCGGGCCGACCTCGTAGATGGTCACCGACGCCGGCAGGCCGGACTCCGGCACGACCATCGGCAGGTCACTCATCGCCGGCCTCCGCCGACTCGTCCGACTCGCCTGGCTCGCCCGCCTCGACCACGAACAGCGGCGCGCCCAGCGCCACCTGGTCGCCCGCGGCGACGTCGACGGCGGCGAGCGTGCCCGCGAACGGGGCGGTGAGGGAGAGCTCCATCTTCATGGCCTCCATGATGCCGAGCACCTGGCCCTCATCGACCGCGTCGCCGGCAGCGACCCGGACGTCGAGCACGGTGCCGGGCATCGGGGCCAGCACGGTGCCGTCGCCGACGTCGGGCTCGCGCGCGGCGGGGTCGGGGCGGCGGAACACGTAGCGCTGACCCTCCCAGGCGAGCTCGACCCGGCCCGGAGAGACAAGCGCGACCGGGGCGACCAGCGGGCGGTCGCCGAGCTCGACGAGCTCGTCGAGCTCGACGCGGATCGGGGCGGGGTCGGCGCCGATCCGGAAGCCGTCGGAGAGGAAGGCGCCGGCCTCCGACACCTCCGGCCGGACGGCGTCGAACAGCGCCCAGGCGGCCTGGCGCCGGGCTTCGGCGGGGTCGGGCGCGGGCACCTCGACCCGGTCGAGCCAGGCGGTGTCGATGGTGGCGTCGCGGAACTCCTCGGAGGCCAGCAGGGTGCGCAGGAAGCCGGTGTTGGTGGTGAGGCCGAGCACGACGGTCTGGTCGAGCGCGTCGATCAGCGCGCGGCGCGCGGCCTCGCGGTCGGGGCCGGAGGCGATGACCTTGCCGAGCATCGGGTCGTAGGCGGTGCTGACGACCTGGCCCGTCGACAGCGCCTCGTCGACGCGGGTGCCGGGCGTGTGCGGCCAGATCACCAGCGAGGCGGTGCCGGCCTGGGGCAGGAAGCCGCCGAAGGAGTCCTCGGCGTAGACCCGCGCCTCGATCGCGTGCGCGGCCAAGGCGACGTCGTCCTGGGCGAAGCCGAGGGGCTCGCCGGCGGCGACCCGCAGCTGGAGCTCGACCAGGTCGGGGTGCTCGCCCTCGACGGTGACCGCGAGCTCGGTGACCGGGTGCTCCACCTGCAGGCGGGTGTTCATCTCCAGGAAGTAGAACTCACCGGTGGCGGCGTCGAGCAGGAACTCCACGGTGCCGGCGTTCTGGTAGCCGACGTGGGCGGCGAGGTCGACCGCCGCCTGGGTGATCCGGGCGCGGGTGGCGTCGTCGATCGTCGGCGCGGGCGCCTCCTCCAGCACCTTCTGGTGGCGGCGCTGGGTGGAGCAGTCGCGCTCGAAGAGGTGCCGGACGGCGCCGTGCGCATCCCCGATCACCTGCACCTCGATGTGGCGACCGTGCTCGACGTACTTCTCGATCAGCACCGTGTCGTCGCCGAAGGCGCTGGCCGCCTCGCGCTGGGCCGCGGCGGTGGCCTCGGCGAGCTCGGCCGCGCTGCGCACGATCCGCATGCCCTTGCCGCCGCCGCCGGCCGCGGCCTTGACCAGGACGGGGTAGTCGGCCTGATCCCCTGTGGGCACCACGGGGACCCCGGCCGCCACCGCGATCTCGCGGGCGGCGTCCTTGCGGCCCATCTGCTCCATCACCACAGCGCTCGGCCCGACCAGCGTGATGCCGGCGTCCTCCAGCGCCTGGGCGAAGACCGCCCGCTCGGAGAGGAAGCCGTAGCCCGGGTGGACGGCGTCAGCGCCGCTCTCGCGGGCGGCGGCGACCACGGCGTCGACGTCGAGATAGCTCGGCACCTCGACGGCGACGTCGGCGGCGCGCACGTGCGGGGCGCGGGCATCGAGGTCGGTGTGGATGGCGACGGTGCGGATGCCGAGGCGGGAGGCGGTGCGCATCACCCGGAGCGCGATCTCGCCTCGGTTGGCGACGAGGAGGGTCTTGATGGTCATCGGGTCACATCCTGAAGACGCCGTAGGAGGGCTCGGGCACCGGCGCGTGGGCGGCGGCGGCCAGGCCCATGCCGAGGACACGACGGGTGTCGACGGGGTCGATGACGCCGTCGTCCCACAGCCGCGCGGTGGAGTAGTAGGGCGAGCCCTGGGTCTCGTACTGCTCGCGGATCGGCGCCTTGAACGCCTCGACCTCCTCCTCGGTGTGGAGGTCGGAGCGGACGGTGGCGAGCACCGAGGCGGCCTGCTCGCCGCCCATCACCGAGATCCGGGCGTTGGGCCACATCCACAGGAAGCGCGGGTCGTAGGCGCGCCCGCACATGCCGTAGTTGCCGGCGCCGAACGAGCCGCCGATGACGACGGTGAACTTCGGGACCACGCTGCACGCGACCGCGGTGACCAGCTTGGCGCCGTCGCGGGCGATGCCGCCGTTCTCGTACTCGCGGCCGACCATGAAGCCGGTGATGTTCTGCAGGAACACCAGCGGGATGCCGCGCTGGTTGCACAGCTCGATGAAGTGCGCGCCCTTGCGCGCCGACTCGCCGAACAGGATGCCGTTGTTGGCCACGATGCCGACCGGGTGGCCCCAGATGTGGGCGAACCCGGTGACCAGGGTCTCGGCGTAGAGCGGCTTGAACTCCTGGAAGCGGCTGCCGTCGACGATGCGGCGGATCACCTCGCGCACGTCGTAGGGGGTGCGGGTGTCGGTGGGGACGACGTCGTACAGGCCGGCCGGGTCGAGCAGGGGCTCCTCCGGTGGGCGGACCTCCCAGGGCGCCGCGGGGTCGGCGGGGAAGGTGTCGACGATGCTGCGGACGATGGCGAGGGCGTGCGCGTCGTCGTCGGCGAGATGGTCGACGACGCCGGACTTGCGGGCGTGGACGTCGCCGCCGCCGAGGTCCTCGGCGCTGACGACCTCGCCGGTCGCGGCCTTCACCAGAGGCGGGCCGCCGAGGAAGATCGTGCCCTGGTTCTTCACGATCACGGTCTCGTCGCTCATCGCCGGGACGTAGGCGCCGCCGGCGGTGCAGGAGCCCATGACGCTGGCGATCTGGGGGATGCGCTTGCCCGACAGGTTGGCCTGGTTGAAGAAGATCCGGCCGAAGTGCTCCTTGTCGGGGAACACGTCGTCCTGCATGGGGAGGAAGGCGCCGCCGGAGTCGACGAGGTAGAGGCAGGGCAGCCGGTTGTCGGCGGCGATCTGCTGGGCGCGCAGGTGCTTCTTGACCGTCATCGGGTAGTAGGTGCCGCCCTTGACGGTGGCGTCGTTGGCCACCACGACGACCTCGCGGCCGTGCACCAGGCCGATGCCGGTGACGATCCCGGCGCTCGGGATGGGCGACTCCCCCGGCGGGCCGTACATCTCGGTGGCGGCCAGCGGGCTGAGCTCGAGGAACGGGCTGCCCGGGTCGAGCAGCCGGTCGACCCGGTCGCGCACCAGCAGCTTGCCGCGTCCCAGATGCTTCTCCCGGGCGGACTCGCTGCCCCCCTGCCGCGCGGTCGCCAGGCGCTCGCGCAGATCGGCCACCAGGTCCCTCATCTCGCTCACGAGGTCAGGTTAGCGATCATTAACCAGATGGTCTACCGGGTGCGGCCTCCGGCATCGGAGGTTGAGCAAGCCGACGAGTGAGGAACGAACTCGTCGGCGCTCGCAGGCTGGCGCTCGCTTGCTCAACCTCCGGCCGCGGGACGACCACGGGGTGGACGCGGATTGTCCACCGATTTGGTTTGATTCAGGATTGTCGTTCCTACCTTTCGCCGCCTACCCGCCGATGATGGAGCCGCCCGATGACCTACCGCCCCGAGACCCTGGCCGTGCACGCCGGCCAGGAGGAGGCCGACCCCGCCACCAACGCGCGCGCGGTGCCGATCTACCAGACGACGTCGTATGTCTTCAACGACACCGAGCACGCCGCGAACCTGTTCGCGCTGGCCGAGCCGGGCAACATCTACACCCGGATCATGAACCCGACCCAGTCGGTCTTCGAGGAGCGGATCGCCCAGCTCGAGGGCGGCGTCGGGGCGCTCGCGACGTCGTCGGGCTCGGCCGCGACGACGTATGCGGTGCTCAACCTCGCCGGCGCCGGCGACAATATCGTCGCGCTCTCGACGCTGTACGGCGGCACCTACGCGCTGTTCGCGCACACGCTCCCCCAGTTCGGCATCACGGTCCGCTTCGTCGACCCCGAGAAGCCCGAGGAGCTGGCAGCGGCGGTCAACGACCGCACCCGGCTGGTGTTCGCCGAGACGGTCGGCAACCCGCGGATCAACGTGGTCGACATTCGCGCCTGGGCCGACGCCGCCCACGCCCTCGGCCTGCCGCTCATCGTCGACAACACCGCCCCGACGCCGTTCCTGGCGCGCGTCTTCGACCACGGCGCCGACGTCGTGGTGCACGCTGCCACCAAGTACATCGGCGGCCACGGCACCTCCATCGGCGGGGTGATCGTCGACTCGGGGAACTTCGACTGGAACGCCCACGCCGAGCGGTTCCCCGGCCTGACCGGCCCCGACGCCGCGTACCACGGTGTGGTGTGGACCGAGGCCGTCGGCAACCTGGCCTACATCATCCGGGCCCGGACCGTCCTGCTGCGCAACACCGGCGCCGCGATCGCGCCGCTGAACTCGTGGCTGTTCCTCCAGGGCCTGGAGACGCTGCACCTGCGGATGGAGCGGCACAGCGAGAACGCACTGCGCGTGGCGGAGTACCTCTCCGGGCACGACGCGGTGTCGTGGGTGAGCTACCCCGGCCTGCCCGACAGCCCGTACAAGGAGGTCGCCGACCGGATCTTCACCGGCCGCGGCTACGGCGGCCTGGTGAGCTTCGGGGTGAAGTCGGGGCGCGAGGGCGGCAAGAAGTTCATCGAGTCGCTCGAGCTCTTCTCCCACCTGGCCAACATCGGGGACGCCAAGTCGCTGGCGATCCACAACGCCACCACCACCCACTCCCAGCTGACACCGGAGGAGCTCGAGGCGGCCGGTGTGCCGGAGGACATGGTGCGGCTCTCGATCGGCATCGAGAACGTCGACGACATCATCGCCGACCTCGACCAGGCGCTGGCCGCGGCCAAGTGATCTGGTCGTGACCGGCCCTGAGCGGGTCGTCCTGGCGACGCCGGACGACCCGCTCGACCTCGACCACGGGCGACTCGACCACGTCGAGGTCGCCTACGAGACGTGGGGCGAGCTCTCCCCCGCCCGCGACAACGTGGTGTTCGTCGCGCACGCCCTCACCGGCGACGCCCACGCCGGCGGGGAGGGCGGCTGGTGGGCCAACCTGATCGGCCCCGGGCTGGCCCTCGACACCGACCGGTACTTCGTCGTCTGCCCCAACCTGCTCGGCGGCTGCCAGGGCACCACCGGGCCGTCGTCGGTGAACCCCGCGACCGGCGAGCCGTGGGGACTGGACTTCCCGCTGCTGACGATGCGCGACCTGGTGGCCGTGCACCGCCGACTGCTCGCCCACCTCGGCGTCACCCGCCTGCACGCCGCGATCGGCGGCTCGCTGGGCGGCATGCAGGTGCTCCAGTGGGCCCTCGACGACCCGACCGCCATCGGCCGCGCGATCATCGTGGCGGCCTCCTCGCGGCTCTCGGCGCAGAACATCGCCTTCTCCGCCGTCGCCCGCGACGCCATCGTGCGCGACCCCGACTTCCAAGACGGCCGCTACGTCGGCACCGGACGCCGCCCCGACCGCGGGCTGGCCGTCGCCCGCCGGATGGCCCACATCACCTACGTCTCCGAGGAGTCGCTGGAGCGCAAGTTCGGCCGGGACCGGCTCTCCGACGGACCGCCACGGCACGGCACCGACTTCCAGGTCGAGTCCTACCTGGACCACCAGGCCGAGACCTTCCTGGCCCGCTTCGACGCGCTGAGCTACCTCTACCTGACCCGGGTCATGGACTACTTCGACCCGTTCGACTCCGGTCCGGCCGCGGCCTTCGACGGCTCAGGCGCTACCCGCTTCCTGGTGCTCTCCTTCGACTCCGACTGGCGCTTCCCGACCTCGCACTCGGCCCGCATCCACGAGCACCTGCTCGCGGGTGGAGCGAGCAGCGAGCACCTCGAGATCGCCTCGCCCTGGGGCCACGACTCCTTCCTGCTCCAGCCACCCGGCTACCACGAGGCGATCCGCGAGTTCGTGGGCTGAGCCTCCTGCGGGGCGCGGTGGCCGGTTCGTCGTCGCGTCGCGCTGCACCGTTCCGCGCAATTGCGCCGTTCGGGTCAGCCCACCAGCCATCCCCTGCACCATTCCGCGCAATTGCGCGGATCGGGGCGCGGATACGGAAGGTCGGTCACTCCGCCCGCGACGACTCAGCGCGGACGCCGTAGGCGCGGTCGAGGCTGGCGAGCATCGCGGCGAGGGCCTGGTCGCGGACGACGGGCGGCAGCTGTCGCAGCGGACCACCGACGCACAGCATCGCGAAGCCGTGCACCGCCGACCAGCAGGTGACGTCGGCGCCCTCGCGTAGGGCGGGGTCGAGGTAGCCGACGGCGACGAGGTCGTCGAGGGCGGCGTTGAGCATGCCGTAGGGGTCGCTGGCGTCGGAGCCGTCAGGCGGGTCGGGGTAGGCGGTGAAGAGCACCTGGAACAGCCCGGGCTCGGCCAGGGCGAAGTCGACGTAGCCGGTGCCGAGCGCGGTGAGCCGGGCTCGGGCACGGGCGACCGGCTCGGTCGCCGTGACCTCGCCCAGGCGGCGGTCCATCGCGGTGACCAGTCCGGCGAGGCCGGCGTCGGCGACGACTCCGACCAGCGCGTCGCGATCGGCGAAGTGACGGTAGGCGGCGTTGTGGGACACCCCGACGCTGCGGGCCAGCTCGCGCACCGCGAGGCCGTCGGGTCCGCGCTCGCGGGCGGCCGCGACGGCCGCGTCGGCGAGCGCCTGGCGCAGGTTGCCGTGGTGGTACCTCGTCGCGGTCATGGCCCCAAGGTACCGGAATCCGATCGCATGTTGACAGCGTCCACACCGGTGCCGCACAGTGATGTTGTCACTGTCCACACTCGCTCTCGACGACCAGGAGCACGCGATGGCCACCCGATCCGATGCGGTTCGCCGCACACCCCGCAAGCCACCGAGCAAGCCGCTCATCCTGGCCACCGTGTGCCTGGCGGCGCTCACCATCAACCTCGACACGACGATCGTCAACGTCGCCCTTCCGAGCCTGGCCACCGAGCTCGAGGCCGGGACCCGCGACCTGCTGTGGATCGTCGACGGCTACAACCTCGCCTTCGCCGCCCTCGTGCTCGCCATGGGCGCGCTCTCCGACCGGTTCGGACGGCGTCCGGCCCTGCTCCTCGGGCTCGGCGGCTTCGCGGTCGCCAGCGGCGCCGCGGCCCAGGTCGAGACCAGCGGAGCGCTCATCGCGCTCCGCTTCGCGATGGGCGTCTGCGCGGCGGTGATCTTCCCGACGACACTGTCGATCATCGCCAACACCTTCCCCGACCGGCGCGAGCGCGCCGGCGCCCTCGGCATCTGGGGCGCCTCGGTCGGGATGGGAGTCGCGCTCGGTCCGATCACCGGCGGCTTCCTGCTCGAGCACTTCTCCTGGCACAGCGTGTTCTGGGCGCTGATCCCGGTGGCCCTGCTCGCGATGGCGCTGACCGCCGCGTTCGTCCCCGAGTCGCGCGACCGGACGGTCCCGCGCCTGGACCGCGTCGGCTTCGCCGTCTCCATCGCGGCGCTCGGCACGCTCACCTGGACGCTCATCGAGGCACCCGGCCACGGCTGGACCAGCGCGACGACGCTGTCCGGCTTCGCCGTCGCGGCCGTGCTGATCGCGGGCTTCGTCCAGATCGAGCGCACGGTCGAGCACCCGATGCTCGACGTCTCGCTCTTCCTCGACCGCCGGTTCAGCGCCGCGTGCGGGGCGGTGACGATCGCCTTCTTCTCACTCTTCGGGTTCATCTTCCTGATCACCCAGTTCTTCCAGTTCGTGCGCGAGTACTCCGCGCTCGGCACCGGGCTCCGGATCCTCCCCGTCGCCCTCTCGATCGCCGTCGCGTCTGCCGTCGGCGCGCACTTGGCCACCCGGATCGGCACCCGCGTCGTGGTCACCACCGGGCTGGTGCTGCTCGGCACGTCGTTCCTGTGGATCTCGACGGTCGACCTCGACGTGTCCTACGCCCGCACGATCGTCCCGCAGATGGTCATCATGGGCTTGGGCCTGGGCCTGATCAGCACCCCGGCCACCGAGTCGATCCTCCGCGTCCTCCCGCCGGCCCGCGCCGGCGTCGGCTCGGCGGTCAACGACGCCACCCGCGAACTAGGGGGCACGCTGGGCGTCGCGGTCGTCGGCTCGCTCTTCTCCTCGGTCTACGCCGAGCGGCTCACCGACCTGCTGGGCGGTGCGCTTCCCGGCGAGGTCCTGGACCAGGCCCGCGACTCCGTCGGCTACGCCGCCGGGGTGGGCGAACAGGTGCCCGCGATCTCGTCCGCGGTCGACCTCGCGTTCCTCGACGGCCTCTCCACCGCCAGCACGATGATCGGGCTGCTCTGCCTGGCCGGAGCGCTCGCCGCCGCGATCGCCCTGCCCGGTCGCCACTACCGCACCGACAACGAGTCGGTGGCCGAGTCGGCCGAGAAGCTCGTCAAGACCGGGGCGTGAACCAACCCCGCGGGCACCGTTAGTGCTCGCTAACCTGGAGACATGACCGAGGTGGCCGTCAGCAGGCGCGAACAGATCCTGGCCACCGCCGCCGATCTGTTCGCCCGGCGCGGCTTCCACGGAGTCTCGGTCGCCGACATCGGCGCCGCCTGCGGCATCTCCGGCCCCGCGCTCTACAAGCACTTCCCCGCCAAGGACGCAGTCCTGGCCGAAATGCTCGTCTCGATCAGCGAGGAGCTGCTCGCGGTCGGCCAGGAACGGGTCGCCGCAGCCGCCGGTGTGCCCTCCACTGCGGTGCGGGGGCTTGTCGACTGGCATGTGACCTTCGCCCTCGACCGGCGCGCGCTGATCGTCGTCCAGGACCGGGACTGGTCCTCCCTGCCCGATCAGGCGCGCGAGCGGGTGCGCAGTCTCCAGCGCGAGTACGTCGACCTCTGGGCGACCCAGCTGCGATTGCTCGACCCGTCCTTGGGCCTCGACGCCGCGCGCGCACAGGCGCACGCGGCGTTCGGGCTGATCAACTCCACCCCGCACAGCGGGCTGCTGCCCGACGCGGCGATGCACGACCTGCTGGCCTCGATGGCGCTGCGGGCACTCGGGCTCGACGCGTAGGAGACGCCCCGAACCGGGCGGCCGCTGAGACCGGTCGCCCCGAAACCGACCGGTCCCGGCGTGCCGCCGGCGTCCAGGGGGACGACGCCGATGCGGCACGCTCGCCGCCCCCCGAGAACGGGCCTCCGAGGAGGCAGTCCGAGGACGTGAGGAGAAACCAATCAATTCCGGGCGGGATTGTCAAGGATTGTCACATCTTTGACTACCTCGCGGTGCTCAGCCGTCGTGGGCGTCGACGACCGCGAGCATCAGATCCTCCGCCTCCTGGCTCGGCGACCGGTAGCGGTCGCCGACCATGAAGGCACCGCAATCGCCGAGCATGCTGCCGAGGTCGCCCCACCGGTTGACGCCGACGATCTCGAACTGGAGTACCTGCTCGCAGTCGAGCCTCCCTGGACGGATGGTGTTGGCCGGGTCGGCCAGGCTGGCGAGGATGACGGCCAGATCGTCATCGGGAATCTGGGCACACGACCACGACGAGCTGCCATCGGTGTCCCGCCAGCGCAGGACCGCGTGGACCGACTGCAGCGGCGTCGCCAGCGGCGAGGACGCCGAGAAGTCCTTCGAGGCCGGGCAGTCGACGGCGTCCGGTGCGGGCGGCGGCGTGGTCGAGGCCCGCTGGTCGCCCAGCAGCTGGAGGTAGCGGTCCCAGACCCCTTCGGCACCGGTACGCGCCGGCCCGGCGCCCTGCAGCACCTCGCAGCCGGCCAGCGATCCCTCGACCTGTCGGGTGGTCCCGTCGGGGTAGCCGAGGATCAGCCAGTACGACGGCTCCCACTCCATCGTGCAGGGCTGGTTCTGGTCGTAGCGTGGCAGCGCCTCGATCGCGCCGACGATGCTGTCGACGTCGCTCACCAGGGCGTCGACGGGGGCGGCGAACCCGCCCTCGGCGTCCACCGGGCACAGCCGGGCCGAGGTCGCGCCGGTCGGCAGCGCGGCTCCCTCCGGGGGCGTGCCGCCGTCGGTGCGCGGCGGCGGACAGGTGATCCCCGCGCCGGCGTCGACCTCGGGGGGGGACGAGGGCGTGCTGGGCGTGGCGACTCGGTCCGTGCCGCGATCGTCGGGCCGCAGGCTCTGGACCGTGAGGCCGGCGCCGACGATCGCAGCCACCACGCCGGCTACCGCCACGAGGGTGCCGCGGCGGCGACGGCGTCCAGCCAGGGACCGGGCGGCCGCGGCTCGACCGGGCGCGGCAGGTGGTTCGGGCACGACGGCGTGCAGTCGGTCGCGCAGATCGTGTTCGTCACTCATGGCAGGTCCTTGGGGGTCTGGTCGTTCTGGCTCAGCGCCGGCGAGCGGCGCAGCGCCGCCATCGCGCGCGAGGTCTGGCTCTTGACGGTGCCGATGCTGATGCCGAGCAGCTCGGCGGTCTCCGCCTCGGTGCGATCCTCGAAGTAGCGCAGCACCACGACGGCGCGCTGCCCGCGCGGCAGCTCGGCGAGCGCACTCATCAGATCTCGGCGCAGGTCCGGGTCCGGGTCACCGGGCGCGTTCGCCGTGGGTTCGGGCAGGACGTCGGTGGGCCGCTCTCCGTTCCAGCGTCGCCGCCACCAGGCGACGTAGGTGTTGAACAGCACCCTCCGGGTGTAGGCCTCGAACCGCCCGGGATCGCTGAGCCGCCGCCAGTGTGGCCAGGCCTTGGCCAGCGCCGTCTGCACCAGGTCCTCGGCCCGGCCGGAGTCACCGGTCAGCAGCCATGCGCTGCGCCACAGCGCGTCGCCGCGCGCGGCCACGAAGGACTCGAACGTCTCCTCCGTGGTCTGCCCCGGCGGCTGCGGCACCGCCCTCACCTCGCTCACATCCCATATCAGCGGTCACGGGTGCCGAAAGGTTGTCATCGAATCCGCTGACGTGGGTGGAGTGCTGGTGCCATTCCGCGCAATTGCGCCGAACAGGCCCGTCCGCGACGCAACCACTGCACCGTTCCGCGCAATTGCGCCGAACAGGGCGGTCGGTGGCGGAACCACTGCACCATCCCGCGCAATTGCGCCGAACGGGTCGGCGCACGAGTCACAACGCACGAGGCGCACCGAGCGAGCCGAGACGCTCGGTGCGCAGCCACCTGCCCCGTCAGAGCAGGTGGTCGAACGGGGAGTCGGAGTCGAGCAGGTCGAGGATGCGGGTGGCGCGGGCGGAGGCGTCGGCGGCGAGGTCGACGGTGGCGTCGAGGTCGTCGGCACCCGACTCGTGCGCGGACGCGCGGGTCGAGCGCGCATGGAGTCGGGCGAGGAGGTCGTCGCGTGGGAGTCCGCGCAGGTGGATGAGGGCGAGTGGGTCGGCGTCGAGGATCCAGGCCGTCTGGGAGAGCACCGCCAGTGCGTGGGGGCACGGGTCGAGCCAGCCGACGCAGGTGCAGGCGGCCTCCAGCTCGGTACCGAACGGGAGCAGCTCGACGCCGGCCTCCTCGGCGTGCTCGACCAGACCGTGCGGCAGTTCGTGGGCCAGCAGCGCGCCGATCCGGCCGGACTCCGCGGCAACCGTCTCGACCAGCGTGGCCAGCGCCTCGGCGTCGAGCACGGGAACCCGGCAGTCGACGGTGAAGAGCCCGTGCTCGTCGGCGACGGCGGCGACCATCCGGCCCGCCGTCAGTGAGATCCCGCCGACCGCACCTTGGCGCGCAAGGCTGCGAGCGCGGCGTAGGTCGGACTCCGCGTAGGCGGCCTCCTCCACCGCACGCACCCACGCCTTGCCCCACCAGGTGGTCGCCCGGGCGGCACCACGCCGTGCGGGGAACGGCGGGTGCGCGACGACCGAGTCGGTCATCGGCGCAGCTCGACCAGGTCGCGGAGCTCGGCGTCGCTCAGCTCGGTGAGGGCCTGCTCGCCGCGGCCCAGGACGGCGTCGGCGAGGCTGCGCTTACGGGCGAGGAGCTCGGCGACCCGCTCCTCCACGGTGCCGCGCATGATCATCCGGTGCACCTGCACCGGTCGGGTCTGGCCGATCCGGTAGGCGCGGTCGGTGGCCTGCTCCTCCACGGCGGGGTTCCACCAGCGATCGACGTGGACGACGTGGTCGGCGCGGGTGAGGTTCAGGCCGGTGCCGCCGGCCTTGAGGGAGAGCAGGAAGACCGGCACCTCGCCGTCCTGGAACCTGGCCACCATCGCCTCCCGCTCACGCACCGGCGTGCCGCCGTGCAGGAACTGGTGGGGCACGCCGGCCTTGCCCAGGTGCGACTCGAGCAGGCGCGCCATGGCGACGTACTGGGTGAAGACGAGGACGGCGCCGTCCTCGGCCACCACGGTGCTGACGATCTCGTCGAGCAGGTCAAGCTTCTCCGAGCGGCCGCCCAGCCGCACCGCGCCGGACTGCTTGAGGAACTGGGCGGGGTGGTTGCAGATCTGCTTGAGGCCGGTGAGCAGGGCTAGGACCAGTCCGCGGCGGGCATCCTCGTCGGAGCGTGCGATCCGCTCCATCGTGTCGCGCACGAAGGCCTCGTAGAGGACGACCTGCTCGCGGGTGAGGGTGAGCGGGTGGTCGGTCTCGGTCTTGGGGGGCAGCTCGGGCGCGATGCCGGGGTCGGACTTGCGACGTCGCAGCAGGAACGGAGAGACCAGGTCGGCGAACTGTCTCGCCTTCGTCGGCTCCCGGCCCGACTCGATCGGCGCCGCCCACGCCTTGCGGAAGGCGTTGCGGCTGCCGAGCAGCCCGGGGATGGCCCAGTCGAGGATCGCCCACAGCTCGGTCAGGTTGTTCTCGACCGGGGTGCCGGTGAGCGCGACCCGCGCGTGGCCGGGAATCGTCCGCAGCGCGCGAGCGGTGGACGACGCCGGGTTCTTCACGTGCTGCGCCTCGTCGGCGACCACGAGATCCCACGGCACCTGCGCGAGCGCGGCGGCGTCGACGCGCATGGTGCCGTAGGTGGTGAGCACGAACCCGTCGTCGACGTCGAGATCTCGCTGGGTGCCGTGGAAGCGCCGCACCGCGACGCCGGGGGCGAACCGCCGGATCTCGGCCTCCCAGTTGCCGAGCAGGCTGGCTGGGCACACCACGAGCGTGGGGCCGGTGCGACCCTCGGCGACGCGGTGCAAGTGCAGGCCGATGAGCGTGATCGTCTTGCCGAGGCCCATGTCGTCGGCGAGGCAGGCGCCGAGGCCGAGCGAGGTGAGCTCGGCCAGCCAGGTGAGCCCCTGGCGCTGGTAGCCGCGCAGCTCGGCGTCCAGCCCGGACGGCGGGGCCACCGGCTCACGGGTGGCCGCCGTCGTGAGCCGCTCACGCACCTTCATCAGCGAGGCGCCGACCACCACGGTGGTCTCGACGTCGGGCTCCACCTCGACCACGCCGGTGAGCGCCGCGGCGATCGCCTGCGCGGGCTTGACGGTGCGGATCAGCCGCTTGCGGGCACGGCGCGCGATGCTGGGGTCGACGACGGTCCAGGCGCCCCGGAGCTTGAGCACCGGCGACGCCGCCTTGGCGAGCTCGTCCATCTCCTCGGGGGTGAGGGGATCGCCGTGCAGGGCCAGCTGCCAGCGGAAGCTGAACAGCGTGTCGGTGCCGAGGATCGGCTCGTTGAGCGGCTCCTCGCGGTGGGCGCCGGTGGCGCCCCCCGACTTGGTCGGCGTGACGTCGAGGACGGAGGAGGAGGTGAGGTCGCGCCCGAGGCTGCGCGGCCACAGGACGTCGACGCCGCGATCGGCCAGCGCGGCGACCCCGTGCTCGAGCAGGTCGGCGAGCTCGTCGGGATCGAGGGTGATCTGGTCGGGCACCCGCAGGGCGAGCAGCCGGTCGAGGGCCGGCCACGCCTCGGCCGCACCACGCAGGGCGATGCTCGCGTGGGTGCGCGCCCGGTCACCGAAGCCGTGGACCTCGGCGTCCTCGGTGAAGAGCACGGCCGCGTCGCACAGGTGCAGCGGGTCCTGCTCGTCGTGCACCTGCAGCACCACGCGCACGGAGCCGGCGACCAGCTCCTCCTCGTCGGCCTCGATCCGCAGCGAGATCCGCACCAGTTGCGGCAGGTCGGCGCTCGGCGCGGCCGTGCGATTGCGGGCGATGCGAGCCTGGAGGCGGGCGGCGAAGTCGCCTGCCACCGGCTGCGCTCGGCCGGCCCCCAGCCTGGGGGGTGCGTTTCGACCACCCGCTGCCGGCGCGCTTCGCGGCATGGCGTCGGCGACGGCGTCGATCACCCCGCGCACCATCTCCTCGGCGGTGGCGACGTCGAGCCCGTCGCCGGCTCTGGCCAGCGCGAGCTGGGAGATGCGGTCGCGGTCGGCGTCGTCGAGCGGCTCGACGCGCCAGCTCTCCTGATCCGCCGACGGCGCGAACCGGCCCGCGGCGACCAGGCGCATGCCGAGCAGGACCGCCCCGGCGAGCAGCCCGACGCTGGGGTGCACGTCGTCACGACCGCGCGCCTTGGTGAGCACCGGCAGCGCGGCCCGCATGGGCAGCGCGATCGAGCGGCCGCTGCGGATCCCGTCGCTGAACTCGACCACGCTGTCGCGGGGCGGCTCGGCGGCGCGGAACGTCGCCGGACCGGTGACGGGCACGAAACTCAACGGGCGACCTCGGCTCGGGATCGGGGGCTGACCTCGACGGTAACGACCCGCGCCGACACGAAGTTCCCCCGGCCACGAGCGCGACTTCGAGAGCCCTGTGGATGACGCCGGCAGGCTCGGCGGGAGTGGGTCACGCTGTCAGACATGACGACGAAGCCACCGTTCCGACCGATCATTCGCACTCAGGCCGACCTCGAGCGCACCTGGCGCCAGCTGATGGGGCCGTGGGGCTTCTCGCGCGCCAGCCTGTGGCTGATGTTCATCGACGCCGAGGACCGGGCGGTCCCCTCGCTCACCGAGATCCAGGACTGCGACGACCTCCCCGACGCGGCGATGCTCGACAACCTCGCCGGCATGGCGGCGCGGCTGCTCGCCGACTGCGATCCCGGCGGCCGACTGGCCGTGCTGCGCTCCAGGCCAGGCGACGGCATCACCGAGCACGACCGCGCCTGGGCACGGGGCCTGGTCCAGGCGTGCCGGTCCGCCGGGGTGCCTACCGAGGTGGTGCACCTGGCCACCCACGGCGAGGTGAAACCTCTCCCCTATGACGACCTGGCGGCCTGAGCGGCTCGCACCGCCGCGAGGGCCGCGTCGGCGGCGTCCAGTGCGGCGGGGACGATGCGGTCGGGGTCCGCCCAGGTCGCGGGCTCCACCGACGCCGGGGCCAGGTCGGCGAGGTCCCCGACGACGTCGATGCCGGCGCCCTCGACCCAGCCGAGCCAGTGCGCCGTGCGGTCGGCCACCCACCCTTCGTGCCTCGGGTCGAGCTCGACGCGGGCGGAGGTGCGCGCGGCCAACCCGTCACGCACGACGACGTCGCGGATCGCGGCATGCAGCCGGCCCCCTCGGCCGCCTCGTCCGCCGGTGCCACCGAGTCGCTCGTTGAGCATCCGGAGGAACTGCGCCTCGGGCAGTCCCACCGCATCATTGGCCTGGGCCGCCGGAGCCGGGGTCCAGGCGGGATCGATCCCGGCGACGCCGAGAAACCGGGTCCACAGCAGGTCGCGGTCGCCGCCCGCGGGCGGGACGGTCACCAGGTGCACCCGTGTGGGATCGCCGACCGCGGCGAGCCACCGGCCGAGGACCGCTGGGATGTCGTAGGCGCGCGTCGCCTTGAGCTCCCCGCTGCGCGCGGCGGCGAGGTAGTCGGCGAAGGTGCGGGTGCCGCCGTGCTTGAGGCCCTCGAGCCAGCCCGACACGAGGGCTCGCGCCAGGTCGCGCGCGGTGTAGACGATCTCGACGACGGCGCCGCTGCTCGCGAGGTCGGCGACCGCGCGCCGAGCCGCGTCGTCGTCGGCGCGCACCAGCGCCTCGTCGCTGATCACCGTCGTCGCGTCGTGGGCCGCGGTCGCCGTCACCAGCCGGTCCCACCAGCCATCGGTGAAGTCGCGGCCTCGGCCGAGCCGGATGCCGGTCAGGTCGAGTGCCGCACGGAACGCCATGCTCGCCGGGCCGTCGGCCGCGCCCGCCCGAGGGATCAGGACGCCGTGCTCGGCCAGACTCGCGGCATTGCGGTGCAGGCGGTTCTGGACGTAGGTGGTGCCGGACTTCGGTGCACCGATGTGCAGCACCACCCGCGATCGCGTCGGATCCACAGCCGAATCCTGCCAGCCCCGGCAGATCGCCCCGCCGCAAGACTCCCGGGTCGCAGGAGGTTCAGGCGAGGGTGAGCGTCACCGGGATGTTCCCGGCGACCGCCTTCGAGTAGGGGCACTTCGCGTGCGCGGCCGCCAGTAGGTCCTCGCCGACCTCACGCTCGATGCCGGGAAGGGTGGCCCGCAACTCTACCGCGAGTCCGAATCCCTCGGCGCCACCGGCGATGGTGACCAGGGCGCGCACGGTGGCATCGGGCACCTTGACCTTGCGCACGCGGGCGACGGAGCCGAGCGCCGAGAGGAAGCAGCCGGCGTATCCGGCAGCGAAGAGCATCTCGGGGTTGCTCACCTCTCCCCCCGCTCCACCCAGCTCGCTCGGGATCCCCAGCGCCAGCTCGACGAGGCCGTCCTCGGTGCGCACCCGTCCGTTGCGGCCGTCGCCCTCGGCGAGTGCCTCGGCGGTATAGCTCAGCGCGCTCATCGGCCCGCTCCGACCAGCTCGATGAGCTCGGAGACGGCCTGATCGGTGGCTCGGGCGAAGGTCCCTCCACGCGAGACCGCGGTGCCCGCCGTCCGTGCGACGGCGACGGCGACCTCGGCCTGGCGCACGGCGAGGTAGGTGGGATTGACCACGAGTGCGCCGGGCACCTCGACGTGATCATTGGCGCTGAGCAGCGCGAAGAGCCCTCCGGCCGACATCACCAGGTCCACGTCGCTGCGCTCGACCATCGCGGCGGCGATGCCCTCGAAGGTCTTCTTGATCCTCGCATAGCCTTCGGGGTCGTCGACGGCGGCGACCGCCTCGTCCGGCGTCAGAGCCATCGCCTGGATGTCGACGACCCGGCTCTCCAAGCCGTAGCGCCGGATCTGCTCGCGGTGCCACGGGAGGTAAACCTCGTCGAGGGTCACGATCCCGATCCGACCGCCGAGCATGCAGGCCTGCAGCATGCTCGCCTCGCCGTGTCCGATGACGGGAATGTCGACCGCGGTGCGGGCCTCGTAGAGGCAGGCGTCCTGGAAGTGGCCGACCAGGACGGCGTCGAAGCCCTCGCGCTCGGCCTCGACGATGCCGGCGACGGACTGGACGCCGCAGCGCAGCTCGCTCAGCCGTCCGAGCTGGGTGTCCGCGGGGCTGATCCCGCGCACCTCGTAGTGGACGTCGGGTCCCGCGATCTCGGCGAGATATTCGGCGAGGCTCGACAGGTAGGCGCCGTGCACCGCCGGATCGGTGAAGCTCTGGTACAGGATGCGGGTGGGCGTGGGAGACATGCTCGTCCTTTCGGGGAGGTGGATCGGGGGGGCGGACGCGGTGCGCCCAGGCTCCGAGGCCGGGACGCCTCGGAGTCGGTCAGGGGATCAGGAGGACCTTCCCGCGCACCGCTCGCGAATCGAGGAGCTCGAGGGCCTCGTCGGCGCGATCGAGCCGTAGTCTCGCGTCGGTCGTGGGCGTGATCCGGCCGGCGGCGAGGTGGGGCCAGACCCGGTTCTGGAGCTCGGCGATGATCTGGTCCTTCTCGCGGTCCGGGCGAGACCGCAGGGCGGTGCCGGTGAGGGTCAGCTGCGAGCGGAGGAGGAGGTCGAGGTCGAGGGGCGCGGGAGTGCCGGCCAGGTGACCGATCACGGCGACGCGTCCGCCTCGGGCGAGCACCGCGAGGTTCCGGTTGAGCTGGTCGCCGCCGAGGATGTCGAGGATCACCTGGGGCCGGACGTCGTGGGAGGCCAGCACCTCGACGAAGTCGGCCTCTCCATGGACGACGGTGATCTCGGCGCCCAGGGCCTGGGCGAATCGCGCCTTCTCCGCGGTGCCCACGGTGGTGGCCACCCGGATGCCGTGGGCCACCGCCAGCTGGATCGCCATCGCCCCGATCCCGCTCGCGCCGCCGTGCACGAGCAGCCATCGACCGGCCTCCGGGGCGCCGAGGGCGAACACGTTGCTCCAGACGGTGGCTGCTGCCTCGGGAAGGCCCGCGGCGTCGACCGGGTCGATGCCCGCAGGCACCGGCAGGGTGTGGGAGGCCCGCACGCCGACGAACTCGGCGTGTCCGCCCCCGGGCAGCAGGGCGCAGCGGCTGGTGCCCAGCAGCTCGGTCGGCACGTCGTCGCCCACCGCGACGACCGTGCCGCCGGCCTCGAGCCCCAGGACATCGGTCCACCCCGCGCGGAGCGGGTACGCGCCGTCGCGTTGCATGAGGTCGGCCCGGTTCACCCCCGACGCGGCCACCCTCAGCACGACCTCGGCGGGCCCGGGTTCTGGGATCGGACGTCGTACGCACCGCACCCGTCCCCGACCGCCGCCCTGCTCGACCACCAGCGCGCGCATCGTCTCGCCGCCTCGGTGGCCGGGCGGGTCGGTCCGTTCGCTCCTGGGGGTGCTCACCGGCCCGACTCCGGCCCGTCGCCGGCCGGTGCGCCGAGCCCGAGCCAACGGGCGGCGTTCGCGCCGAGGATCTGGTCTCGCTCGGCATCGGAGAGGAAGTCGGCGGCGTGCACCACCGAGCCGACCGGGCGCTCGCCGAGCGGGTAGGGATAGTCGCTTCCCACCATCACCTGAGTGACTCCCATCTGGTCGACGAGCAGGCGGAGGGCGGCCGGCTCGAAGACGACGGAGTCGACACAGAACCGGTCGCGGTAGTGCGAGGGCGGGTGCTCGCTGGTACCGATCACGTCCGGCCGGCCGCGCCACGCGTTGTCCATGCGCCCGAGCCAGAACGGGAACGACCCGCCTCCATGGGCGAAGCAGATCCGCAGGTCCGTGCTCACGCGGTCGAAGACGCCGCCCAGGATCAGCGCGAGGACCGACAGATGGGTCTCGGCGGGCATCCCGGCCAGCCACTGCGCCATCCAGCGGTTCGACCGCGGGGTGGACGGCATGTCCCACGGATGCACGAACACCGGGACGCCCAGGGAGGCACAGTGCTGCAGGAAGGTCACGATCCCCTCGTCGTCGAGGTCGCGATCGCCCACGTGGTTGCCGATCTCGACCCCGAGGTGGCCGTTGGACAGGCTGCGCTCGACCTCGCGACAGGCGGCGTCGGCGTCCTGCAGCGGAACCTGGCAGAACGGCAGGAGCCGGTCCGACCCTGCGGTGACCTCGAGGGCGAGGTCGTTGAGGATCCGGGAGACGCCGGCGGCATCCGCGGGTGCGAGGTCGTAGGAGAAGAAGACCGGCGTCGGCGAGACGACCTGGAGGTCCACCCCGTCGGCGTCCATGTCGCGCAGGCGCGCCTCGGCGTCCCAGGCCCGCTCGTCCACCCGCCGGAACTCCGTGGAGCCGATCATCATCATCGCCTCACGCTCGCTGCGGACGTCGAGCCACAGGCGCGGCTCGGGACCGGGAAGGGTGGGCCACCCGCGCGGGACGTAATGGGAGTGGACGTCGATCAACGAGCCCGCCCCCGCGACGTCGCTCACCCCTTCCCGGGGTGCAGCGCCCCGCAGCTCCGGCAGGTGCGAGCACTCTCGTCGTCGTAGAAGCGGGTGAACACCGGTGGCAGGTCCGCCACGATGTCGCGCACCTGCAGCTCGATCTCGTGCACGAGCGCGGAGCACTCCTGGCAGTACCACTGGAACTTCTCGAGCGTCCCCTCCTCGCGGATCCGCTCGATGACGACGCCGATCGAGCCGGCCTCGGGACGCTGCGGGGAGTGCGGCAGGAAGCCGGGCAGCAACCACGTCTCTCCCTCGCGGATGTGCACGGTGACCTCGCCGTCGGGGGTCATGACGTTGACGTGCATGTCTCCCTTGAGCTGGTGGAACCACTCCTCGTAGGGGTCGACGTGGAAGTCGGTGCGTTGGTTGGGGCCGCCGACGACCTGGACGATGAAGTCGTCGCCGGTGAAGATCGCCTGGTTGTTCACCGGCGGCTTGAGCAGGTGCTCGTGCTCGGCGATCCAGCCCAGGAAGTTGAGCGGCGGGCTGAGGACCGGGCCGCCGGTCGCGATGTCCTGGCTGGTCTGGTTCGTCTGGGTCATGACGTGATCTCCTTTTCGGTCGATACGGAGGCCGCTGGCAGGTACGCCACGGCCTGGATCTCGATGAGCAGGTGCGGGTGCGGCAGCTGATGGACCGCGACCGTGGTGCGGGTCGGCCCGTCGTGGTCGAAGTAGGTCGCGTAGACCTCGTTGTAGCCGCCGAAGTCGTTCATGTTGACGAGGTAGGTCGTCACCTGGACGAGGTCGCGCAGCTCGCCGCCCGCCGCGCGAAGGATGTCGCGGATGTTGTCGAGCACCGCGGCGGTCTGCGCCCGGATGTCGAGGTCGGTCACCCCCAGCTCGTCGACCTCGACGCCCACGAAGGTGTTGTCCGGCCGACGACTGCTGGTGCCGGACACGTAGACGAGGTCACCGGCGCGTTTGGCATGGGGGAATCGGCCGCGAGGGCGGGCCTTCTCGTCCAGGGTGAGTGCGTCAGCCATGGTGGCCTCCCTCGATCTCGACGGCGACCGGCTCGAGGCCGCCGATCTCGACCGCGACCGTTCCCGGCACCAGCGGGACCGCCTCGGTGGCGGCACCGGCGAGCAGCACCGCGCCCGGAGGGACCTCCAGGCCGAGCCGGCGACCGAGATCGCGCAGGCGAGGCAGGGTGTTCAGCGGATGGCCGAGGATCGCGGAGGTCGAGCCGGTCGCGGCCGTCTCGCCGCCGACCACGAGCCGCACGGGCAGGTCGCTCAGATCGATGGCGCCCGGCTCGTGCCAGGGGCCGACGGCGAATCGTGCCGCAGAGGTGTTGTCGGCGACGACGCGAGGCAGGTCGAACCGGAAGCCGTCGTAGCGCGAGTCGATGATCTCCAGGGCCGCGGCCACGTGACTGACGGCGGCGACGAGCGCGTCGGGGTCGTCGAGGGCCGGGTCGGCGAGGTCCAGGCCGTCCTCGAACCGGAAGGCGACCTCGGGCTCGACGCGCGGGTGGATGAGCCCGTCGAGGCTGCACGAGCCGCCGGCCGGAATCTCCATGGTGTGGGTGAGTCGGCCCACGATGAGCTCGTCGACGCCCATCTGGCGCATCTTCGCCTCGCTGGTGAAGCCGAGCTTCAGGCCCACCCCCCGCTCCCCGCGGCCCCGGCGTCGATCCAGGAGCGCCGCTTGAGCGGCATAGGCGTCGGCCAGGTCGAGTTCGGGCCACTGCTCGTCGGGCCGAATCGCGACCGCACGGGTCTGCGCGAGGTCCAGGTGCTCGACGACGTGGGCGACGGCGTCGGTGTGCGCGCTCACAGTGCCACGCACACATTCGTGGTCTCGGTGTAGAAGTCCAACGAATGACGACCGCCCTCGCGGCCGACACCGGAGAGCCCGAACCCGCCGAAGGGCGAGCGCAGCTCCCTGGTGAACCAGGTGTTGACCCAGGCGATTCCGACCTCCATGCGCCCGGCCACGCGATGCGCGCGGCGCAGGTCGGTGGTCCACACGGCGGCGGCGAGCCCGTAGTCGGTGTCGTTGGCGAGCGCGACGGCCTCGCTCTCGGTGTCGAACGGCACCAGCCCCGCGACCGGCCCGAACACCTCCTCGCGCATGACTCGGTCGTCGTTGCCCAACCCCGTCCACAAGGTGGGCTCGACCCAGAAGCCTCCGGCGAGCTCGTCTCCGACCGTGGCCGGCTCACCCCCGGTGAGAAGCGTGGCGCCGGACCTTCGGGCCAGCTCGACATAGTCGAGCACCTTCTGCTGGTGGCCGTGCGAGATGACCGGTCCCGTGGTCGTGGCCGGATCCGCCGGTGCGCCGAGCCGCAGCTTCTGGGCCGCATCGACCAGGCGAGCCGAGACCTCCTCGAAGATCGGGCGCTCGATGTAGACCCGTTCGGTGCACAGGCAGACCTGACCGGTGTTGGCGAAGATCGATCGGGTGAGCCCGGCGATCGTCTCGTCGAGGTCGGCGTCGGCGAAGACGACCGCGGCGTTCTTGCCGCCGAGCTCGAAGGAGACCGGGCGCACCCGGGGCGCCACCGCCCGCATGATCCCGGCGCCGGTGGCGGTCGATCCGGTGAAGGTGACGCCGTCGACGTCGGGGTGCGTGGTGAGGTGCTGCCCGGCCGAGCCGGCGCCGAAGCCGTGGACGACGTTGTACACCCCGGACGGGACGCCGGCGGCGTCCAGGATCTCGGCGAGTACCGTCGCCGAGCCCGGCGTCTCCTCCGACGGCTTGACGACGATCGCGTTGCCGCAGGCGATCGCCGGCGCCACCTTCCAGGTCAGGAGCAGGAGGGGGAGGTTCCATGGCACGATCGCCGCCACGACGCCGAGCGGCTTGCGCAGGGCGTAGTTGAGGGCCTGCTGTCCCGCCGGGAGGTCCTGGAGGAACGACTCGACGCCCTCCGCCGCCATGATGTCGGCGAACGAGCGGAAGTTCGCCGCCGCGCGCGCGACGTCGAGCGCGCGGGCGCCGGCCTCCGGCTTGCCGGTGTCGGCGACCTCGGCCGCGAGAAGGTCGTCGGCGCGCCGGTCGATCTCGTCGGCGACCCTCCGCAGGAGAGAGCAGCGCTCGGCGACCGTCGACCTGCCCCACGCGCCCTCCAGGGCGGCGCGGGCCGAGGCCACCGCCCGGTCCACCAGGCCGGCGTCGGCCTCGTGGACCCATGCCACCTGCCGCCCGGTGGCCGGGTCGATGTCGGCGAACGCCTCGGGGCCCTCGACGAACCGCCCGTCGATGAAGTTCTTGTACTCACGCATGTGCTGTCCGTTCCTCGGCGCCCGTCACGGGCGCGGATGTGTGCGGCGTCGGCGTGCCCCGCGGGGGGTCGCGGTCCCACGCGCCTGCGGTCCCGTCTCGGCGTAGGTCGGGCTTGCGGACCTTGCCGTTCTCGGTGAGCGGGAGGGCGTCGAGCTGGCGGAAGAAGCGCGGGATCGCATAGGCGGCCAGCCGCGGTCGGCAGTACTCGACGACGGCGGCGAAGTCGAGCGCGGTACCGCCGCGGCCGACCACCGCCACCATCACCTCGTCCTCCCCCAGCTCGGAGTCCACGGCGTAGGCGGCCACCTCCTCGACGTCGGGGTGGCTGCGGATCACCTCCTCGACCTCGACCGAGGAGATGTTCTCGCCGCGTCGTCTGATCACGTCCTTGATCCGGTCGACGAACCGGACGTACCCGTCGTCCTCCAGCACCACCCGGTCTCCGGTGTGGAACCACAGGTCCCGCCAGGCCTCGGCGGTCGCGTCGGGCATCTCGTGATAGCCGAGCGCGAAGGCGAACGGCTGGTCGCTGCGCACGAGCAGCTCCCCCGCGACCCCACGAGGCACCTCGGCGCCGATCTCGTCCACGACCCGCATCGAGAATCCCGGCTGAAGCCGTCCGACGAAGCCGGGCCGCTGCTCGCCGGGCCGGGTCGCCAGGACCGCGTTGGTCTCGGTGGACCCGTATCCGTCCAACAGGGCGACGCCGAACCGTTCGCCGAAGGCCTCGACCAGTCGCGCGGGCGTCGCTGGGGAGAGGGCGATCCGGACCCGGTGGGCACGGTCGAGCGCTCCGGGGGGCCGGCTGTCGAGGATCGAGACCATCGCGCCGAGCAGGTAGGTGACGGTCGCCTCGACCGCGATCGCCTCGCTCCAGAAGCGTGACGCGGAGAACCGGCCTCCCAGGGAGTACTCGGCACCACTGACCACCGCCTGGCTGAAGGCGTTCAGCGCGTTGGTGTGGAAGAGCGGGAGACAGGTGTGGAGGACGTCGTCGGGGGTGAGGCCGAGCTGCTCGCTCACATTGCGGCCCCACCAGTAGAACTGCGCGTGCGGGCAGACCACGCCCTTGGAGACGCCTGTGGTTCCCGAGGTGTAGAGGATCGCGGCCGGGTCGCCTGGTCGTACCTCCGCCGCCTTCACCGGCTCCCCCATGTCGGCCGGCTCCTCGCCGAGGACCCACCGCCGCACCTCGTGGGGCAGCGGCGGCAGTGCATCGACGTGCTCGACGTACTCCTCCTCGATGATGAGAAGGCGCGCGCCGCAGTTGCCCAGGACGTGGTGCAGCTGCGTCCCGCGCGCGGCGACGTTCATCGGGACCGCCACGGCTCCCAGCCATCCGCAACCGAGGATGAGATCGAGCAGCTCGGTCCGGTTGCCGGCCATCATGGCGACGCGATCTCCCGGTTGCACACCCCGGGCGCGCAGCGCGCCCGCGGCGCGGGCGACCGCGTCGGTCATCTGGGCGGCGGTCCGCCGAAGGCCTTCGCGTCGAAAGAGCGGCGCGTCGGGGGTCAGCGCCGCCCGGTGGCGCAGGATCCCGGGCACGGTCGCCTCCCGCAGGGGGAGCGCGTCGGCGAGGCTGCGGGGATCCGGGCCGCCGTCGGCCCTCGTCCGAGACGGGACGTAGGCGACCACGCGTCCCAACCCGGCGACCGCGCGGTCGTCGGTCAGCTCGATCTCCGTTCCGGCCGGCGGCGCGGCGCCGGCGCCCAGAAGCCGCGCGACCACCGAGACGCCCGGCTCGACGTCGACGGTGAGCACGACGACCCCGTCGGTCGTGGTCGTCGAGGAGGCGATGACACCGCGGTCCGCCTCGACCGGCGCGAGCGTCGCCGAGCCACAGGCCGGGCACAGGTAGCGGTCGGGGAACCAGCCGGCGGCGCATGCCGAACAACGCTGGATCGTGATGCTCATGCCGCCTCCAGAACGGCCACGCTGCCGCAGCTGCCGTGTCGGTAGAGCACCATCCCGTACCCGGTGACCACCCCGATGCGTGCGTCGACCTGCCGCTCGCCGGCGCGTCCCTGAAGCTGCCGGGCGACCTCGACGAGGCCGTGGAGCCCGGCGCCGGCGCCGGCCTGGCCGGCCGAGAGCTGCCCGCCGGAGGTGTTGACCGGCAGCCGCCGGGTGGCGACCTCCTCCGCGAGGAAGCGCGGAAGGTCGGAGCCTGCGGCGAGTCCGAGGTCTGCCAGCTGGGCCACCACCATCGACGGGTAGTCGTCGTAGACGCTCACCACATTGGCGTCCTCGGGCCCGACCCCGGCCCGCTCCCAGGCGCCGGCCGCGCAGTCGGCGACGCCGGTGCGCAGGCCGTCACCGAGCTGGTCGTCGGCGTTGTAGACCGTCGAGACCGCTCGGATGCGTACACGCCGTCCGGTGGCGCGCTCCTCGGCGGCGACGACGACCGCCTCGGCCCCGGTGACCGGAGGCACGCAGTCGAATCGACCGAGCGGAGGCGCCACCGTCGGAGCGTGCAGGTAGTCCTCGAGCGACATCGGCGTCCGGTAGACCGCTCCCGGATTGAGGGTCGCCCAGGCGCGCTGGGCGACCACCAGGCCGCCGTAGTCCTCCCGCCGCAGTCCCGTCGTCTCCATCTGCCGGGTCGTCAGCATGGCGAACAAGGCGTTGGGGCCGGCCAGCGGCAGCGGCGCGAGGTGCTCGGCGGTGGCGCGGTTGTAGTTGCGCACCAGGTCCAGGTGGGCCTGCCGGTCCATCAGATCGCCGGCCACCAGTACCACCACCGACGCGTCGCCCGCCTCGACCGCACGCACCGCGTGCTGCAGCATGCCGCCACCGCTGGCACCGCCGTTGGTGTCCTGCATCAGCCAGCGGACGCTCAGCCCGAGCCGCCACGCGAGGTCCACCGCATGGTCGGGGCCGAGGGTGAAGCTGGCGACCGCCAGTCCGTCGACGTCCTGCGGGGCCAGTCCGGCGTCGTCGAGCGCTCGCCCTACGGCATCGGCGAGCACGCCTCCGGTCGTGGTCCCCGGACCGGGGTGGCGGGTGTAGGGGGATGTCCCCGTGCCGACGAGTGCGGCGTGCTGATTCATGGATCCTCCGGGCGACGGCGCGCGGGGTGCGCGCAGGGCGGGGTTCGGCGGGAGTGGCGTGACTGGCGTCGACGACGGTCAGGAGACCTCGCGGTAGAGCTCGCTCGCGTCGAAGCCCTCCTCGAGCAGGCCGACCTCGCCCATGAGGTCGACGACGGCTTGGACGCCTTCGGCGTCGTACTCGGTCTCGAAGTCCGGGAGCCCCATCTTCTTGGCGATGGCGACGTCCATCTCGGTGTACTCCGGCATCATCGCCTCGGCCACACCGTGCGGGTCGGCGTCGATGTCCTCGACCGCGCGCGCCATCGCGGCACGGAAGCCTTCGATCACCTCGGGGTTCTCGTCCAGGAACTTCTGCGACGTGGCGAACAGTCCCTGCGGGCCCTCCTGGAAGTCGATCGGGCGGACGTCGAGGGCGGCTCTGGTCGCGCTCAAGGTGGGCTCGGTCTGGAAGATCCCGTCGACGTCGCCGGCCTCGAGCGCCGAGGCCATGTTCGCCTGCGGGATCTCGACGAACTCCACGCCGTCGTAGTCCAGGCCCTCCTCCAACAAGACGCCGCGGAACCAGATGTCTCCGACGGACCCGAGACTGGGTGTGGCGAACCGCTTGCCGATCATGTCCTCGGGGGATTTCACGTCCGATCCCGCGAGCACGTAGAGGCCCGCCTGGTAGTCCTCGACGCCCGCGATCCCCGGCGCGGCGATGGTGACCGGAAGGTCGGAGGCGTACGCGGTGATGAGCGAGGGGTAGGACACCAGAGCGAGGTCGGTGCTGCCCGACACGAGGGCGTTGATGGTCGTGGCTCCGTTGGCCGCCGGTGTCAGCTCGACCTCGAGGTCCTCGTCGGCGAAGTAGCCCTTGCTGATCGCCTGGTAGACCGGCAGCGAGTCGCCGACCGGCGGGATGGACACGGTGACCTTCGTCCGGCCGTCCACGGTCTCGGGCTCGTCGTCGCCACCGCAGGCGGCCAGCGTGATGGTCATCAGGGCGGCGGCACCGAGGGCGCCGGCTCGTCGTGCGTACAGCTTCATGGGAACTCCTTGCGGGGTCGATCGAGAGGGGTGGACGACGGCCGGTTGGCGTCGCGGAGGCGGCCGACCTAGGCGGACAGCCCGCCCGGAGACGCGTGGCGGATCAGTCGCGCCACCTCGCTCCGGGTCGTCACAAAGGCCGAGTCCTCGCGGGTGTTGATCTGATCTCTGGGGAAGGGCAGCGGAACCACGACCTCGGCGGTCTTCACCGTCGGCGCCTTGCTCAGCGCGAGGACGCGGGTGCTGAGGTAGACGCTCTCGTCCACGTCGTGGGTGACGAACAGGATGGTCATGTCGAACCTGTCCCGGACGCCGAGCAGGAGGTCTTCCAGCTCCGAGCGGGTCTGAGCGTCGACCGAGGCGAACGGCTCGTCCATGAGCAGCAGCTGGGGGCGCATCGCGAGTGCCCTGGCGATGGCGACGCGCTGCTGCATGCCGCCGGAGAGCTGCCACGGATAGCGGTCGGCGTGCTCGAGGAGTCCCACCGCCTCGAGCGACTCCTCCGTGCGCGAGCGTCGCTCGGCGCGCCCGACCCTGCCGAGGAGGGGGAACTCGACATTGGCCGCGACCCGTCGCCACGGAAAGAGCGAGGCCCGGTAGTCCTGGAACACCATGGCCAGGCCCTGGGGCACACCCTTGATCACGGTCCCGTCGAGGGAGACGGTCCCTCCGGTCGGCGCGAGCAGGCCGGACAGGGTGCGCAGGAGTGTGGTCTTTCCGCATCCGGAGGGACCCACGATCGAGACGAACTCGCCTCGCTCGACGGCGAAGGAGAGCCCGTCGAGGACCGAGTCGCCCGCACCGCGCGCGTGATAGTTGTGACGCAGGTCGTCGACCTCGAGAAGTGCTTGGGACATGGTGGTTCTCCGTTCGGTCGCGGGCACAGCCCACGACAGTGATCAGGAGTTGACGGCCATCTGCAGGCGGTGCCAGCGCAGAACGCCGGCCTCCACGCTGCTGAACAGCAGATTGGACAGGTATCCGAGCAGCGAGAGGGCCACGATGAACGACCACATCGCCAGGAACTGGAACGAGCGTTGCGACTGGGTCAGCCCGAAGCCGATCCCATCGGAGGCCGCGACGAGCTCGGAGGCGATGAGCAGGATGATTCCCAGGGAGGTGGAGACTCGGATCCCGGTGAAGATCCCCGCCCCCGCGGCCGGGAGGATCACCCGGAACAGCAGTGCGGGCCGCGACACCCGGGCGACCCGAGCGTTCTCGATGTAGCCCTCCGGCACCTGGCGCACCGCGCTGTAGGTGTTGAACAACACTGGCCACACCGCGCCGAAGGCGATGAGGGAGACCCGCATCGAGGTCCCGGTCCCGACCAGGACCAGTGCCAGAGGAAGCAGCACCGGACCGGGCAGCGCCCGCATGAAGTGCAGGAGCGGCTCGACGGTCTCGGCGACCACGCGGACCCGTCCGAGCAGGACACCGAGGGAGATCCCGACCACCCACGCGATGAGTAGGCCGAGTGCGAGTCGGTACAGGCTGGGCAGGATGTCGACGTGGAAGGCCTCGGTGACGATGCCGTTCGACAGACCGGCCGAGAACCACCGTTCGCGCACGTCTGCGGCGATCTCGAGCGGCGTGGGGAAGAACATCGAGTCCGACTGCACGGTAGCGAGCTGCCAGACGAGAAGGAGGACCAGCGCCCCGCACCAGCCGGCGACGAAGCGGTACAACCGCGATGGGCCGTGAGCATGTGCGGCCACCTCACACCTCCTCGCGCCGCGCCCAGGCGGCGAATCGGTTCTCCAGGATGCTGACGACGGCGTTGATGCACAGGCCCAGGACGCCGGCGACGATGACGCCGGCGCAGACCGCGTCGATGCCACCCGGCTGGAGGCTCTGCTGCAGCAGCCAACTGCCCAGGCCGGTCGTGCTGCCGCCGATGAACTCGGCGCCGATGCACAAGATGAGCGCGACGGAGACCGTGATCCGGACGCCGGTGAGGACCGACGGCACCGCCGATGGCCACACCACGCGCAGGGCGATCTGGCGAGGGCTCCAGCCGAAAGAACGGGCGGTGGCGTAGGCCGTGCGGTCGGTGGAATGGACGCCGTGGATCGTGTTGAGCAACAACGGCCACACGCAGCCGAGTGCGACCACAGCCGCCTTCATCTCCACCCCCTGGCCGACGACCAGGACGAGCAACGGCACCAGTCCGATCGGCGGCAGCGGGCGCAGGAGCTCGACGACGGTCGAGGTGAGCGCGTGGGCCCTGTCGGAGAGCCCCAGCATCAGACCGGCCGGTACCGCGATGAGAAGGGCGATCAGGTACCCGAGGGCCGCAGCACCGAGAGTCGAGCCGACGTCGCTGAGAAAGGAGCGGTCGCCCAGGAGCTCGGCGGCAGCGACCAGTGTCGTGGTCGCGGGCGGGAGCACGTCGCGTGGAAGCAGGTCCTCGCGGGCCACGAGCTCCCACAGCCCCAGGAATCCGAGCACCCCCGCGCTGCCGCGCAGCCACAGTCCGAGCCGCGGCGAGCGCCGCGTCCGCCGGCGAGCGCTCCTTGTGGCGGGGGACTCGACCTCCGTCTCGCCGGTCGCGCCGGGGGGCTCCATCAGTGCCTGTTTTCCGGGTTCCATCTTCTCCTCCTCGGTGCGGTTCCTCGGGCCCTCGCTCACGCGGCGGCGCTCAGTGCCCGAACGCCTCCTGGAGCCACCAGGAGCCCTCACGGGAGAGGACCTTGGCGTCGATCACCAGCGGACGGCTCGGCGGACCGGACAGCCAGTCCTTGACCGGTGCAAGATCGGCGGCGTCTCGCACGGTGATGGCCTCGCACCCGTGCCCGCGGGCGATGGCGGCAAGGTCGGACTCGGGGAAGACGACGGTGTCCAGGATGGGGCCGTCCTGCCCGAAGTGGTGGACCTCGGCTCCGTACATCGCGTCGTTGTAGACGACCACGAGCAGCGGGATCCCCAGGCGGACCGCGGTCTCGAGCTCCGAGATGCCCATCAGGAAGCCGCCGTCTCCGATCCCGACCACCGGCAGCCGGTCGGGCCGCGCCAGAGCCGCGCCGAGACCGGTGGCGAGACCGAGTCCGACCGACTGGAAGGCCTGGGTGAAGCAGAACCCGTACTCGTCCGGGACGTCGAGGTACATGCTCGGATACCCGAGGAAGTTGCCGGAGTCGACCGAGACGATCCGCTCGGTCGGGAGCATCCGGTTCAGCTCGCTGGTCAGGGTGCGCGGATCGATCTGGCTTCCGGTCGACTCGTCTGCGAAGTCGACCTGGTTCCACCGGAGTCCGGTCGCGATGCGCTCTCTCAGCTCGGGACTCCGGTAGCCGGTGCGCGAGTCGATTCCCTGAGTGCTCAGAAGCAGGCTCGCGGCCCGCGCCGTCTGGGCGACTCCGCCCCACAGTCCCAGATCCACCTCGCGGGTCCGGCCGATCGCCTCGGGGTCGATGTCGACCTGGACCACCGTCGCGCCGTCGGCGATGAGTTTGCCGTGGCGCATCGTCCACATGTTGAGGGCGCATCCGAAGCCCACCACCAGGTCGGCCTCGGAGATGAGCTCGGCGGTCAGCGGCGAGCTGAACCCGCCCGAGACGTCGATGCTCCAGGGGTCGTCGTTGAACATGCCTCGCGAGACGGCCGAGGTGGCCAGGAGAGCGCCGGTGCGCTCGGCCAGCTCGCGCAGGGCATCGGCCGCGCCCCCGCGACTCCCGCGTCCGGCGACGAAGACGGGCCGCTGGGCGGCAAGAAGCACCTCGACGAAGCGGGCGACGTCCTCGGGCGCCGGCTGAGGGTCGCCGACGTCCGGGATCAAGCGGGGGCGGGCGTCGGCCGGAAGCTCCAGGTCCTGCACGTCGATGGGCACGTTGAGCACGACGGTGCGCCGTTGTCGCCGACACGTCGAGTAGGCGCGGGCCACATCGCTCAGCGCGCTCTCCGGCGAGCGCACTCGCATGGCGACCGCGCCGGTTCCGGTCGCCATCCCCTCCTGGTCGACGAAGAAGTTCGAGGTCGGCTCGGTGGCCTCGGCGGTCACCACCAGCAACGGCGTGCGGCTCTTGGCCGCCTCGGCGATTCCGGTGAGCGCGTTGGTGTATCCACACCCTTGGTGGAGCGAGAGCACGGCCACCTCGTCGGACATGCGGGCATAGGCGTCGGCCATCGTGGCGCCGCCGCCCTCGTGACGGGCCGCGACGAACTCGGCGCCGCGGGCGACCATGGCATTGGTGAAGTGGAAGTTGCCGCTGCCGACGACACCGAAGACCTTGCGCACGCCGAGATCGACGAGCAGCTCGCCGATCGCGTCACGGATCAACATCAGAGAACACCCTTCTCACGGGACGGCACGAGGGCCAGGACACGGGCTGGACTGCCGGACCCGCCGACGATCGGCAGGGGTGCGACGATCAGGACGCTCCCGGCGGTCGGGAGTCGGTCGAGTTGCTGCAACTGGGTCAAGCCGTACTTGCCGGCGCCGAGCAGGTGGGAGTGGACCGGGAACTCCGGATCGAACCGGAATGCCTGGCCGGCGTCGGTTCCGACGGTCTCGACGCCCAGGCCGATGATCGGCGTCTCCTCGGACAGCCATTGCGCGCACTCGGGTGTCACGCCGGGTGTGTGCGGACCCTCGTCGTCGGCGTTGAGGAAGGACGCCTGGTCGCCCGAGTGTGCGGACCATCCGGTGCGGTAGAGCAACCAGCCGGCGGGGAGCGGGCCGTGCTCGCGCTCCCACTCCTGCAGGTCGGACACGTCGAGGAGGTAGTCGGGGTCGGCGGCCACCTCGGCGGTCCGATCGATCACGACGGCGGGCGCGACGAGTCGGGACGGCGGGATCTGCGACACGTCGCCGTGCTCGGCGCCGGTGATCCAGTGACAGGGCGCGTCGAGATGGGTGCCGACGTGCTCGCCGGTGTGGATCCCGTTCTGGAACGACGTCTCGCCGCGGTGGTCGTAGCGGGCCAGCTCCTCCAACTCGAATCGCGGGATCGGTGCCATGTGGTCGGGAAGGGGCAGGACCGGGGTCGCGGAGGAGAGGGGGGCGGTCAGATCGAGCACCTCGACCCCGCCGGAGGACCCGCCGGATGACCCGGATGACATGGCCTCGACAAGGTGGACGAGGGGGTCTGTCCGGGTGGCTGACTGAGACATGACGGACATCCTGGGAGAGATCTGGGACACACCACCAATGCCAAACAGGCCCCAGGTATACCCATTTCGATATATTGACGGCTTCCGCCATATCCGGTCCGGCATCGATCGACCACCCTGGAGACCACCGATGAGCACCGAGCAGATCTTCGGAGGCAGGCTCACGATGCGGCACCTGGTGCTGCTCACGACGATCGCCGACGAGGGCTCGTTCGTCGGGGCGGCGCAGGCCCTCTACAGCAGTCAGCCCGCCGTCACCCGGTCGGTGCGCGAGGTGGAGTCGCTGGTCGGCGTCGAGCTGTTCTCACGGGGGCCCCGCGGAGTCACCCCGACCCAGTTCGGCGAGATCCTCATCGACCATGCGCGATCGGCCCTGGGCAACCTGCGCCGTGCCGCGGAGGAGATCCGGGAGATCCGTCGTTCGGGAGTGCGGCCGGTACGGGTCGGGACCAACCTGGCCGGTGCCCATTCCCTGCTCCCCCGCGCGGTCGTCGCCCTCAAGCAGGCGCGACCGGAGATCACCGTGAGCGTCGTGGAGGGCACCGCGGAGCAGCTGAGCACCAGCCTGCTGCGCAGCGATCTCGACCTGTTCGTGGGGCGTCTGGATCCCGGTACCTACCGAGGAGCGCTCCACCACATCCGCCTCTACGACGAGGCGGTGCGGCTGGTCGTCCGGCGCGGGCATCCGGCGCTCGAGGCGCAGGCTCCCGAGCTCGCCGACCTGCTCGACTACCCATGGATCCTGCCGCTACGGCCCAGCCAGTTGCGGATGGAGATCGACGAGGTGTTCGCCGACCAGGGACTCCCTCTGCCCGTGAACGTCGTCGAGTGCTCGACCCTGCTCACGCTTCAGCCGATCCTGCTCGCGACGGACGCCATCGCGCCTCTGCCGAAGCTCGTGGCCCTTCGCGACGAACGACTGGCGCTGCTGCCGGCGAACATCGACACGGTGCCGCGAGCGATCGGGGTGACGCTTCCGGCCGATCGCTCCGTCGGGGTGCACACGCGTCGCTTCGTCGACATCCTCGGCGAGGTCGCCCAGACCCTCACCGAGGCCCTCACCGCCTCCGCGAGCGAGCCGGCGCAGACCCCGAGTCCGTGGACGTTCGCCTGACCGGCCGAGACGATCAGGTCGCCTCGCCTGCGACCCGCGCCAGCGTCGTCGAGATGCCGGTGGCGGCCGCCCGGACCGCGGTGGCGTGAGACTCGGGCCGGAACCGGCCGATCGGTCCCGTGACGCTGATCGCGGCGAGCGCGTCGTGGCCGTGGGCGTCCAGGATCGGCGAGGCGACGCAGCACAGGCCGAGGCGGGACTCCTCGTGCTCGTAGGCGAGTCCGGTCTCGACCACCGCGTCCAGCTGTCGGACCAGGAGGCCCGGAGCGACGACCGTGCGAGGCGTCCGCCGCTCCAGCGGCGCCTCCAGCACGCGCTGCCGCAGGTCGGGGGCGGCGTGGGCGAGCAGCACCTTGCCCAGGGCGGTGCAGTGCAACGGCATCCGGCCACCGAGCCGGGAGGGGCTGCGCGCCTGACGGTGGCCGCCGATCTTCGCGACGTAGATGACGTCCGAGCCGTCGGCGACGCCGAGGTGGACGGTCTCGTGGGTGCGCTCGTAGAGGTCCTGGAGGAAGGGCATGGCGATCTCGTGCAGGCTCCGCTCCACCGCGGCCCGCAGGCCCAGCTCGAACATCCCCGAGGAGAGCCGGTACCCGTCGGGCGTCTTGTCCAGCAGGCCGTGCGCGACCAGGTCGGCGGCCACGCGGTGGGCGCTGCCCTTGGCGATCCCGGTGCGGCGGACGAGCTCGGCGAGCGGGAGCACCGGGTCGTCGGTGAACGCGCGCAGGAGCGCGACCGCCTTCCCCAGGACGGTGTCGAGAGCAGGCGCGGGGGCGCCCTCGCGCCCGTCGGCGGACATGACCGGAGCGTACCGGTGAGTGGAACACATCCCTTTCGCCGACGCAGCTCGGTCCCGCACGATCTCGCCATGACCAGTTCCCCGACCTCGGTCGAGACGGCGGTGACCGCGGCGGCCGAGCGACTCCAGGCGGCGGCGGAGACCGCGGTTCCCTGCGCGCCGGTGCGTGACCTGATCGGTGCCACCGACCTCGACGCCGCCTACGCAGTCCAACGCCGTCTCCACGCTCGTCGGACCGCGGCCGGCGCCTCGGTCGTGGGCCGCAAGATCGGCCTGACCTCGCCGGCGGTCCAACAGCAGCTCGGTGTGGACCAGCCCGACTTCGGCGTGCTCTACGAGGACATGGCCTTCGACGACGGCGCCACCCTGCCGGTACGCCGACTGCTGCAGCCCCGAGTCGAGGCGGAGATCGCCTTCGGGCTGAGCGAGGACCTCGACGGGGACGATCTCGACCTCGACCGGGTCCGCGCCGCGATCGGCTGGGCCGCCCCCGCGCTCGAGATCTGCGACAGCCGGATCCGAGAGTGGGACATCAGCTTCGGCGACACCGTCGCCGACAACGCCTCCGCGGGGCTGTTCGTGCTCGGCGAGGCCAGGCTCCCCCTCGATCGGGTCGAGCCCCGGGAGGTGACGATGACGATGTCGGTCACCGGCCAGGAGACCTCGACGGGCACCGGCGCGGCCTGCCTGGGAGACCCTCTGCAGGCGGTGCTGTGGCTCGCGCGCCAGAGCACCGCGTTCGGCCAGCCGCTGCGGGCCGGAGAGGTGATCCTGTCCGGCGCCCTCAGCCCGATGCGACCGCTGCTCCCCGGTGCGTCCGCGCACGCCGTCATCGACGGACTCGGAGAGGTCACGACCCGTCTCGGCCAGGAGGAGGCCTCATGAGCACGACCACCCCCGCAGCGACGCCGGCGACGCCAGACGCCCAGGTCCCCGACGCCGGCGCCGAGCCGGCGCTCGGCCGGGACCGCGCGAAGGTCGCGATCATCGGCTCGGGCAACATCGGCACCGACCTGATGATCAAGGTCCTGCGCACCGCCGAGCACCTCGAGATGGCCGCCATGGTCGGGATCGACCCCGACTCCGACGGCCTGGCCCGCGCCGATCGCCTCGGAGTGCCGACCGTCGCCACCGGCGTCGAGGGCCTCCTCGCCCTGCCCGGCTTCGCCGAGATCGACATCGTCTTCGACGCCACCTCCGCCAAGGCCCATGAGCACAACGCCGGCCTGCTCTCCCCCCACGGCACCCGGCTGATCGACCTGACGCCCGCCGCGATCGGACCGTACGTGATCCCGGCGGTCAACCTCGACCAGCACCTCGAGGCGCCAAACGTGAACATGGTGACCTGCGGTGGGCAGGCGACCATCCCGATCGTCGCGGCGATCGCCCGCGTCGTCCCCGTCCGGTACGCCGAGATCGTCGCCTCGATCGCCTCGAAGTCGGCCGGCCCGGGCACCCGCGCCAACATCGACGAGTTCACCGAGACCACGTCCGCGGCCATCACCGAGGTCGGCGGCGCCGAGCGGGGCAAGGCCATCATCATCCTCAACCCCGCCGAGCCGCCGCTGATCATGCGCGACACCGTCCTGTGCCTAGTCCACGCGCCGTCGCAGAGCGAGCGGGACGCGATCGGCGAGTCGGTGACCTCGATGGTCGCCGACGTCGCGGAGTACGTCCCCGGCTACCGCCTCAAGCAGGAGGTCCAGATCACCGAGGTGCCGGCCGACCAACCGGTCGACACCCTGATCGCACCCGGCGCCCCCCGTCCTACCCACCAGGTCTCGGTGTTCTTGGAGGTCGAGGGCGCGGCCCACTATCTCCCCGCCTACGCCGGAAACCTCGACATCATGACCTCGGCCGCACTCCGGGTCGCCGAGCAGATGGCCGTCCAGCCCCACCAGGAGACCCGATGACCGAGGACACCACGACCGAGGCGACGACGCCGATCTTCGTCCAGGACGTCACCCTGCGCGACGGCATGCACGCCGTCCGGCACCGCATCGAGCTCGACGACGTGCGCGCCATCGTCACCGCGCTGGAGGCCGCCGGGGTCGACGCCATCGAGGTCGCCCACGGCGACGGTCTCGCCGGCGGCTCACTGAACTACGGCCCCGGCTCGCACACCGACTGGGCGTGGATCGAGGCCGCCGCCGAGGCGATCGACACCGCCCGGCTCACCACCCTCCTCCTTCCCGGCGTCGGCACCATCGAGGAGCTCCGGACCGCCTACTCCCTCGGGGTGCGCTCGGTGCGCGTGGCGACCCACTGCACCGAGGCCGACATCTCGGCCCAGCACATCGCCGCGGCACGCGAGATCGGGATGGACGTCTCCGGCTTCCTCATGCTCTCCCACATGGCCCCGCCCGAGGAGCTCGCCCGCCAGGCTCGCCTCATGGAGTCCTACGGTGCCCACTGCGTCTACGTCACCGACTCCGGTGGACGCCTGACCATGAACGATGTCCGCGACCGGGTGCGCGCCTACCGCGACGTCCTCGATCCGGCCACGGAGATCGGCATCCACGCCCACGAGAACCTGTCGCTGTCGGTGGCGAACTCGGTGGTCGCCGTCGAGAACGGCGTCTACCGCGTCGACGCCTCCCTCGCCGGCCACGGCGCCGGCGCCGGCAACTGCCCGATCGAGGCGTTCATCGCCGTCGCCGACCTGTCCGGCTTCGAGCACCGCTGCGACCTCTTCGCCCTCCAAGACGCCGCCGACGACCTCGTCCGCCCACTGCAGGACCGCCCCGTCCGGGTGGACCGGGAGACCCTCACCCTCGGCTACGCCGGGGTCTACTCAAGCTTCCTGCGCCACGCCGAGGCGGCTGCCGAGCGGTACGGGGTCGACGTCCGCGACATCCTGATGGAGTGCGGCCGACGCCGCCTGGTCGGCGGCCAGGAGGACATGATCATCGACATCGCCCTCACCCTCGCCGCCGCCGGGACCCCGCAGAGCGCCTGACCGCGACGAGCGCCGATCGGGACGTGCCGGATCGCTAGCTGCAGCCGCGGAAGGACGTCGCGGGCCACCGTCTCGAGCACCTCGACCGAGCCGGCGTAGGGCTCCTCGGGGCGGGGCCAGTGCGTGCTGCCGTTCCACCACCGCAGCCATGAATGAATCCTGCCAGCCAGGCCGGCGGCCTATCGCTGCGCCGACCCGGCGACGCGGGGAGCGCGGAGCCAGACCGCGACCACGAAGACCGCGCCGATGGCGCAGGTGACCAGCGCCCACCGCGCGGGCTCGTCGACGAACAGGGCCGTCATCGCGATCGGCGGCGCCGAGGCGAGCATGGCGACAGCGGCGAGCCGGAAGCCGGGGGCGTCGGTGACATAGGAGTAGGCCAGCCAGAACACGACCAGCGCCGCGGCGACGGCGAGGACTCCGAGGACCTCGGCCCGGTGGTCCGGTGGTGTCCAGTCGTCGAAGCCGGAGCTCTCCGACCTCAGAGGCTCGCCGAGGCTGAAGCCCCACCAACCCGCGAAGCCCAGCGAGGCGAGCAGGGCGAGCAGTCCCACGACCCCGATGACGGCCGCGGACACGCCGACGACCACCCGGGCACCCGGGAGGAACGAGCCGAGCAGCGTGGCCATCACGACGAAGACCGCAACGACCACCGCCGCCCCGACCTCGCCGTCGAGCGAGTCGTCGATCCCGGCGTCCTCCAGGAAGTACAGGTAGAACCGGCCGAGGCCGTACAGCGCGGCGACCGCAGGCGCGCCGTGGCCGGTGAGGATCGTGCCGCCGACGCCGAGGGCGATAGTGAGGAACGCGATCAGGTACGCGACGTCGCTGGTGCCGGCGTCGAGGAACTCGCCGGCCATCAGACCGGTCCCGACGGCACCGAAGGCCAGCGGCCAGGCGGCCAGGTCCGCGCGCACGCCGGCCGCGTGGTTCCGCCACCACAGGGCGACTCCGCCACCCAGGAGGGCCAGCGTCGCCACGACGCCGGACAGGCGCAGTCCGGTGGACGCGGCGCGCGGTTCAGAGAAGGCCCAGGAGATGAGCACCGCCGCCGAGAGCAGCCCGACGGCGAGTGCCACGAGCACGGCGTCGAAGCGCCGGTCCAAGGGGCTCGCATCGCCCTCGCCCCTCGGGATCGCGATGCCGAGCGGTGGACCGGACCCGTCGTCCATCGAGGGTTCGGTCGGGGGTGGGGGGAGATGGCTCACCGGCGCATCCTCCCCGCTGGGAGCGGCTCAGTCTCGCAAACGCGGAAGGACGTCGCGGGCGACCGTCTCGAGCACGTCGACCGAGCCGGCGTACGGCTCATCAGGGCGCGGCCAGTGCGTGATGAGGTCGGTGAAGCCGAGCTCGGCGGCGCGGCCGGCGATCTCCTCGAAGAGCGCGACGCTGGTCAGGGCGAACCGGCCGGTGCCGGAGAGCAGGGGCGCGGCGTCGGTGAGCAGGTAGCGCGGCAGGTTCTCGCGGCCGGCCGCGGCGATGCCGTCCTCGAACCGGGCGGACGCCGTCGCGAGACCGTCGAGCCAGTCGTCGACGGTCTCGGCGGACGGTCCGGTGGTGATCCAGCCGTCGCCGACCTCGGCAGCGAAACGGACCGAGCGCGGCCCGTTGCCGGCCACGAGGAACGGCGTGCGGCGCTGGGCCGGAAGGGTGCGGGCGTCGTCGAGGGAGAACCAGCGCCCGGTCGTGGTGACGTGGTCGCCGTCGCGCAGCGCGACGAGGAGTCGCACGAACTCCTGGAACCGGTCCACGCGCTCGCCGACGGAGAGGGCCTCGGCCCCCAGCACCTCGGAGTCCCGGTTGCCGCCGGTGCCGACCCCCAGCAGGAACCGGCCGGCGCTGAGGTCCTCCAGTGCCTGGGCGTCGCGGAAGAGGAGGTAGGGGTGCCGGAAGTTCGGCGAGGAGACGAGGGTCCCCAGACCGATCCGCGAGGTGACCTGCGATGCGGCGCCGAGCACCGGCGTCGGCGTGGTCCAGGGGGCGTCGGGGAGGCCGCCCCACACGAGGTGGTCGTAGGTCCAGGCGTGGTCGAAGCCCATCTCCTCCGCCGCTCGCCATCGCGGCGCCGCCTCGGCCCACGGCAGGTCGGTGAGCAGGGTGATCCCGAAACGCATACCGAGAGCGTAGGCGGGGGCGCGCTCCGGCTCTCCGCGGCCGGGCGGGCCGGCATGTTACTGACCGTTGTGACCTCTGACCTGCTCTTGTAAGAGCAGGTCAGAGGTCACAACGGTCAGTAACAAGTCGCAACGGTCAGTAACAAGCCGTGCCGCAGCCGCAGCCGCAGATGGACGGGGCGGCGAGGGCCAGGTCGAGCGGACGTGGGGGCGCGCCCGGTCAGCGCTCGACGGCCAGGGTGAGCGGGAGGACGGCGGTGGCGTCCCGGGCGCGGAGGGCGGCGGCGGCGCGGGTGAGGGTCCAGCCGGTGACGACGAGGTCGTCGACGAGGAGGACGGCGCGGCCCTCGACCGGCTCGTCGAGCTCGAGGGCGAAGCGGCGGCCGACCGCGGCGACGCGCTGGGCGGAGTTCATGGCGCCGCGGCCGGGCTCGACGTCGGGGTCGACGACGGCGTAGCGGCCGAGCACCGGCTTCTTGAGGAACCGCGACAGGTTGCGAGCCAGGTCGGCGGTCAGCGTGGGCCGGCGCACCGACTCCACGAACACCAGGCCGTCGACCTGCGGGCGCCAGTCCATGAGGACCTCGACCATCGCGCGGGCGAGACCGTCGGGCACCGGGCCCTCGCCCGACCCTTCGGCGAACAGGCTGCGCAGCACCTGGCCGTGGCCGAGGTCGGTGAGGCGGGCGATCGCGCGACCCTCGTCGGCGCCCTCGGCGATCTTGCCCTTCAGCCCCTCCGACCCTGACACGCCCATCGAGGGGAGGCCCGTGGGCCACATCCGCCGCGGCTCGATGGGGACGCCGGGACGGCTCAGCCGCTCCTCCGCCTCGGCGACCGCGGTCTCGGACACCTCGAGGTCGAGGGCGAGGCCGCCGCAGTTGTCGCAGCGGCCGCAGTCGGTGGCCTCGGGGTCGTCGAGCTGCTCGCGCAGGTAGCGCATCCGGCACTCGTCGGTGGTGAGGTAGTCGAGCATGGCCCGCTGCTCGCGTTCGCGGGCCTCGCGCACCCGGCGGTAGCGCTCCTCGTCGTAGGTCCAGTCGCGACCGGTGGCCTCCCAGCCTCCGCGCACCCGCCGGACCGCGCCGTCGACGTCGAGCACCTTGAGCATCTGCTCCAGCCGGGTGCGGCTGAGCTCGACGCGGGTCTCCAGCGCGGCCGTCGACAGCGGCCGCCCCTCCTCGGCCAGGACGTCGAGGGTCTGGCGCACGACCGGCTCGGGCGGGAAGGCCAGCGAGCCGAAGTAGGCCCAGATGTCGCGGTCCTCGAGAGCCGGGAGCAGGACGACCGTGGCGCTCTGGTCGGGGCCCAGGCCGCGCCCGGCGCGGCCGACCTGCTGGTAGTAGGCCACCGGCGACTGCGGCGCGCCGAGGTTGACGACGAACCCGAGCGCGGCGTCGAAGCCCATGCCGAGGGCGCTGGTGGCGATCAGGGCCTTGATCCGGCCGCCGGCCAGCGCCTCCTCGAGCGCGAGGCGCTCGGTCTGCTCGGTCTGCCCGGAGTAGGCAGCGACGTCGTGGCCGCGCGAGCGCAGATAGTCGGCGACCTCCTGGGTGGCGGCGACGGTGAGGCAGTAGACGATGCCGGAGCCGGGCTGCTCGGCGAGGTGGTCGGCGAGCCAGGCCAGGCGCTGCTGGGCGGTCTTGAGCCGGACGACACCGAGGCGGAGCGAGGCCCGGTCGAGGCTGCCGCGCAGCACCAGGGCGTCCTCGCCGAGCTGCTCGGCGACGTCGGCGGTGACCCGCTCGTTGGCGGTGGCGGTGGTGGCCAGCACCGGGATGCCGTCGGGCAGGTCGTCGAGCAGGGTCCGGATGCGCCGGTAGTCGGGGCGGAAGTCGTGGCCCCAGTCGCTGATGCAGTGCGCCTCGTCGACCACCAACAGGCCGCAGGTGGCGGCCAGCCGGGGCAGCACCTCGTCGCGGAAGCCGGGGTTGTTGAGCCGCTCGGGGCTGACCAGCAGGACGTCGACCTGGCCGGCCGCGATCGCGGCGCGGGTCTCCTCCCACTGCTCGAGGTTGGTGGAGTTGATCGTGACCGCGCGGATCCCGGCCCGCTCGGCCGCAGCGATCTGGTTGCGCATCAGCGCCAGCAGCGGGGAGACGATGACGGTCGGACCCGCGCCCTCGGCGCGCAGCAGCAGGGTGGCGACGAAGTAGACCGCCGACTTGCCCCAGCCGGTGCGCTGGACCACCAGCGCCCGGCGCCGGTCGGCGGCCAGCGCCTCGATGGCGCTCCACTGGTCGTCGCGCAGCGCGGCGTCGTCGCGCCCGACCAGCGCGCGCAGGTGCGCCTCGGCGCGCTCGCGCATCGACTCACTCACCGCCGGCTCCGCGCTCATGACTCGTGTGTATCAGGCGCCGCCGACAGCCCCACAGGGTTCCGCAAGGATTCCGAAAGGATCGCGCGGACAGTGGTGGCATGCACCGGAACGCGTCGCGGCCTGCCCCGTCCACCACCTCGGTCCTCCTCCAGGAGCTCGCCCAGGCGGAGCGCCAGGACGCCGAGCGCGAGCAGGTCGTGTTCGTCACCAATGCCGTACGCCGGCGCGGGGGCCTGCGCACCCGCGCGGAGAGCCACCGGCCGGTGCTGGCGGTGGTGATCCGCTGACGGCGTCCGCCGGACGAGGCGAGCCCGCTACCAGATCCGCACGCGCTCGGACGGGTCGAGCCACAGGCCGTCGCCCTCGACGGTGCCGAACACCTCGTGGAACTCGTCGAGGTTGCGCACGATGTTGGCGCGGAACTCCGGCGGGCTGTGCGGGTCGATGGTGAGGTACTGCTGCTCCTGCTCCGGGCGGCGCTTGGTGCGCCACACGAAGGCCCAGTTCAAGAACAGCGTGGTGCGACCGTCGTCGGTGACCGGCTCACCGTGCCGGGCCCGGTTGATGGCGTAGGCCTTCAGCGCGATCGTGAGACCGCCGAGGTCGCCGATGTTCTCGCCCACGGTGAGCGCGCCGTTGACCCGCTCGCCGGGCAGCGCCCGCGGCTCGAAGCCGTCGTACTGCTCGATGAGGGCCTTCGACTTCAGCTCGAAGGCGGCCTTGTCGTCGGGAGTCCACCAGTCGTTGAGGTTGCCCTGGCCGTCGTACTGGGCGCCCTGGTCGTCGAAGCCGTGGCCGACCTCGTGGCCGATGACGGCGCCGATCCCGCCATAGTTCTCGGCCGGGTCGGCGTCGGGGCTGAAGAACGGCTTCTGGAGGATGCCGGCCGGGAAGCAGATCTCGTTGGTGCCGGGGTTGTAGTAGGCGTTGACGGTCTGCGGCAGCATGAACCACTCGTCGCGGTCGACCGGCGCACCGATCTTGGCGAGCTGGCGGGCGGTCTCGAAGGCCGAGGCCGCCTGCACGTTGCCGAGCAGGTCGTCGCGGCGGACCGTGAGGTCGGAGTAGTCGCGGAACCTCTCGGGGTAGCCGATCTTCGGACGGAACGTGGCGAGCTTCTCGTAGGCGCGCTCCTTGGTGGCCTCGGTCATCCAGTCGAGCTGGGAGATCGACTGGCGGTAGGCCTCCAGCAGGTCGGCGACCAGCTCGTCCATCAGCGCCTTCGAGGTCGGCGGGAAGTGGCGGGCGACGTACTTCTTGCCCACTGCCTCGCCCATGGCTCCCTCGACGAACGCGACCCCGCGCTTCCAACGCGCGCGCAGCTCGGGGGTGCCGTTGAGGGTGCGGCCGTAGAAGTCGAAGTTCGTCTCCACGAAGTCGTCGGTGAGATAGGCGGCGCAGGCACGCAGCACGTGGCTGACCAGCCAGGCCCGCCACGACTCGACCGGGATCTCGTCCAGGACGGTCGAGAGGTGCGAGAAGTACGACGGCTGGCGCACGCACACCTCGGCGATGGTGGCCGGGTTGCCGCCGAGGTTGGTGATGTAGGCGTCCCAGTCGAATCCCGGGCAGAGCTCGACCAGCTGCTCGCGGGTCATCAGGTTGTAGGTCTTCTGGACGTCGCGGGTCTCCGCGCGCTCCCAGTGACCGGCGGCGAGCCGGGCGTCGATGTCGAGGATGGTGCGCGCGGCGGCCTCGGCGTCGTCGTAGCCACCGAGCGTCAGGAGCCTGGTGAGGTAGGCCAGGTACGCCTCGCGCTGCGGGGCGAACTTCTCGTCGCGGTAGTAGGACTCGTCGGGCAGGCCGAGGCCGCCCTGGTAGAGGTTGAAGATGTAGCGGTCGGAGTTCTTGTCGTCGTTGTCGATGTAGGACCCGAACAGGCCGTGCCCGCCGATCCGCTCGAACTCGCCGAGGAAGGCCGCGAGGTCGCGGACGTCGCGGATCGCCTCGACGGCGTCGAGCAGTGGCTGGATCGGCTCGATGCCGCGGGCGTTGATCGCCTCGGTGTCCATGAAGGAGGCGTAGAGGTCGCCGATCTTGCGTCCTTCGCCGCCCTCGTCGTCGAGTGCGTCGGGGGTCTGGCTCGCGAGAGACTCGATGATCTCGCGGACCTGCTCCTCGGCGGCGTCGGCCAGCTGCACGAAGGGTCCCCAGCTGGACCGGTCGCTGGGGATCTCCACGGTCTCCAGCCAACGGCCGTTGACGTGGCCGAAGAGGTCGTCCTGCGGGCGGGTGTCGAGGTCCATGCCCTCGCGGGCGTCGTCGAGGATGCTCACGAGATCGCAGACTATCCGGCCGGCTCGAACGCCTCCCCGGCGAGGACGGGCACCGCCCGGCCGTGATCGAGCCTGGAGGCGGCCGCGACGTCGGCGGCGAAGTCCTTCTCGACCAGCTCGCGCCCCGAGGCGCAGTCGAGCAGCGCGGTGGCCAGGTCCGGCGCCACCTGCTCGAACGCGGACGCCGCGAACCGGGCCTCGGGGCTGAACCCGTCGGCCCCCACGGCGTCGGTGAGGCGGGCCAGGACGGCGCCGGCGCCCCAGAGGTCCTCCACGGCCGGCCGCAGCGTGCCGTCGGGCCACCGCTCGCCGGCGGGGATGACGGCCACGCTCGCGCCGGACGCCAGCCGGGGCGAGAGCCACGCGGCGACCGCGGCGGCGTTGCGCAGGCAGGCGCCGACCACGGTCGCGCCGGAGTCCGCCAGCGCGAACGAGATCGCCGAGCCGTTGGGCGAGGGGAGCACCAATCGCGCGGGCAGCTCCTCGCTCGGGGCCTCGGCCAGCGCGGCCGGAGAGAGCGACACCCCGGCCTGCCCGTGGCGCGCCTCCAGCCGGCCGACGGCGAGCACGGCGTCCCGCTCGGCGGCGTACGCGGCGGCGCCGTCGTCGCGCCACCGATAGGGGTAGACCGTCATGCCGCGCTCGAGCGCGACGCTGAGCGTGGTGGTGAAGGAGAGGACGTCGACGACGACCGCCAGGTCGCTGCCCGACGCCAGCGTCGCGGCGCCGGACGCCCCCCACTCGAGCCGGACCCGGAAGCGGCCCTGGGTGTGAGCGGGGTCGACCACCTCAGTCGCGCACCCGCACGACCAGCTTGCCCACCGCGCGCCGCTCGTCGAGGTCGACCAGCGCCTGACCGAAGTCCTCCAGGTCGTAGACCTGACCGACCAGCGGCTTGATGACTCCGCTGTCGATCATCGGCACCAGCCGCGCCCACTGCTCCTGCATGTAGCCCGGCGTCGCCATCGCGTAGGCCCCCCAGCCGGCACCGCGCACGTCGGTGTTGGTGAGCAGCAGCCGGTTCACCTTCACCTCGGGGATGCCCAGCCCGGAGGCGAATCCGAGCACGATGAGCCGACCGAGCGGGTGCAGGCAGCGCAGCGAGTCGAGGAAGGCCGGCCCGCCGACGATGTCGGCGACCAGGTCGACTCCGGCCCCGCCGGTGAGCTCGATGACGGCGTCCTTGAAGCCCTCGAGGAGCACGACGTCGTCGGCACCGGCCTGGCGCGCGATCTCGGCCTTCGCGTCGGTGCTGACCACGGCGATCACCCGAGCGCCCATGCCCTTGGCGACCTGGATCACCGCGGTGCCGAGGCCGCCGGCCGCCCCGTGCACGAGCACGGTCTCGCCGGGCTGGAGGCCGCCGCGCTGGTGGAGGGCGAACTCGGCGGTCAGGTAGTTCATCGGGAGCGCGACCGCCTCGTCGTAGGACATCGAGTCCGGCAACGCGAAGGTGGAGGACGCCGGCGCCACCGCGAGCTCCTGAGCGCCACCGTGCGAGATCACGGCCGCGACCCGCTGGCCGGGCTCGAACCCCGGGCCGCTCACGACGGTGCCGGCGACGTCGACGCCGAGGGAGAACGGCAGGTCGGGCTTGAGCTGGTACTCCCCGCGGCTCTGCAGCAGGTCGGGGAACGCGACCCCGACCCGATGCACCTCGATCAGCACCTCCTCCGGCCCGGGCGTGGGCTCGGGGATGTCGTTGACGACGAGATCCGCGGGTCCGGTGAGGCTGACGACCTGGAGTGCGCGCATGGACCCATCCAAGCAGTGATGTCGGTGCCGACGGCGTGGCGTCCGGGTGCCGTTCCGCGCAATTGCGCCGTTCGGGTCGGTCGCCGCCGCTCGCACTGCACCGTCCCGCGCAATTGCGCCGTCCGGGTCAGTCGACGCCCCTCGCACTGCACCATCCCGCGCAATTGCGCCGTCCGGGTCGGTCGCCGCCGCTCGGACTGCACCATTCCGCGCAATTGCGCCGTCCGGGTCAGTCGCCGCCTGGACGCCGCGAGCGGAACCTTCCCGACCGCCGGACCACCCGCCACCCTTGACGTGACCGACCAGTAGGCGAAAGATGCGAACAACGGTTCGCGTTCTGCTCCACCTCTCGGAAGGTCCCAGATGTCGCACTCCCGCCGTACCTCACTCCTCTCTCGGACGACGATCGCCGTGGCCGCGGCGCTCGCTCTCGCCTCGCCCGCCGTGGTCTCGGGACTCGGCGCTCCAGCCCACGCCGACGACCCTCGCCCCGGCTTGCTCGCCGCACCGGATGTGGAGCAGGAGGTCGAGCAGGAGGCCGCCCTGCCGGCCACCGCGGTGGCGATGGGTGACTCGTTCATCAGCGGCGAGGGGGCCGGCGACTACCTGGCGGTCACCGACCAGGACGGCGTCAGCCAGGGGTTCCCGGGATGGTCGGCACCCAACTCCAACCCCTACTTCTGCCACCGCTCACCGAACGCGAGCATCGCGGTGGCCGCGCTGCCGGGGATCGAGCAGCGGGTCAACATCGCCTGCAGCGGCGCCCAGCCCCACGACATGGCCAACGCCTCCAGCGCTCGCGAGGGCGGGCGCGGTGTCGCCAGCCAGATCGCCCAGCTCCGCCAGGTCGCGCAGACCGGCGACATCGACCTGGTGCTGATCGGGCTCGGCTCCAACAACTCCCAGTTCACCTTCGGCGGCGTCGCGGCCGAGTGCGCCGGCAGGTTCGTCGGCGACGGCTACACCGGCTGGTGGGAGGTGTGGATCCACCTGGTCAACTGGATCACCGGCACCGAGCTCAACGAGGAGCCGTGCACCGACGCCGACCTCGGCAGCCCCGCCCAGTTCACCGCGGCGCAGGCCGACACCACCGCGGCGCTGCGCCAGGTGCTCGACGTCCTCGCCGAGGTCGACGCCGACGGGCAGCACAAGATCGTGCTGCAGGACTACACCAACCCGCTGCCCGAGGCCTACGCCGAGCAGTACCTCACCGAGGACGGCCGCAACGACGAGCGCGACAAGTACCGGCGCCTGGTCGACGAGCGGTACGCCGCCGGCTGCCCCGCCGACGTCGCCAGCCTCGCGCCCGCCCACCGCTTCAGCCAGGCCCTCGGCGGGATCGTCGGCGGCGCAGCCGCGACCCTCCGAGCCGAGCGGCCCGGACTCGACCTCACCTATCTCGACGTCCAGCACGCCTTCGACGGCGCCCGCCTCTGCGAGCAGCCCGGCAGCCCTGGCAGCGCACTCGCCACGCCGTTGCGCGTGATGGACGGCCCGTCCGGGGTGAAGGTGGAGAGCTTCACGCCCTTCGACAAGCTCGACATCAAGCGCGTCACCGACACCTGCTCGGACTACTACCAGACCTGCCAGGAGTCCTGGCACCCCAGCGCCGCCGGCCACCGGGTACTCGGCCAGTGCCTCACGAACGCCTGGGCCTCGACGGCGCCGCAGCTGACCTGCGCGCGCCAGCCCGACGGGTCGCTCACCACCGGATGAACCCCCCTCTGACCCGGCGATGAGCAGCACCCGTAGGCCCCAGCAGCACCGCTCCCGCGCCACCGTCGAGCGCATCCTCGACGCCGCGGAGGCCGAGATCGGTGCCCTGGGGCTGGCCGGAGCCGGCACCCGCGGGATCGCGACCCGGGCCGGGCTGAGCGTCGGTGCGCTCTACCGGTTCTTCCCCGACAAGGCCGCGATCGCCGATGCGCTCGCCCGCCGTTACCTGGCCGACCTGATGCCGCCCTATGCCGCGGCGATCGCCGGCCTCGGTCCGGACTCGGATCGCGACGCGGTCGTGGGAGTGCTGGTCCGGCAGGCCGCCGACCTGCAGCTGACCCACCCCGGTTACTACCGCCTCACCGAGGAGCTGCCCCCCGAATGGGGCGACTCCCCCGCCCATCAGGTGCGCGAGCAGGTCCTGGACCTGTTCACCGGCGCCCTGCGCCGGGCCGATGTCGTCGAGGACTCGATGGACGACGCCGACCTGCGCCGCGTCGTCGGGCTCTGCGTCGAGACCGTGCGGCACACGCTGGTGCGCGCACCGGTCGGCGAGCGCCGTGAGGCGACGGTCGAGGAGCTCACCACGATGGTGAGCGCCTACCTGCGCGAGCGGCTGGCGCGCTAACCGAGACTTCAGCCAGGCCGGACGATCCGCTGCAGCTCGAAGTGCATCGGGTCGGTCCACTTCCAGTCGCCGCCCCACGCGAAGCCCCAGCGCTTGAAGACGGCGACGACGCCGCGGTCGATGGCGCCGACGGTGCCGCGCTCGTTGCCGGGCACGTTGATGTCGAAGGCGAGGCCGAAGGAGTGGTTGGAGAGCGTGGTGGAGTTGGCGATGAAGCGGGGGTAGTAGCAGCCGGCGTACTCGTCGGGGTGGATCTCGTCGGCGAGGCCGAGCGCCTCGATCTCCTCCAGCGCCGCCCGCAGCTGCGGCATCATCGCGCTGTTGCAGGTCATGGCGCCGAGGATCGGCATGGTCTCGGTGCTGATGTGGCTGGAGACCCAGGACGGCTCGGGGATCACCTTGCCGTCGGCGGTCGGGGTGTAGGTGTAGGTGCCGACGGCCTCGGCGAAGGAGCCGTAGAACATCACCGACTGGAACGCCGAGGGGTCCAGCCCGTAGCGGGCGGCGGCGTCGAGGTTCTGGATCGCCGGGTCGGCGCCGACGATCTTGCGGATCGGTTGACGCAGGGTCTCCGGAGCGGTGAGCCCGGTGCTGACGATCAGCGCGTTGCGCGGCTCCATCCCCAGGGCCTTCCCGCGCTTGCGGTTGACGACGACGTCGATCTGCTCGACCTGCGGGGCGTAGGCGCCGACGTGCACGAGGTCGGCGGCGTCGTCGTCGGTGGTGCCGAGGCGTACCGAGCCGGTGGAGTCGGTCGGGAAGGTGTCCTCGAGGTCGGAGGCCACTGCGGCCTCGCCGGCGGCGACCCGGTTCCACTGGGCTTGGAAGTCGGGGCTCTCGCCGCTGGTGAAGCGGCGGTAGTCGGCCGGGTCGACCGCGGCGACCCGGTAGACGGTGTTCTCGACCGACACGTCGGCCAAGGAGATGTCGGCGACCGCCACGACGCCGTCGAGCTTCGCGATCTTCTTGATCACCGAGCGCGCGATCGGCTTCTCCGCAGAGATCAGGATGTCGCCGACCGCCACCTGCTCGGTGCGCTTGCCGGGAGCCTCGACCGCGAACGCGGCGGCCGGATCGGGCTCGGCCGTGGGCGATTCGGAGGCCGGAGACGTCGGGGTCGCGCTGTCCGAGGACGTCTCCTGGTCCGGGGCGCCGGCGGCCGCGCCGTCGGACGACCCTCCGCACGCGGCCAGTGACATCAGGACGGCGGCAGTCAGCCCGGCCAGGAGGGCGCGCAAGGACGGACGTGCGCGCAGCGCAGCGTGCAGTGACACCGTCCCCCCTCTCCCACCGGCCCTGGTGCGGTGAGCATTCTGGATGCGTGCCTTCACAGCATCTCCACGATACGGGGAGTCTCGGCACGCGAGAGGTCCCACTTTCGGGCTCGGGGAAGGGTGGTGCGTCACTCCACCGACGCCGACCGATCGATCGGCGCGGCCGGGCTTACTCGGTCCGGGTCGCGGTGAAGTCGACGCTGCCGTAGCAAACGGGGTCCTCCAGGCTGAGGGTCCCGTAGGTCACCCGGTCGCCCTCGAACCGGAGCATCACGTCCACATCACGATTCTTGGTAGGTCGATAGGTGTGCACGATCCAGCCGTACTTGTTGATGGCGGTCGTCGGGAGCCGGACCGTCTTGACCGTCTCGCCTCCCGAGCAGCTGACCGGGAGGCGCACGGAGAATCCGGAGACGGTGCCGTCGGCAACAGTGAAGGCCGGGCCGCCGGGCTCGTCGGCGGCGTAGGTGCCCGCCTCCGCATCGGTGCCCGGCTCCAGGACGTCGAAGGCCGGCCACTCGCGCGAGACCCGGGTGCGGTCGGGGTTGAAGCCGGACGCCACCACGCGAGCCTCTCCGAACGGGAACTCGTCGCCGTCGGACGGCGTCGTCTCCGAGACCTTCACCTGGACGGTCACGGTCTTGGCGGCGTGTCCGGCCAGGTAGGGAATGCGCACGGCCCGACGGCCCTCGACCCGCGGGTCGTCGACGCGGACCGTGACCCGGCGCATCGGGCTGCTCCGCGTGTTGACCACCTTGATCCGCAGCGGGCTCCACCGTCCGCGGTACACGACGTCGATACGGCCGTCGCGACGCATGTCGGCCTGCTCGAGATAGAGGGGGAAACGGTCGCCGTCGGTGGGGATGCCCGACTTCGCGACGTCGTAGGCGCGCTTCTCGCTCGGCGCCCGCGACCCGGTGGGCATGGTGTAGACGCGCACGCAGTTCAGCGAACGACCGGCCTTGATCGGGCCCTTGAGGAAGACGACGCCGCGCCCGTCCGCCTTGGCCGTGCTGGCCCGCAGGCCACGGTGCCGCGGCTCACACCGACCACGCGCCTTCTTGCCGAACACCACCCACACGTCGGAGATCGCCCGCGGCCCGGGCTTGCTGCGCAGGGTGATGTAGACCCGCGCCTGCTTGCGCTTGTGGTCGAGGGTGAGGTCGCCCCACTCGATGTCGCGACCCAGCGCGATCCTCGGGTTGTAGGAGTCCCAAAGCTCCGCGTAGTACTCGTTCGGCTGCCCCGCGCGACGGTGGTCGACCCCCGCCGGATCGGCTCCGGCCGGCGCGGGGACCGCCTGCGCGAGCAGTGCTGACCCCATCAGCAGCGTGAGGACGATGGCAAGACGACGCATGTGACGCATGGGGTGACTCCTCAGGTCTCAGCCGTGCGGGTCGGCGGCGGCGAGCGCCCGCCCTGCCCCGCACCCTACGTCGGTCCGGAAATCACCGTCTCCTGGCGGCCAGCTCGATCATCTCGTCCAGCTCGGCGGCGCCGGGCACCTCGCCGGCGACCAGCGGCCGCAACCGCTCCCGCAGCTCGTCCAGGCTCACCTGCCGCTGCGCGAACGGCTTGGCGCCCTTGACGGCCTGCGCGAGGTCGGCCGCGATCGTGGCGAGCACGAGGTCGTCGGAGGGGTCGGCGTCGGCCGCAGCGCTGCGCAGCTCGATCGTGGCGTCCTCGGGCTCCTCGGACTCGACCGAGCGCCACCGCACCGCCGCCTCGCCGATCACGGTGTCGGGCGCGACGCCGTCAGCCAGTCGCACCTCGTAGAGCGCCGTCGCGTGGTGGCCGGAGCCGAGCTCGCCGGCGTCGACGTTCAGGTCCTCGAAGTCGTCGTCAGCGATGTCGCGGTTCTCGTAGCCGATCAGGCGGTAGGACTCGACCAGCGCGGGGTCGAAGCTGACCTGAGCGCGGGCCTCGGCCGCGACCGGGACGAGTGTGGTGGTCAGATCGGTGCCGAAGAGCCGCTCGGCCTCCTCGAAGGTGTCGACATAGGAGTAGAAGCCGTCGCCGAGGTCGGCGACCTGCTCCATCAGGAGGTCGTTGTAGTTGCCGAGGCCGAAGCCGGCGGTGACCAGGTGGATGCCGTCGGCTCCCTCCTGCTGGATCCGCTCGACCAGCGAGCCGGGTCCGGTCTCTCCGATGTTGGCGACGCCGTCGGAGCAGATGACGACCACGTTGACGGCCTCGGGGTCGAAGGCCTCGCGGGCGACGTCGTAGCCGCGGGCCAGTCCGGCCTCGAAGTTCGTGCCCCCGTCGGGCGTCAGCTCCCCGATCGTGTCGATGATCGCGTCGCGCTCGCTCACCGGCGTCGGCTCGAGAAGGGTCTCGGCGTCGTCCTGGAAGGAGACGACGGCGACCTTGTCGTCGTCGTTCAGCTCGTCGGCGAGGACGGCGAGCGAGGACTGCACCAGCCCCAGGCGGTTCTGCATGTCCATGCTGCCCGAGCGGTCGACCACCAAGGTGACGTTGACCCGGGGCCGCTCGGCAGGGTCGACCTCGCGGGCGGCGACGCCGACGCGGACCACCTGGGTGCCGTCGTCGAGGGTCGGCGCGATGCCGGTCTCGGCGCTCAGGCCGAGGTCCTGCTCGGTGGGCGCGGCGTCACCGTAGGGAAGCGCGTTGATCCACTCCTCGGGGCGTACCGACTCCGGCGGGACGTCCTCCCCCTGGGTCAGGAAGCTGCGCGCCACCCGGAAGGAGCCGTTGTCGACGTCGAGGCCGAACGTCGAGCGCGCGTCCTCGGCGGTGTCGACGAAGTCGTTGACACCCTCCTCACGGAAGGTGTTGTCGTCGGTGGGTCCTACCTCCGGTGGACGTCCCCCGCCGTCGTCGGCCTGACTGGGCGCGACCGCGCCCGCGCCGGCGTCGCCGCTGCCCTCCACGTAGTCGTCGTAGTACGCGCTGGGCGCCTCGCCGCCGGCGGAGCCGCCCGGGGGTGCGCCTTCGGTGTCGTCGGTGCCGCTGCACCCGGCCAAGGCCAGAGTCGACACCAACCCCAGGCCGGCCAGTCTGCTCACGATCGTGATCGGTCCTCGCGTAGTCATGCCGGTCCGACGACGACCTAGCGGACCCGGTTCCGGTGCTCAGGGCGTCGTTGCCGGATCGTGATGAACCCACGTGGTCGAGCGATGACGCTGGACTGGACACCGGGTGCGCTTCCACCGCAGCGGAGGTGACAATGGGGCGCATGAGCACCACACCGGAAGCGTCGCCTCGGGGCACCAGGAAGGTGCGGACCACCGTGGTGCTCGTGGTGCTCATCGGTGCGCTGGCGGTTGCTGCCGTCGTCGGCGCCGGCCTGCTCTGGGCCAGCAAGCCCGATCGCGACGCCCAGTCCGACGTCACCTGCTGGGACGGCAAGGAGGGTCCTGAGGCCGACTGCACCGAGCCGACCGGCGTCGCCGGACTGCGCTGGGTCTATCCCGAGCTCACCCCGAAGTCCTCGGACTGCAAGGCGCTGCGGATGCCCCGCGGCTCGGACAAGCAGGAGTCACTGGCGTTCGCCTGCGACGTCCCGCTCGCCGGCGACGAGGTGCGGATCGTCTACACCCGCTACCCCTCCCCCGAGGATGCCCAGCACGCGGCGTCGAAGAAGCACCACAACATGCCGCCCGAGGAGCAGGACGGACGCGAGATCTACCGCGACCGAAAGCCCCACAAGGGCCGGTGGCACCTCACCTCGGTCTACCTCGACCACCCGTTCTCGGTGTCGGTCGAGGCCTCGACCGCCAAGCTGCGCAATCTCGCCCTGGCCGAGCTGGTCACCCGCTCGCCCGAGGAGATCCGGGTCCGGCCCGGCGAGTAGGCGAACTGCTCAGCTGCCGCGGACGGCGGCGGCTACCGCCTTCGGCACGTCGGGGTGGAAGACCGTGGGGATGATGAAGCTCGGGTTGAGCTCGTCGTCCTTCACCACCCCGGCGATCGCCTGCGCCGCCCGCAGCAGCATCTCGACGGTGATCTCCGAGGCGCGTGCGTCGAGCAGGCCGCGGAAGACGCCGGGGAAGGCGAGCACGTTGTTGATCTGGTTGGGATAGTCCGATCGGCCCGAGGCCACCACCGCGGCGTACTTGCCGGCCTCGCCGGGGTCGACCTCGGGGTCGGGGTTGGCCAGGGCGAAGACCACCGGGTCGGTGGCCATGTCCTTGATCCACTCGGGGTCGAGGATGCCGGGCGCGCTCACGCCCACGAACACGTCGGCTCCGCCGTCGGCCGAGAGCGCGTCGTGCAGGTCGCCGGTGATGCCGCGGGGGTTGGTGGCGGCGGCCAGCTCCTCCTGGGCCGGCGAGAGCCCCTTCATGCCGGGCACCAGGCAGCCGACCCGGTCGTAGACCACGACGTCGGTGACGCCGGCCGCCAGCAGCAAGGTGACGATCGCGGTGCCCGCCGCGCCGGCTCCGGCCACCACGACGCGGGCCGACTCGAGGTCCTTGCCCACGACGCGCAGCGCGTTCATCAAGGCGGCGAGGACGACGATGGCGGTGCCGTGCTGGTCGTCGTGGAAGACCGGGATGTCGAGGCTCTCGCGCAGCCGGCGCTCGATCTCGAAGCAGCGCGGGGCGGCGATGTCCTCGAGGTTGATGCCGCCGAAGCCCGGGGCGATCAGCTCGACGGCGCGCACGATCTCGTCGGTGTCCTGGCTGGCCAGGCAGATCGGCCAGGCGTCGATGTCGGCGAACCGCTTGAACAGCGCCGCCTTGCCCTCCATCACCGGCAGCGCCGCGCCGGGGCCGATGTTGCCGAGCCCGAGCACTGCCGACCCGTCGGTGACCACGGCCACCGAGTTACCCTTGATCGTGAGCCGGCTGACGTCGTCGGGGTTCTCCGCCAGCGCCATGCTGACCCGCCCGACGCCGGGCGTGTAGGCCATCGAGAGATCGTCGCGGTTGCGCAGCGGCACCTTGGAGGCCACCTCGATCTTGCCCCCGATGTGGAGCAGGAAGGTCCGGTCGCTGACCTTGTAGACCTCGACGCCGTCGATCGCGTCGACCGCCTGCTCGAGCTCGTGGGCGTGATCGGCGTCGGCGGCCGAGCAGGTGACGTCGAGCACCAGCCGGGTGTTGCTCGACTCCGCGACGTCGATCGCGGTGACGATCCCGCCGGCCTCGGCGATCGAGGTAGCGACCGCGCCGACCACCGCGTGGTCCGGCGCGGTGTGCAGACGCATGGTGATCGAGTAGGACGACGTGGTGGCGTTCCGCGGCATTGCGTCAGCCTGTCGCGTTCGCCCGGTTACGAGCAAGTACGCGGTGCCGGGGCGCGGGCTGACTGTTCAAGCCTGGTTCCGCCTGCGGCGGGGTGGTAGTCCGGTGGGTGCTCGTCGGGGTGGGTCGCTTGGTCCGGTCGGGCTCGCTGGGTGGTGGGTCGTCGTGGTGGTGGGTCGTCGTGGCTGGTGAGGGGTCCGGTCCGGACAGAGCATCGTGCGGCAGCGGGGATGCCGTGTCGCGCCTTACTTCTGGTGTGTGGTCGCGTCGTTGTTTGCGCGCCACGCCATCCTTGAGCGCTTGCCCGCACGACGCTCCGCCGGCCCGGACCCCTGGCGACGACGACCCACCGAGGGGTTGCTCGCCCGGCCGGACGCCGCGGGCCACTGGCCCTCCTCGCCCTCGGGTTGGGTGGATGTGGTGGGTGGTGGCTGTCCCGGTCTGCCGGAGGTTGAGCAAGCCGGGAGGGCGTAAGCCTCGCCGGAGCGTTGGCGGGAACGGTTGCCGGGGTTTCGTCAGCGCTCGCTGGCGCTCGCTTGCTCAACCTCCGGCGCGGTGGCTGATCTCGGAGGTTGAGCAAGCCGGGAGGGCGAGGAACGAGCCCGCCTGACAGTCGGCCGCCGACGAAACCTCGCAACCGACCTCGGAAGCGCTGCCAGGACGGTCGCCGGGGTTTCGTCGGCGCTCGGTTGCTCAGCCTGCGTCGGCGGCGAGGGCCTGTTCGATGTCGTCGGTCAGCGCCTCGGGCTTGGTGGTGGGCGCGTAGCGGTCGATCACGTGGCCGTCGCGGCCGACGAGGTACTTGGTGAAGTTCCACTTGATGGCGCCGCCGAACAGGCCGCCCTTCTCCGACTTCAGCCACCGGTAGATCGGGTCGGCGTCGTCGCCGTTGACCTCGATCTTGCTCATCATCGGGAAGGTGACGCCGTAGTTCTTCTGGCAGAACGCCCCGATCTGGGCCTCGTCGCCCGGCTCCTGGTGACCGAACTGGTCGCAGGGGAAGCCGAGCACGACCAGGCCCTGGTCGGCGTAGCGGTCGTAGAGCTCCTGGAGCCCCTCGTACTGCGGGGTCAGGCCGCACTCCGAGGCGGTGTTGACCACCAGGACGACCTTGCCGGCGTACTCGGTCAGGTCGACGGTCCGGCCGTCGAGCGAGGTGGTGCTGAAGTCCTGGAGCGTCGTCATGCTGCGATCCTGCCAGGACTCACCAGCGCGCCGGGTCGGTGAGCTCTGCCAGCGGACGTCGTTCGCGGGGGCGCTGCTCGCGCTCGCGGTCTCGTTCGGGGACGTCGTCGGCGGGGCCGCGGGCGCCGACGGCGATGCCGCTCATCAGCCGCACATGGTCGGGGACGCCGAGCGCGACCGCGGCCGCCTCGTGGTCGAAGCCGGCGAACTGGTGGGCGTGCAGACCCATCGCCCGAGCCTGGAGCGTGACGTGGGCGGCGGCCTGGCCGAGGTCGTAGCGGGCGTAGTCGGGGCTCTTCACCTCGACGACCTCGCAGCCGGCCACCAGCACCAGCGAGGCGCGAGGCACCCAACCGGAGTTGCCGCGCGAGAGGTGTGGCACGAAAGCGGCGTGGGCGGCACTGCCGCGCGGCGCGACGACGAAGCGCCAGGGCTGGGAGTTGCCGAGGCTCGGCGCCCAGCGGGCCGCCTCCAGGAGCGTCCGGATCTCCTCGGCCGAGAGGTCGTGGGCCGGATCGAAGATGCTGGGGCTCCAACGCGAGCGCAGTGGCTCGGCAAGGCGCTCGGCACCGGGCATCGGGGCGTGGGTCACGCGGTCAGTATCGCGAGCCGCCGCGGGCGGCGAGCTATCGGAGCGCATCGGCCGCGCCCCGCGCCAGCACCTCGACCCGGAAGCTGACCCGGGCCAGAGCGTCCTCGAAGACCTCGGTCCGGTCACGGGCGTCTGTGGTGGCCGGACGGGGGGACGCCGCGACCACGGTGGTCGCCGACGGTGATTGCCGCCTGGCGTCGATAGTTCTTCACCGACTTGTTGCGCGCCCGCCGCACCCGCCTGGCGGACAACAGCGCGTGCAAGACGGGCTTCTCCGCCTCCCGTGCGCCGGTCCAACGCACGCAGCGCGGACTTCCACCAGTCGGCTGCCTCCGACTCGCCCGAATCGGGCGAGGCCGCACACCTCCTACGCCGCAGCCACGAGCAGCCGGCGCACGCCGGCACGGGCTGCGAGCAGCACGAGGATCAGCGCCGTGACGGATGCGAACCCGCCGAGGCTTACCAGGTCACCGAAGACGAGGGCCACCAGCTCGAGCACGGCGAGCTTGCTCCCGGCGGCCAGACCCCACAGCGCAGCGCCGGCGGCCACTTGCGTCCACCAGGTCTCGGCGGCGTGGAAACGGCGCTTCATCCAGTCCTTGAGCGCGATCACCACCTCGAGAGCCAGCTTGAGCAGCACCGCGGTGAGCAACGAGAGCGTGAACCCCTCGCTCACGATCGCCGGGACGAACTCGATCGCGAGATTGAGCACCACGACGTAGACGAACACGTCGACCACGTCGGCAGGTCGCGTTCGTACCAGGCGCCGCACCGGGCCCCGCGGGAGACCCTGCGCGTGGCGGCCGGAGTCGGTCACGGACACATCGTGCGTCGGGGAGACCACCCGGCGGGTCGCCGTTCTCGGGTGAGCGACGCCCGACCCGAGCCGGTGTGCCTAGGGAACTACTGACGAAACCCGGCGACCGTCCCGTCGCCCCGCGGCCGCCCTCGCCGGAGGTTGAGCAAGCGAGCGCCAGCGAGCGCCGACGAAACCCCGGCAACCGTCCCGGCCAACGTTTCTGAGGGAGGCTAGCGAGGTTTCGTCGGCGCCGGTCGGGCTCGTTCCTCGCCCTCCCGGCTTGCTCAACCTCCGAGGAGTCGCCCGCGTCCGGAGTCGGTCACCGACACATCGTGCGTTGGGGAGACCGCGCGGCGGGTCGCCGTTCTCGGGTGAGCGACGCCCGACCCGAGCCGGAGTGCCTAGAGCTGAGTGCCCAGCTTGGTCTCCTCCCCGGTGTCGGTGCGGAAGGTGAAGCCGTCGGCTCCGACGCGGACGCCGCCCTCGCGGGGCTCGGTGCGGGGCACGACCTCACGGGGGTTGCCGTCGAGGTCGAGCACGAGGCTGGCCTCGGCGTACCAGCGCGGCACCACCGGGTTGCCCCACCAGTCGCGGCGTTGCTCGTCGCCGACGTCCCAGGTGACGACGGGGTTGTCGGGGTCGCCGGTGTAGTAGTCGTGGGTGTAGATCTCGATACGGTGTCCGTCCGGATCGCGCAGGTAGAGGTAGAAGGCGTTGGAGACGCCGTGCCGGCCCGGCCCGCGCTCGATGAGGTCGTGCCGACCGAGCGCGCCGAGCAGGTCGCACAGGGCCAGCACGTGGTGCGACTCGTAGGTCGAGAACGCCAGGTGGTGCAGGCGCGGGCCGTCGCCGCCGGTGAGGGCGGTGTCGTGGACGGTCTGCTTACGACCCAGCCAGGCCGCATAGGTGACGCCGTCGCCGTCCTGGATGTCCTCGGTGAGCCGGAAGCCGAGACTGCGCAGGTGGGCACAGCCGCGGGCGACGTCGGGCGTCACGAGGTTGAAGTGGTCGAGACGGGCCAGCGGGGTGCCGCGATGCAGGTCGTAGCGCCAGGTGAGCCGGTCGACCAGGGCCACGTCGTGGAAGTACTCGCAGGTGAAGCCCATCGGGTCCTCCACCCGCACCGCATCGCCGATCCCGCTGGCGAAGCCACCGCGGCGCCGTTCGGTGCGACAGCCCAGGGCGGCGTGGAAGGCCTCGGCCCGGTCGACGTCGTCGGGAGTCCGCACCCGGTAGGCGACCGCCGCGCACGCCGCGACCGGCCCCTGTCGCAGGACCAGGTTGTGGTGGATGAACTCCTCGAGCGTGCGCAGGTAGATGCCCGACTCGTCCTCCCGCGTCACCACCAGGCCGAGCACGTCGACGTAGAAGTCGCGCGCGCGGGCGAGGTCGGTGACGACGAGGTCGACGTAGGCGGCTCGCAGGACGTCGGGAGCCGCGGAGCGGTCCGCGCTCATTCGGTTCATGATCCTCCTCCTTCGATGCCGTGCCTAGGGCGACCGAGGACAGGTGCCGGGGTGCCGCCGAGGGCGACGTGGATCGCCTGCTCCTCGCTGTAGAAGTCCAGCGAGCGCGCCCCGCCCTCGCGGCCGACGCCCGAGGCCTTGATCCCTCCGAACGGGGTGCGCAGGTCGCGCACGTTGTGGGAGTTGACCCACACCATCCCGGCCTCGAGCGACCCCGCGATCCGGTGCGCGCGGTCGAGGTCGCGGGTCCACAGGTAGGCCGCGAGCCCGTAGCGGGTGTCGTTGGCCAGCCGCAGGGCCTCGTCGACGTCGTCGAAGGGGCTCACCGCGACGACCGGGCCGAAGATCTCCTCCTGGAAGATCCGAGCCCGGGGTTCGACGTCGACGAACACCGTCGGCGCCACGAAGTTCCCCTCCGGCAGGTGCTCGGGGCGTCCGCCGCCCGCGACCAGGCGCCCCTCCGACCGGCCGATCTCGATGTAGCCCAGCACCTTGGCGAGGTGCTCGGGATGCACCAGCGCTCCGACCTCGGTCTCCGGATCGGACGGCTCACCGACCCGGATCGCTGCCGCCCGCTCGGCCAGCCGCTGACAGAACTCCGCGTAGACGGCCCGCTCGACGAGCACCCGGCTGCCGGCGGTGCAGCGCTCGCCGTTGAGGGAGAACACGCCGAACACGACGGCGTCGAGTGCGGCCGGCAGGTCGGCGTCGGCGAACACCACGACCGGCGACTTGCCGCCGAGCTCCATCGAGAGCGCCTTCAGCTCCGGCGCGGCGGCCGCGAAGATGTGAGCCCCGGTCGCGCTCTCACCCGTGAACGAGATCGCGGGGACCGCAGGGTGTCGGACCAGCGCCTCCCCGGCGCTCTCGCCGAGACCGTGGACGACGTTGAGCACGCCGGGTGGGAGCCCTGCGGCGTCGCCGATGTCGGCCCAGAGGCTCGCGGTGAGCGGGGTGAACTCGGCCGGCTTGAGCACCACGGCGCATCCCGCGGCCAGGGCGGGGGCCAACTTCCAGCTCTCCAGCATGAACGGGGTGTTCCACGGGGTGATCAGACCGGCGACGCCCAGGGGATGCCGGCGGACGTAGTTGAGCTGCTGCCCCGGCACTCGGTAGGCCTCCTCGTGCCGGCCGACGATGAGATCGGCGAAGAAGCGGAAGTTCTCGGCCGCCCGCGCGGCCTGCCCGGCGGTCTGGGTGATCGGCAGACCGGTGTCGTAGGTCTCCAGAGCTGCGATCCGCCGCCCGCGCGCTTCGATCTCGTCGGCCATCCGGGTGAGGATCCCGGCCCTTCGGCGCGCGGTGAGATCGGCCCACTCGGGGCGGTCGAGCGCCCGGTTGGCGGCCGCGACGGCGAGCTCGATCTCAGTGCCTCCCCCCGCTGCCGCGTGGAGGTAGACCTCGTTGGTGACCGGGTCGAGCACCTCGAAGGTGGCGCCGTCGGAGCTGTCGAGCAGCCGGCCGTCGATCAGGTGCCGTACCTGGGCCGGCAGGTCGTGTGGGACCCGGGCATCGACGGTGGCACTCGGGCCGAGATTGGTCATGGCTCCTCCTGCCTGTGCGGGCGCGCCGGAACGGGTGAGAGGTACTCGGCGCCCTCCGCCGCAAGCGCGGCGATCCGCGCCAGACCGGACGGCGTCGGCGGGGTCAGCGGTGGGCGCACCTGCCCGGAGCCGAGCAACCCGCGCTCGGCCATCAGGTGCTTGGCCGGGGCCGGGTTCGTCTCGACGAACAGCAGGTCGACCAACGGGTGCAGTCCGTAGTGGATCCGTCTCGCGCCGGCCAGGTCGCCGAGCTCCCACAGCTCATACATCCGCGCCGACGCCGCGGGCGCGAGGTTCGCGGTGGCGCTGATGAACCCCGCGCCGCCGATCGCCAGCAGCGGCAGGCACAGCAGCTCGATGCCCGACCAGACGCGCAGCTCGGGGCCGCACCGGTGCAGGATCCGGGAGAAGTGCTCGAACTCGCGGGTCGTCTCCTTGACGCCCACGAAGTTCTCGGCCGCCCGGAAGACGCGTTCGACGGTCTCCGGCGCGAGATCGACGGCGGTGCGCGACGGCACGTTGTAGGCGATCACCGGCAGGTCGGGGAACTCGCGGGCGACGGTGAGGTACCACGCCTCCAGCGCCTGCTGGGTTGGGCGGGCGTAGGGAGGCGTCACGACCATCACGGCGTCCGCGCCGGCGTCGCGGGCGTGCGCGGTCAGCGCGAGGGTGTCCTCCAGACGCGAGCAGCCGGTGCCGGCGACGAACGGCGCCCGGTCGGCGACCACGCGTGCGACGGCGTCGATCACGGCGGCGCGCTCCTCGACGGTCTGCGCGCTCGGCTCGCTCGTCGAGCCGCCGATGGTGACGCCGTGGCTGCCCTGGTCGAGCTGCCACTCGACCAGTCGCTCGACGCCGGGCAGGTCCAGCGCGCCGGCGTCGTCGAACGGCGTCACCAACGCCGCCAGCGAGCCGGCGATCGCCGCGGGATCGGAGCGGAACCTCATCGCTGCTCCTCCACATCGTCCGGTCCGGTCCAGGCGGCATAGCGTTCGCGCCAGGCCGCACCGAGCGGGTACAGCCCCTCCGGGCTCTCGCCACGGGCCAGCTGCTCGGCGATGAACGCCTCCTCGCGCTCCTGCGCGACGGCGTCGGCGACCACCTCGGCGGCGAGCCTGCGGGGGACCACCACGACACCGTCGTCGTCTCCCACCACGAGATCACCCGGCTCCACGGCGGTGCCTCCGCAGCTGACCATCACGTCGCGGTCCCACGGCACGTGGCGCCGCCCGAGGGTGGCCGGATGGCGGGCCCCGGCGAAGACGGGCACCCCGACCTCGGCGACCGCCGCGGCATCGCGGACCGCGCCGTCGGTGACGACGCCGGCTGCCCCGCGCGAGCGTGCGCAGAGCGCCAGCAGGTCGCCGAGGGTGCCTGCTCCCGGCTCGCCTCGTGCATCGATCACGAGCACCTCTCCGGGCCCGAGGTCGGCGAAGGCCTGCTTGTGGGTGGTGAAACCGGTGCCGTGCTCGGCGACCAGATCCTCACGCAGGGCGACGAACCGCAGCGTCCGCGCACGGCCCGCCAGCCGGGTGCCGGGGCGCAGCGGCGTCACGCCGTCGATGGTCGAGGAGATGCCGCGGCGCTGGAGCTGCGCGGCCAGCGTGGCGGCCGCGACCCGGTCGAGTCCGTCGGGCAGCGGGTCGGCGACGGCGGGGACCGGTTGCTCGGGCCGCTGCACCCGGACCGTCCGCATCGGGGGGCCCGCCTTCACCACGGTGACCAGCCGGCCCGTGCTGCGCTCGGTTCCGCCGTCTCGCACCTCCACCTCGACGACGTCGCCCGGCTCGGCGAGGCCCGCCCCGGCCGGGGTACCGGTGAGGACGACGTCGCCGGGCTCGAGGGTGATCAGCTCGCACAGTGCCGCGAGCACGTCCGGGATCGAGAAGAGCAGGTCGTCGGCCTCGGCGTCCTGCACCAGCCGGCCGTTGTGCCAGGTCCGCAGCGCCAGGCAACCCGGGTCGATGTCGTCGGCGTCGAGCAGCCGGGGGCCGATCGGCGTGAATCCGTCACCGCCCTTGCTGCGCAGGTTGGAGCCGCGGTCGATGGGGCGCAGGTCGGCCAGTCCCAGATCGTTGGCCGCGGTCACGGCGGCGACCGCCGACCATGCGTCGTCCGGGCCGAGGCCGCGAGCGCGCCGACCGATCACCACGGCGATCTCGCCCTCGAAGGTGAGCTGCTCGAGGCCGTCCGGGCGGACGACCTCGCCGGGGCCGCTCAGCGACGTCCCGGGCTTGAGGAAGAACGAGGGCTGCAGGGGCGCGGGGACTCCGCGCTCCCGGATCCGGCTGCCGTAGTTGAGGTGCACCGCGGCCACCTTTCCCGCGGGCCAGGGCCAGGTCCATGTCGCGAACGGGTTGCCGATGTCGGATCGATCGGTCATCGACGGGCCTCCGAAGGGGAAGTGGGTGTGCTGGACAGGACCGACGACTCCTCGGCTCCCGCGGCGCCGGCCACGTCCCGGGCTCGCGCTCGACGTGCGGAGGACCAGCGGCCCAGGAGGCGGCGTCCGATTGCGACCAGGCCGCGCGGCTCCACGAGCAGAACGCCGATCAGGGCTACGGCGTAGAGCAGCTCGGCGGCGGTCGCCGGGGTGATGCCCCCTCCGCCGTGGGCGGCGAGGCCGGGCAGCGAGTCGCCATAGCGCTGCAGGATCGCGGGAAGCAGGGTGACGAACGCGGCGCCGAGGAAGGCCCCGGTGATCGACCCGAGCCCCCCGATGACCGTCATCGCCAGATACCCGACCGCCAGGCTGAGTCCCCAGTACTCGGGGACGATGTAGCCCAAGAGCACCGCGAGCAGCGCGCCGCCGAGGCCGGCGAAGGCGCTCGAGATCGCGAAGGCGACGGCGCGATAGCGGGCCACCTCGATGCCGAGGATGTCGGCGTGCAGCTCGGCCTCCTTGATCGCGGTGAACGCGCGCCCGGTGCGCCCGCGCAGCAGGTTGGCGGTGAAGATCGCGACCGCGAAGAACACGGCCGAGGTGACCGCCCACATGAACTCGGCGCCTCCGATCGGGACGCCGAGGACGGCGAGGTCGGAGCCGAGGGAGCTGAGCGAGCCGATCTGCAGGGGCGGGGTAGGCCGGCCGTTGAAGCCGCCGGTGAGACCGACGCAGGCCGAGAGCAGCCACTGGCCGATGAACACCAGCGAGAGGGTCGCGAGCCCGAGGCTCAGGCCCTTCAGCCGGGCCGCGATCGGACTGAGCAGCAGGCCGACGAGTCCAGCGAGCAGCGCCGCCAGCATCGCCGCGAGCGGGCTCGGCAGGCCCTGCCCCCACAGTCCGGCGGTCGGCTCGCTCGCCAGCCCCGTGTAGGTATAGGCCCCCAGCGCGAGGAAGAACGGATGCCCCAACGAGAGCTGGCCGACGCGGCCGAAGAGGAGAGTGAGCCCGACCGCGCCGATCGCGGCGGCGAACACCAGGCTGCCCTGACCCAGCCAGTACTCGGCGATCCAGTACGGCGGCAGCAGCACCACCGCCGGGATCGCCGCCCAGCCCAGCGCCCGCGTCACGCGACCGGCTCGACGCGTCGTGGCGACGTCAGACACGGGCGGCCTCCTGCTGTCCGAAGAGCCCGGCGGGACGCACCAGCAGGACCAGCAGCATCAGCAGGTACGGCGCGGCCGTGGCGAAGTTGCGACCGAGGAAGTCGAGCTCGGCCTGGTAGCCCAGGGCGAAGGTCTGCACCAGTCCGACCGCCAGGCCACCCACGACCGCACCCGTGGTGGAGTCGATCCCGCCGATGACCACTGCCGGGATCGCCTGCAGCGCGACCACGGTGGCGGTGACGTCGAGCCCGGCGGTGGGGTACGACACCAGGAAGATCCCGGCGACGACGGCGACCGCGCCGGCCAGGCTCCACGCGACCAGTGCGACCCGCGACAGTCGGATGCCCACCATCTCCGCTGTCTCGGCGTCCTCGGCCGCCGCCCGCATCTCCAGGCCGAACGGCGTCCGGTGCAACCACAGGTGCAGGGCGAGCAGCAGCAGCGCAGCACAGCAGAAGGCCGCCACCCGTGACACGGGGACCGAGACCCCGAGCAGGCGCAGGGTGGAGGAGCCGAACGGCGCGCGGAGGGAGAGGACCTGCGAGCCGATCCAGGTGTTGGTGAGCGAGTTGAGCAGGATCGAGAGGCCGATCGTCATGATCCCGGCGGCGAGGACGGCGTCGCGCCGGAGGAACGGGCGAACGAGCACCTCGAGGACCACCGCGCCGGCCAGCGCACCCGTGGCGATGCCGGCCAGCACCGCGAGGGCGAAGGGCCAGTGCAGGTGCACCCGCGTGGCGGTGGCGACGAAGGTCCCGAGCACCAGGATCCCGGGATGGGCGAAGTTGATGATCTCGGTGGCCTTGTAGACCAGGACCATGCCGAGGGCGATCAACGCATAGACGCTGCCGACCGACAGTCCGTTGAGGAGGAGCGAGACGACGTGGCTCACCGCGGCACCTCCCGCGCGGTGCCGCCGAGGTAGGCGCACACGACCTCGGGGTCGGCGCGTACCCGGCTCGGAGAGCCGGTGGTCACCACCGTCCCGAAGTTGAGGACGGTGACCTCGTCGCAGACCCCCATCACCAAGGGCATGTCGTGCTCCACGAGCAGCACCGTGGTCCCGAGCTCGTCCGCGACCCGCCGGATGCTGCGGCTCATCTGGTCCTTCTCCCCGGCATGCATCCCGGCAGCCGGCTCGTCGAGCAGCAGCAGGCGCGGCTCGGAGGCCAGCGCCCGGGCGACGTCGACCCGTTTGGCCGCGCCATAGGGCAGCTCCTCAGCGCGCCGATCGAGCAGTTCTTCGATCCCGAGCAGCGCAGCGGCCGTGCGCACCGCCTCGCGAGCCTGCCGCTCCGACCGCCGGCTGCGCGGCAGGCGCAGCCCGTCGGCGAGCACCCCACTGCGCTGGTGACGGTGCTGACCGAGCAGAAGGTTCTCCTCGACGCTCAAGGAGGTGACCATCGAGGCGTTCTGGAAGGCCCGCCCCACGCCGAGGGCCGCGATCCGGTGGGGTGAGAGGCCGACGAGCCGGCGTCCGTCGAGCAGCACGCGACCGGACGCCGGGCGGTAGACGCCGCACACGACGTTGAACAGGCTGGACTTGCCCGCGCCATTGGGCCCGATGACTCCGTGCACCGACCCGGGCGCGACGTCGAGCGAGACACCGTCGAGGACGCGGGCGCCGAGGAACCGCACCACGACGTCCTGGATCTCGAGCTTCGCGCCGTTCATGGGGCGGCTCCGGCGGCCGCGTCGCCGACGTACAGGCCCCGCACCCGCGGGTCCTCCCGCAAGGCGGCGACCGGCCCGGACAGGGCCACGCGCCCGGCCGCCAGGACATAGGCGCGATCGGCGACGTCGAGGGCCACGGCGGCGTTCTGCTCGACCAGGACGATCGTGAGCCCCTCCTGTCGCAGGTGGCTCAGCAGGTCGGCGACCTGCTCGATCACTCGAGGCGCGAGCCCGAGGGTCGGCTCGTCGAGGAGCAGGAGCCGCGGCGCGGCCATGAGGGCGCGACCGATCGCGAGCATCTGCTGCTCCCCGCCCGAGAGGAGCGCGGCCCGCTGGGCGCGCCGGTCGGCAAGGCGGGGGAAGAGGTCGAAGACCCGAGCCAGCTCGGTCCCGGTCGCGCCGGCTTGACGTCGGGTGGCGCCGACGCGGAGGTTCTCCTCGACGCTGAGTCGTGCGAAGACGTGGCGCCCCTCCGGGACCTGGGCGATCCCGCGCAGGACGCGCTGCTCGGCCCGCAGGCCGAGGACGTCGATCCGCTCCAGGACGACCCGGCCGTGGGATATCGAGCCGCCGTGCCGGTACAGCGTGCCGCCGATCGCACGGAGCAGCGTGGTCTTCCCCGCGCCATTGCCGCCGAGGACTCCGGTGATCAGTCCCGTGGAGACCGAGAGCGTGACGTCGTCCAAGGCCGGTGCCCGGTCGCCGTAGCGCACCGTGAGGTCACGGACCTCGAGCATCCCGGCGCCGGCCCGCTCGGGTGTCACTGCGGTCGCCTACTTCCCGCTGAGGAGTGGGGCCGCATCCGCGCCCTGGTAGGGCTCGGCCTGGACCGGCGTGAGGCCCCCGGCAGCCGAGGCGTCCACGCGGAGGATGTAGTCCTGGAGTGCCGGTGGCACGGCGCGGTCGGAGAAGTCGAGGTCGACCGAGAGACCGTGCATCGCGAAGGCCTTGGAGTCGGCGAAGCTCTTCGCGAGGTTCTCGCGGGTGAGGTCGCCGGCGGCGCAGGTGCGCTCCAGGGCGTTGTGCATCACCTGTGCAGCGGCGTATCCGGCGATGAAGAACTGCTGGGGGGTGCCACCGTCCCCGTCGGCGGCGAAGGCCTTGCGCAGGTCGGCCATCCCCGGTGCCGAGCCGGTCCAGGCGTCGTAGGGACTCACGACGTAGGTCTCGCGGGCCACCTGGGTGGCGGCGTCGCTCTGGAGGAGGTCGGGCACGAAGGTCGGGGTGGGCACCACGAACGGCACGTCGAGGTGCTCGGTGGCCGCGACCGCCGCGGCATTGGCGAGCAGCGGCGGGCTGACGCTGAGGAAGACCGCCTTGGTGCCGTTCTTGGCCATCGTGGAGATCTGCGAGGAGAGATCGGTCGCCGTGGGATCGACCTCGTAGGCATCGACGGTGATGCCGTGCGCCTGGCCGGCCTTCTCGGCGCCGGCGAACCCGGCGCCGCCGAAGTCGCCGGGGAAGTAGATGTAGCCGATGGTGTCGCCCTGGGCGAGCTTGCCCTGGTCGAGGAGGAAGTCGACGGCGTTCATCATGTCGACGTCGTAGGTTGTGCCCGGGATGAGGATCGACGGCTTGCCGAGGAGGTCGGGCGACCAGCTCATCGGGATCGAGCTCATGTCGTCGCGCTCCATGCTGTCGGCGATCGCCTGGGTCATCGCGGTGCCGGTGATCAGCTGCAACGCCAACACGTCCGGGGAGATGTCGCCGTACGCACTCACGGTGCGCTGGGGGTCATAGGCGTTGTCGCGGGCCTCGATCGTGACCGTGCGGCCGCCACACACCCCGCCGGCGTCGTTGACCTCCTTCCAGTACAGCTCCGCACCGGCGAGCTGTCGCTTGGCGCCGGCGGCGAAGGTGCCGGTGAGTGCGCTGAGCGCCCCCAGGGTGATGGTGTCGGCGCTCACCCCGGGGGTCGCACCCTCGCCTCCGCCCGACTTCTCATCGGCCTTGGAACTACAGCCCGCCAGGGCCGTACTGGCGATCATCAGGGCCGCGAGAGCGGCCACCCAGCGTCCGGATCGGCGAAGCATGTCGCTTCCCCCTTTGCGAACAGACTTGCTTCAAAGTGGCGGTGGGTGCTGCGGCGGCGAGGGCCACGCAGCAAAGAAGTCGGCTTTCGTCTGGCTCAGGCACGAGTGATCGTATACGATTTGATAGACGAAATCTAGGGGACTGGACATCCGAGGGGAATGGACGTGGGAAGCACCGAGCCGACGCAGGCCCAGAGCAAGGCACAGATCGCCTACGCCTGGATCCACGAGCAGATCGCCACCCGCCGGTTCGGGCCCGGTCACCGCCTGGTCCTGCAGCAGCTGGCCGACGAGCTGGGGGTGTCGGTCGCGCCGGTGCGGGAGGCGATCCGCCGGCTCGAGGCCGAGGGACAGGTCACCTTCAGTCGCAACGTCGGCGCCACGGTCGCCATCCCCGACGAGCACGCCTACCGCGATCTCATGGAGTCCCTGGCCGTCTTCGAGGGAGCCGCCACCGCCCTCGCGGCGGCGCACCTTCGGCCGGCCGACCTCGCCCGGGGACGCGCGATCAACGACCGGATGCGCGCGATGCTGGACTCGATCGACTCCTTCGACCCCCCGGAGTTCACCCGGCTCAACCAGGACTTCCACTCGGTGCTGTTCGCGCCCTGTCCCAACGACTACCTGCGCCGCGTCGTCGACGAGTGCTGGACGAGCCTGGACCGGATGCGCGAGACCACCTTCACCTTCATCCCGGGACGCGCGACCCAGTCGGTGCGTGAGCACGACCAGATCCTCGAGCTCCTGGAGAAGGGAGCCGAGGTCGACGAGGTCGAGCGGGCGGTCCGCGCCCACCGGCTGGCGACCCTCACCAGCTACCTGGACCGCTGATCGAGCCGACTCAGAGCGCGCTCGGGCCGTCCCCCGCTCTCCCCCCACGGTCGAGCAGGGGACGGCGAAGACAGGCTAGCGAGGGAACTCGTTCTCTGGCCAAGTGTCCAACCACAACTTTTCCTCAAGGTTGGCCCGATTCCGGGACGTTCGCTCGCTTGCGCTCACGTGCTCGACCTCCGGCCGCGGGCGACTCCTCGGAGGTTGAGCAAGCCGGGAGGGCGAGGAACGAGCCCGACCGGCGCCGACGAAACCTCGTAAGCCTCCCTGGGAACCTTGGCAGGGGGTTGCCGGGGTTTCGTCGGCGCTCGCTGGCGCTCGCTTGCTCAACCTCCGGCAGCGGGCTGGTGTCGGAGGCTCTCGGAGGTTGAGCAAGCTGGCGGGCGAGGAACGAGCCCGACAGCGCCGACGAAACCTCGCAACCGACTCGGAGACGCTGGCAGCGAGGGTCGCCAAGATTTCGTCAGCGCTCGCTGACGCTCGCTTGCTCCGGCGGCGGGGCGCTCCCTTGCTCAACCTCCGGCGCAGGCGGAACTACGCGCCCAGCTCGACGACGAGGACGCCGGTCATGATGAGGGCGATGCCGGCGAGCATCACCGGGGTGAGGGGCTCGCCGAACAGCACCTTGGAGGCGATCGCGGTGAGGGCGACGCCCGAGGCGGCCCAGATGCCGTAGGCGACGCCGAGGGCCAGGCCCCGGTCCAGCGTCAGCGCGAGGAGGACGAACGCGGCCGCGTACCCGGCCACGACGACCGCGTAGTAGGCGCGGTGTCCCAGGGCGGCCATGCGCAGCGACAGGGTGCCGCTGACCTCGGCCGCGATCGCGGCCGCGAGGAACAGCCACGCCATCAGGGGACCTCACGAGCCCGTTGGGCCTGCTGGGCGCCGAGCTCGACGAGCAGGACGCCGGCGACGATCAGGGCGATGCCCACGGCCATGACGGCGTTGAGCGACTCGCCGAACAGCACCGCCGACATGATCGCCGTCGCCGCCACCCCGACCGCACCCCAGATGCCGTAGGCGACGCCCAGGCCCATCCCGCGACGCAGCACCAGGGCCAGCAGGGCGAAGGAGGCCAGGTAGCCCACGACGACCACCGGGTACAGGGCCGGCCGGTCCAGCGCGCCCTTGAGTGAGAGCGATGCCGTCACCTCGCAGGCGATGGCAGCCGCCAGCAGGAGCCACCTCGTCATGGGTCAGCCGCGGTCGAGGGCCTCGATGATCTTGGGACGCAGGTCGGCCGCGGCGATGACCTCGTCGACCGAGCCCACCTCCACCGCCCGGTGGATGTCGTGGACGCCGTCGAACTCACCGGCGACCTCGGCGATCTTGTCGGCTCGCAGCGTGGCGCGCAGGTCGGCGAGTTCGACGACGAGGGCGCCGCGCTCGGCGTCCGAGGCGGCCGCGATGCGCTGCTCGAGCTCGGTGACGGCCGGGTCGGCGGCGACCCGCTTGTCGACCTCGCCGGAGAACACCACCGCGGCTGCCGGGGCGCCGCCGAGCACCGAGGCGAAGGAGCCCTCGAGCGCGAGCACGGTCATCCGCGGGTTGAGCCGCTTGGAGAAGACGACGAACGCGCCGCCGTGGTAGCGCGAGATGACGCAGAAGACGATCGGTCCGTCGAAGTTCACGATCGCCCGGCCGATCTCGGCGCCGTACTCGAGCTGGAGGTTGCGCATCGACTCCGGCGAGCCGTCGAAGCCCGACAGGTTGGCCAGGACGACGACCGGCCGGTTGCCCGAGGCCGCGTTGATCCCGTGGGCCACCTTCTTCGACGAGCGCGGGAACAGGGTGCCGGCGGTGTAGGTGTCGGGGCCGTCGGTCGGGGGGAAGCCGCGGCGCGAGACCGGCTGGGACTCGATGCCGATCAGGCAGACCGGGTGCCCGCCCAGATGGGCGTCGGTGACCACGGCGGTGTCGGCGTCGGCCATGCCGGCCCAGCGTTCGAGCACCTCGTGGTCGGAGTCTGCGACGGCCCGCATGACCGTGCGGATGTCGAAGGGCTTCTTGCGGTCGGGGTTGTGCTCGGCGGAGAAGATCTGGCCGACCGTCGCGAAGTCGCCGCCGTGAGGGTAGGAGGTGATGTCGCGGTCGCTCGGGTCGCTGGTGGGCGCCCGGCGCGGCCCGGACTCGCCCGGTGCGACATAGGTGTGCTCGTAGTGCGACATCAAGACGCCGAAGGCTCCGGCCAGGTCGGGCACCCAGTACTGCGCCTGCCCGTTGGGGCCCATGACGCGGTCGTAGCCGCCGATGCCGAAGTTGTCCTCGGCCGAGACGCCGCCGGAGAAGTCCAGCGACTGCTTGCCGGTGAGCACCATCGCGCTGTCGGGGGTCATCACCAGGATGCCGCGGGTATGCATGAGCATCGTGGCCTCGGCGTTCCAGTACGGCTGGGCGCCGACGTTGATCCCGGCGACGACGATGTTGATCTCGCCGCCGGTCTGGGTGAACTCGACGATCCGCTTGAGCGCGGCCGCCACCCAGTCCATGTTCTCGGTGCCGCTCTCCATCGAGATCCGGGCGCCGGCCGAGACGGCGAACCACTCCACCGGCACGCCCATCCGCTCGGCGAGGTCGATCGCGGCGATCACCCGGGTGCACTCGGCCTCGCCGAGCGCGCCGAGCGCCTTGGTGGGGTCGCCGCACAGGACCACGCGGGTGACGCCCTCGGGGTGCAGCGGCGTCGGGGTGCTGACGACGGCGACGATGATCCCGGCGCGGTTGCCGCCGCGCGGGCGGTCGACCGGAACCAGCTCACCCTCGTCGTTCAGGTCGTGCTCGACCACCGAGCCGCCGCCTGCGAAGGCCGACTCGAGCTCGTAGGGATAGACCAGGCCGCGGCGGCGGGCGCGCAGGACCTTGCCGGTGTACTCGTCGATCGGTGCCAGCGGCTCGGTCGGCGGCTCGACGATGTCGGCCACGACGCCGGCGCCGGGCCGGGCGTGGAACCGGATCGCGAGCGGCTCAGGGGTGCCGTCGGGCCCGGACACGCGGCCGACCGCGAGCACCTCCTCCAGGCCCGCGCCCTCGCTGAGTGGGGTGATCTTGCCCTGGAGCGCGGTGAGCTGGTCGAGGTCGGCGTCGATGACCGGCCAGACCGTCACCCACACGTGGTTCAGGTCGAGTCGGGCGCCGCCGCGCCCGCGGGCGGTGCGCACGCGGCGGATCGCCTCCAGGCAGTTCTCGACCGCGCGCTCGGCGTGCGGCAGGCCGACGACGCGGCCCTCCTCGTCGCGGATGACGGCGAGCTGGCGCACCTGGGCGAGCGCGACCAGGCGCCGGTCGGCGGGGTTGGTGCGGGCTACGCACTCGTAGAGCAGCACGTCCTCGGGCGCCTCGAGCCGGGTGACGTCGAACTCGCGCAGCCGCCACAGGTTGAGTCGTCGTCCGACCATCGGGTGCATGCCGCGCAGCAGGGTGTCCTCGGCGAGCCGGACGGTCCCGTCGCCGCCCGACTCGTCGACGGGCCGGAAGGTCACGTAGTCGACCGGCAGCTCGTCACCGCCTCCGGGGGCCACGGGGCAGACGGCGACCGAGAGCCGGCGCACCGAGTCGCGCACGAAGGGACGCCCGTCGAGAAGCTCCTCGATCCGGGCGGTGAGCACAGCCGGGTCGGCGGGCGGGTCGGGCCAACGGACGTAGAGCTCGAGCACCGTGTCGTGCTCGGGCGAGAGGGCTTCGGTGAGCAGCGCGTCGAGAGCGCCGCTCTCGAGCTCGGTGACGTCGGCGATGGTCGAGACCACGCGGGTGGGGCCCTTGTCGGCGGTGTACTCGCCGCACACCAGGGGCCGCCCGTCGACGTCGGTCACCTTGAGGTCGTGCAGGTCGGCCTCCAGGTAGTGCCGCTGGATCAGCACCTCGAGCAAGGGCTCGGTGTCGGGCAGCCCGTCTCGCAGCCGGGCGCGCAGGAAGGCGACCAGCTGCTCGGGGATGGCGGTCAGCGCCTGGATCCGGGCGTCGCGGTCGGGGGCGTCAGGGTCGGTGAGCGCCTCGACCTCGTCGGCGACGCCGTCGAGCACGGTGGTGCGCTCGGCGTCGACCAGCGGCTGGTCGAACCAGCGGAACCGCAGCGAGCGGGCGAGGTCACCGACCGCTGCGAAGCGCAGCTGGGTCGCGCGCACGAGCCGCTCCAGGACGGCGCGGGTGCGGACGGCGTCGTCCCCGGTGGGCGGCGGCTCGGCCAGCCAGCGCTGGAGGAGACCGAGCGCGCTGTCGAGGTCGGCGGTGTGGCGTTGGGCGAGGAAGATCCGGAACACCGCCTCCTCGAGGTCGCAGGTGCGCTCGAACTCGTCGACGCCGTAGCGGGCGAGCACGGTGGCGAGCTTGTCGCGGAAGTGGTCGGGCAGGGCGCCGCGATCGGGGTCGAGGCTGAGCAGGTAGGTGTGGAAGTGCTCGCGGGAGGAGTGGACGCGCAGCTCGGTGTGCTCGTCGGCGTCGGCGGGGCGGTTGCGGCCGAGCTCGGCGAAGTCGGCGAACAGGTCGAGCAGGTCGAGCTCGGCCTGGCGCACCTCGACGCCGTCGCGGGCCAGCTCGTCGCGGACGGCCAGGTAGTCGGCCAGCGGCGCGGCGGGGTCGGGGCTGTCGTAGCCCAGCACCAGGCCCCGCAGCTCTGCGAGCGCCTCGGCGCCGCGTTGGGCGACCGTCCTGCTCTCGGCGTCGGCCCTCGGCAGGTCGAGCGCATCGATGTCGACGGCTCCCCCGGCGGCGTCGTCGTCGCCGTCGCCGGTGGGCTCCAGGCGCAGCATCGGGGCACCGGTCTCGACCTGGCCGCCGGTGCGGACCAGGAGCTCCTTGATCCGGCCCGCGAACGGGGCGGCGATCACGGTCTCCATCTTCATCGACTCCAGCACCAGCACCGGCGCGCCTGCCGCCACCTCGTCGCCGACCGCGACCGGCGTGGCCACCACGAGCGCGGGCGCGGGAGAGCGGACGACGCCGCCCTCGTCGCGGCTGACCCGGTGCGTGACGCCGTCGACCTCGACCAGGTGGACGGGGCCGTGGGTGGCCGAGACCAGGCGGTGCCGGCGGCCGGCGACGGTGATGCGGGAGTGCACCTCGTCGAGCCGGTCGAGGGTGACCGGGAGGGTGACGGCGTCCGCGCCGTCCCCGACGCGCACCAGGTAGCGCTCGGGCCCGGTCTGCCACACGGTGACCGGGTAGGTGACTCCGCGCAGCTTGAGCTCGATCTGCTGGCCGGGCTTGTGCTGTACCTGGGGCCGGCCGCCACGGGCGGTGTCGAGGAAACGGGCGATCTCGGCGCGCTCCTCCTCCTCGTAGGCGGCGATCGCGGCCGCGACGAGGGCGATGCCCGAGCCGCGCTGGGAGACCAGGCGGCCCTCGGCGCGGACCCGGTCGATCCAGCCGGTGTCGGCCCAGTCGGGCTCGCCGCTGACGACCTCGGGCTGGTCGAGCAGGTCGAGCACGAAGCTCTTGTTGGTGGCGCCCCCCTCGATGACGACGGTGGTCTCGTCCATCGCGCGCCGCAGCCGGGCGAGCGCCTGGTCGCGGTCGGCGCCCACGGCGATGATCTTGGCGATCATCGAGTCGAAGTCGGCCGGGATGGTGTCGCCCTCGCCGACGCCGGTGTCGACCCGGATGCCGGGGCCGGCGGGCAGCTCGAGCCGGGCGATCCGCCCGGGCGCCGGGGCGAAGTCGCGGTCGGGGTCCTCGGCGTTCAGGCGCGCCTCGACGGCGTGGCCGCGCTCGAGCGGGCGCTCGCCGTCGAGGCGGCCGCCGCCGGCGACGTGCAGCTGGAGGGCGACCAGATCGAGCCCGGTGACGGCCTCGGTGATGGGGTGCTCCACCTGGAGCCGGGTGTTGACCTCCAGGAAGGCGAAGGTGCGCTCGCCGGGGTGGTAGAGGAACTCCACGGTGCCGGCGCCGGCGTACCCGACGGTGATGGCGAGCCGTTCGGCGGCTGCCTTGAGCTCGGCGGTCGCCTCCTCGCTGAGCAGGGGCGAGGCCGACTCCTCGATCACCTTCTGGTTGCGGCGCTGCACCGAGCAGTCGCGGACGCCGACCGCCCACGCCGAGCCCTGGCCGTCGGCGATGAGCTGGACCTCGACGTGCCGGGCGCCGTCGACGAGCTTCTCGAGGAACACCACGCCGCTGCCGAAGGCGCGCTCGGCCTCGTCGCGAGTGCGCTGGTAGGCGTCGGTGAGCTCCTCGGCCGTGGTGACCTTGCGGATGCCGCGGCCGCCGCCGCCCGCGGTGGCCTTGAGCATCAGCGGGTAGCCGATCCGCTCGGCCGCCGAGAGAGCGTCCTCGAGGCTGTCGACGCCGCCGCCGCTCCAGGGCGCCACCGGCACCCCGACCTCCTCGGCGATCAGCTTCGAGCCGATCTTGTCGCCGAGCCGGCGCATCGCCTCCGCGCTCGGACCGATGAAGGTGACCCCGATCCGGTCGCAGAGCTCGGCGAAGGCGGGGTCCTCGGCCACGAAGCCCCAGCCGACCCACGCGGCGTCCGCCTCGGTCTCCAGCAGCGCCTTCTCCAGCACCGGGAGGTCTAGGTAGGGCCGCGCGGACGCCGGACCGAGCAGGTAGGCCTCGTCGGCCTCGCGCACGAACGCGGCGCCGGCGTCGACATCGGTGTAGAGGGCGATGGTCCGGATCGGCTCGTCGTGCTGTGGGCCGGGCCGCGCGTTGAGGTCGCGGACGGCGTGGATGAGCCGCATGGCGGCCTCTCCACGGTTGACGATGGCGACACGCTTCAACCCGGGCACGGAGCAGACCCTGCCATTGTTCGAGGCTACGGACGAGTCACCTCGTGTCGACGCGGACGGCCAGCCGGGTCGTCCCCGGCTGATGCGGCCGCGTCAAACGCGCGTGAAGCAGACCAACTGGCCCCGCGTCTTGTTGCCCACGCCGTAGACGTCCTTCTTCTTGGGGCACGCCTTCGGGTTGGCGGTCTTGTGCTTGACCGCGACGACCTTGACGTTGGACCGCTTGCACGGGAGCTTCTTCATCGGCCCGGGCATCGTGGGGTTGACGAAGAAGCAGTCCCCCTTCTTGGCGTTGACGGTCAGGCAGACCTTGACGTCGCTCGGAGCGCCGACCCCGGTGTAGGTGACCGTGTACTCGTCCTCGTGCTTGTCACAGGTACCGCCGGTGGCGGTCACCAGATAGGTCGCTCCCGGGTCGTCGCAGGAGATCGCCTCCGAAGCGGCATTGAAGGAGGTCCCTGTGAGGTTGAGGCAGTCGCCGATCTGGGCACTTCGAGCGGCGTCGTCGGGCACGTCGTCCTTGCCGAAGTAGGAGTACCCACCCCCGGCGATCCCGGCGGCGACGAGCACACCGACTCCCTTGCGCAGCACTCCACCCAGCATCGTCTTGGTCCCGATCTCGTTCCTCGTCTCGCGGCGGCGAACTGCCGACCGGCGGGAACGCTACGTGGCTCGGCGCCGCTGCGCGGCGAAACGACCGAAGCCGGGAGGAATCAGACCTTGCCGAAGCAGAGCAACTGGTTGCGGGTCTTGTTCGGCAGGGAGAACGTCGTCTTCTTCGGGCACTCCTTGGCCTTCGAGGAGTTGTCGTCGAACGCGAGGACCTTGATGTCGGCGCCCTCGCCCTGGCAGGCGACCTTCTTCGCCGGCGTGGCGAGAGTGCTGTCGACGAAGCAGTCTCCGACCTTGGCGTTGTAGGTCAGGCAGGCCGCGACCTCCTTGGACTCGCCGGCGGCGCTGATCGAGTACTCCACCTCGTACTCGTCGCACGTGCCGTCCGTGGCGGTCACGACATAGGTCGCGGTCGGGTCGTCGCACGAGATGGCCTCGGAGCCGGCGTTGACGGCGACGCCGGACAGGTTCAGGCAGTCCCCGACCTCGGCAGCCTCGGCAGCGTCGTTCTGCCCGGCCTGCTTGTCGTCGTCCGAGGACCCGCTGCACGCGGCCAGGAGTACCGCGACGACCGCCAGGCCGATGGCCCGCCCCGCCACGCTCTTCGTCAGTGCTCGCAACATCAGTCTCCCCCGTCGTGCCGGTCGTTGGTCCATGCCGCCCGAGACACCTCCGACGTCCGCCTCGGCGACCGTCGACCCGCGCGAAGACTAGTGCCGATCGGTCCGATCCGTCGCGGAATCTCCGTGGCCGGTCGTCTTGGGGCCTGGTGACGGGCGAACCTCGCCTCCCCGGTGGCGTCGGGAGGCGCACGGGAGCCGATCGGTGTCAGACTGACCCCGGCACTGACCCTGGCAATGGAGCCACAGAAGGAGACTCATCGTGACCAAGCGCATTCTGACCGGCGTCGACGGCAGCGACACCGCCCTGGCGGCGGCCCGGAAGGCCGCCGAGCTGGCGGTGAGTCTCGGCGGCGAGCTGAGGGTCATCTCGGCCTACGGCAAGTTCGAGGCCGAGCGGGTCCAGCTCGGTGGCGAGGAGTTCTACTTCAGCACCGAGCAGGACGCCCTGACGGTCGCCTCCGACGTCGTCACCGCGCTACGGCCCGACTTCCCCGGACTGCAGATGGTCGCCGCGGCGGCGAGCGGCAAGCCGGGTGAGGCACTGGTCGAGGAGGCCGAGCGCGTGAAGGCCGACCTCATCGTCGTAGGCAACAAGCGGGTCCAGGGCCCCGCCCGCGTGCTCGGCAGCGTGGCGCGCGACGTCGCCGTCCGCGCCTCGTGCGACGTCTACATCGCCAACACCCGCGCCAAGAAGTAGCCGCCCCCTGCTGAGGTGAGTCGGCGCGTGGAGCGCCGGCTCGCCGCGAACTCAGCCTGGATCCACCGATTGTCGGCGTTTGCTGCGCGTCATCAGACGGGCGCGATGGCAAGGCGCGGTCGCGCGGGCGTTCTGGTTGACCGTCGAGCGGCCGCAACGCCGCCAGCGTGCCCATATGGTGGCGCGCAGCAGGCGAGAATCGGTGGCTCCAGGCTCAGGCTCACCGGGCTGATCCGTACGAAGTCCTGCGCGAGCCGGCGCCGTCGTGGTTCTCTCGCGGGGTGCCCCCCACACGCATGACACCATGGCGTCCCCTCGCGGCGGTGTGCACCGTCCTAGTCATGTCCGCTTGCGGCCTGGTCGACGGGTTCGAGACCGACGGCATGCGGCCCGACCGGGCCGTCGACCCAGGGAGTGTCGACCCAGGGACCGTCGAAGCCGGGGCCGATCCCATCGGGGATCCGAGCGCGCCGCTGGAGATCGACGCCGACGCCTATGCAGAGTGGACGCCGCCGCTGCGCGACGTCGGGGCGTGGACCGCGTCGGACGGCAAGGCGATGACCGAGCGGGTCGAGGGTGCCGCTGACCGCGAGTACACCGCGACCTTCGCGTCCACTCTGGCGTTGCACGCGCCGGTCGAGGTGGCGCACACGCCCGAGCACACGCGCGTGCGGGTCGGCGGCGAGCAGTGGGTCATGGAGGTCCACCTCGACGAGCTCCCGGACCCGACGGGCGAGCGGACCGATCCCCACGTCGTCTGCGTTCGGCTCGAACCCCGCGAGGATCCAGGGTGTGTGCGTCTCCCCCCGGCCGAGCGCGATCTAGAATCTCCGCACCTGTTCGGCGCATTCGTCGACAGCTGGTACTACGGCTCGATGACGCTGTTGCGCGCCCAGTCGCCGGATCTGTTCGCCTGGACGGGGTCCGGCGGCACCGCGGCCGGACCCGATCCGGCACACCTGTTCCGATCCGCCGTCGACTCTCCCGCGGGCGAGCTCGACTGCGTCGGTGCGGTGCTCGACGGCACCGCCCGAGACGCCCTCGAAGGACAGCAGGTCAACCTGACCGGGTCACCCCTCGACGAGAACGTGGAACCCGACGACGTCGACGCTCCGGCCTCGAACCTCACGTGCGTCGACTCTCGTGGCCTGGTCCTCGTCAAGCCCGACTTCCTGGAGCCGGTCCATCCCCTCCTCGACTATCGCGAGGGCGTCGACGACGACCTCACGATCCTTCCCGGGCAGCTCTACGACTACGGGGACGTCCCCGAAGGAGGCTAGGCAATCACTGATGAAGGTGGCGTCGGAGTGATGCCCTCGACGGCCAGCCAGTGCCGGGCCCGGCCGCGGTGGCGGTCGTTGCTGAACCACTGCCATCGGGTGAGCTGCTCCGGGCGCCGCCACACGGCGTCCCCGAAGCGTCGGAACGGGCGCCGGCCGCCGAGCGCGCGGGACAGCTCCTCGGCGAAGGCGGGGTCGCTCTCCTCGACGTCGGCGATGAACAGCTCCATGTCGCGGTAGCCGTCGCGCGAGCCCTCGGACTCGACGTAGAGCCATCGGTCCTCGTCGTCCTCGTCCTCCTCCTCGTCGCCTCGGAATTCGAGGTCGTCGGTGGCCGACTGAGGCCACACCTCGCCGGTCTGCCGATCGATCCGCCCGCCGCCGTGGACCGGGTCGCCCTCGAGCACCTCGGCCAACTCCTCCAGGCTCACCGCGAGCTCGCGGAGGTCGGGGTCGGGGCCATCGCCGACGGCGGCGGCCAACGCCTCGGCGAGCTCCCGATCGCCGGTCCAGATCCGATCCTCCAGCCGCCGCCGGCACTCCCTGGCCAGATCGGGGGCGCCGGCAACCTCGTCTCGGACGGCGGCCAGGAGCCCGTCGCCGACGAACTGGAGCGGGTAGTCGGACCAGCCGTCGGAACCCAGCACACTCACCAGTTCCTCGCCGGCGCCGCTCAATACGATCACCCGTAGCCGCTCGTGAGCCTTCACCTCAGCCAGGGTCCACCAGGCCGTTCCGAGACTCGATCAGCGAGGCACGTCGCCGGGAGACCAGGAGCGCAGGGTCGCCGAGTGAGAGGTCGCGCTGGTGCCGGCGCGGGATGCCGACCGCCTGCAGCAGGGTGCCAGCCCGATCGGCGACAGGGCCGACACCGAAGTGGGCCAGCAGGCTCTTCGTCGTCATCGGCGTCGTCTCACCGATGCTCCGGTTGCCCGCGGCGATCGCCCACGTCAGCGCTGCGGCGCTGCGCACCGTCGAGGCCTTGCGAGCCAGTACCGTCGGATCCTCGCGCGCCACTCGGGCCAGCAGGCGTCGCAGGGCGGTGCGGTGCTCGACGTCGAACAACGAGGTCGCCGCCTCGTCGGCGTGGACGAGGATCTCGGCCACCACCGGGCGGATGTCGTCGCGGATACCGCCCCAGTCGAAGTCCTCGTCGGGCAACGGCGTGTCATCGAGAGCCTCCAGCGCGTCGCGCCCTCCGACATGGTCGGCGAGGCGGTCGAGTCGGGTTCCGGGATCAGCGAAGCCCGCCTGGCCGAGGAGAGCCTCGATGGCCACCGGCATTCCGGTCCTTCGGTGGCGGCTCCCGATCTGCTCCAGGTAGTGCACCTCGTGATGGTCGATCGCGGCCAGGGTCTGAGTCGTGAGGTCGCCGGCCAGCCCGGCTCGGTCATGGCAGTAGCGGACGAAGGCGCGCAGCACGTCGGGCATCTTGGCCAGGTACGCCCGGTCGGCTTGGACCTTACGTGGGAACCAGTCGGTCAGGACGATCTCCACGACCACCGGACTCCACCGATACGGATCGCCCGATCCGTAGTCGGTGCCGAACCAGAGCAGGCTGTCGAGGAGATCGCGCCCGTCGTCGTGGTCGACGGGGCCCCCGAAGCGTGAGTCGAAGAAGTCGTCGGCGATCGCCTGGGTCTCCTCCTCGGTCCACTCCTGCCGCTTGGCCACCCCCGCTCCGGCGGGAAGCATCCGGACCATCCACTCGATCAGCGGTCGACACATCGGCCAGCTGTCGGAGGTGGGTGGCGGGTAGAGCATCGCGCTCGTGGTGATCGCGTCCTCGATGGCGGCGCGCGCAGCGGCGGGGTCGGTGAGCGACAGGGTCTGGGTGGGGTCGAGCAGCTCACGCATCCGTTCGGCCATGACGCCGAGGCTGTCGGGGACGACGAACGCGTCCTTGACCGCGGTGCCGAGGTTGTGGTCGACGTAGATCAGCGCGGCCAGGGCGTGGCCCGAGGGGAGCGCGACGCCGAGCAGGTAGTCCTCGCCATCACCGAGCGCCTCGGTCAGGGACCACACCTCTGGTTCGAGCCGAGCGTCCTCGATGCCGGTCAGCCAGTCGGGCATCGGGTGGCGACGGGTCCTGAGCGCGACGGCGATGCGCTTGGCGAGAAGCTCGTCGGTCGTCAGCACCCGCAGCGCCGTCAGCACGGCCGTGGTCTCGGCGTACGGCGTCCCGATGAACGAGTCGACGAGCTCGTTCAGGCTGGTCCCGGCTGCCTCGGGCGCGAAAGGGTCACGTCGTTGCGGATCTGTCACCTCGAGGAAGGCGCTGGCGTTCGCCAGCAGATCCAGCGGTCCGTCGGCGCGCAGGGCCGTGCGGAGCGCGTCGAAGACCGCCAGGTCCTCGGGGCCGGTCGCGGGTTCGGTCGTCGGCTTTCGACGGGTCTGGGGCTGGCGACGTCGATCGGAGCCCTTTCGCTTCTTCGCCACGCAGCGAGCCTAGGCCAGTGCTGCCACCGATCGCCGTCAGCGGCCGTCACGGACCCAACGGCCAGGTCCTGCCTTGCTGGACCGGTACGTCGAGGTGGCGTCCGGTCCCCTTGGTCTCAAGGGACGCCGATCGCTGAAGGACCACTCGCAGCGGGTCACGGCCCTAGGCTGACCGGATGGACCGCGCGCGACGGGCGCCCGGGCCGGCGTCCGTCGTCGGCGTGCTCCCCGGCGCCCCCGTCGTCGGAGTGGTCGTCGGGCCGGCCGATCGTCTGGCCGACCGACAGGTCTACTGGTTCGGCTGCGACGCGGATCCGCGCAGCGATCTGGCCCCGGCGAGCGGCGCGGCGGTCGCGTTGAACCATGCGGACGCCGGCGACGTGTCCCCTTCCGTGAGGCACGGATGAACGACGACCCGGCGCCGACGATGCAGGCCCTCTACCACGAGCACGCGGGTGCTCTGTGGGGCTTCTGCCTGCATCTGACCGGCCACGATCGGGCACGCGCCGAGGACGTCGCGCAGGAGACGATGTTGCGCGCCTGGCGCAATGCCGACGTCCTCCAGGAGTCCAAGGGGTCGGTCCGGTCCTGGCTGTTCACCGTGGCCCGCAACATCGTGATCGATGAGTGGCGTTCGCGGCGCGGGCTGCGGGAGTTCGCCACCGCGGACCCGCCCCTCGTCGAGGTCACCGACGGCACCGACGAGCTGCTGCTGTCGTGGGTGGTCGCCGACGCGCTGCGGCAGCTCTCCGACGACCACCGCGCCGTGCTCGTCGAGTGCTACTACCGCGGCCGGTCGGTCGCCGAGGCCGCAGCTCGTCTCGACATTCCCGAGGGCACCGTGAAGTCCCGCACCCACTACGCGCTCCGCGCGCTCAGACTGATCCTCGAGGAGATGGGGATGGCGTCATGACCCAGGCCGGCTGCGAGTACTCCTACCTCGACGGTGTCTACGTCCTCGGCGCGCTCGGTGCCCGGGAGCGGGCCGAGTACGAACGCCACCTGCCCGACTGCCCCGCGTGCTCGGCGGGACTGCGCGACCTGGCCGGCCTCCCGGGACTGCTCGGCCGGGTCGACCCGGACGCCGTCGAGCAGCTGCCGCCGGTCGAGCCCCTGCCCGACACGCTGCTGCCGGCGGTCCTCGCGCGGGCCCGGCGCTCGCAGGGCCGGCGCCGCACCGTGGTCGCATCGATCGTGGCGGCGGCGGCCGTGCTCATCGCACTGGTCGGAGTCGGGATCGGGACCACCCTGCGCGACTCGGGGCCGGAGCTCACCTCGGCCCAGCGGATGGAGAGCACCGGGACGGCCTCGAGCGGCTGGGTGTCGTTCACCGAGCGGCCGTGGGGTACCCGGATCGACCTCACCTGCACCTACGAGGGCCCGGTGTCCGGTGCTGCGAGCTATGTGCTGGTGGTGACCTCGACCGACGGTCACTCCGAGCAGGCCGGCACCTGGCGCACAGCACCCGGCCGGGAGATCGAGGTGACCATGGCGACGTCGATCCCTCCCGACGACATCGCCTCCGCCGTTGTGCGGACCGCGTCCGGCTACCCGGTGCTCCGACTCGAGGAGTGAACCGCCCGCGAGTGACCCGAGGACGGCGTCAGCCAGCCCTCCGCCGCGGCGGCCGCGAGCGCGATCAGAACCGCGCCGATCTCCGCGATCGCCGCCACCCAGGCGTACCAGCTCCATCCGGTGTGGATGCCGAACAGGCCCACCGTCGCGGAGATGACGAACGCCGCGAACGTGGTGGCCCCGAGGCCGGCCAGCAGGAACAGCGGGATCCAGCTGCGCCAGGTGACCAGGAGGACGGCGATCACGACGCCGGCCACCACGTTCACCACGAACAGCTGCCCGACGGTGCCCTGATCCCGCACCCCGTCGAACCACAGATACAGGTGCACCGCCGCCGTCACCACGGCGGCCAGCGCACCGATGACTCGCATGCCCATCGCACACTCCGATCTCTCGCCCATCTCGTGGGCCCGTCTCCTGTTTGAAGGGAACACGGACGGCACGGCCGGGTGGTTCAGTCGGGCTGGAGCCGATCAGCGGGCGGTGCCGAAGGCGGTGAGCCAGCGATCGCGGACGTCGTCCATCGGCCAGACCGGCGCACCGGACGACGGCAGGATCCCGGGCTGCCAGCCCCAGGCCTTGATCCGCCGGATCACCCCGGCGTCCTGGGACAGCACCGTGATCGGCACGTCGCGCCCGGCGTTCGGTCCGGTCACGTACGAGTTCGGCTGGTGATCGCCGGCGATGATCACGACCCGGTCGGGGTCGGGGTAGGTGGTCAGGAACGAGATGAGCGTTCGCCAGGTGTAACGCACCGACGCGGCGTAATCGGCCTGGACCGTCTGCGCATCGCGGCCATCGGCGGCACCGCCACTCGCGGTGAGGCCGTCGTAGACCGAGCCGTCGCCGACATCGGCCCACGGGATCTCCGGGGGCCGCGGCGTCCAGGGATAGTGGCTGGAGAGCAGGTCGACCTCGGCGAACACCGGTGGCCGGTCGCCGGCGGTGAGCTCGGTGCGGCGGAGGTGGTCGAGGGTGTACTGGTCGGGCATGGTCGCGTAGCCGAAGCGCGGGCCGTGATAGCCGACGTCGCGGGAGTCGTAGAGCCGGTCGAAGCCGTAGTACGCGGCGCCCTCGGGCCAGTCGGTGGTGTTGGCCGGCACCGAGAAGACGGTGCGCCAGCCGGCGTCGCCGAACGCGCGAGTGAGGCTGAGCCGGTGGCTCTCGAGGAGCTGCCCGTAGCGCTGCTCGCTGTCGGTCCAGACGCCGGACTGGAAGGTGGAGTGGGCCAGCCAGCTGCTCCCACCGAACGTCGGTGACGTCAGGAAGGCGCTGCGCGAGTGGTAGCCGGCCGCGGCCAGCCCGCGGTTCCCCTGTCGGAGGACCCGCACCACCGACGGCGCGAACCAGCTGTCCTCGAGCGCGACCCGGCCGTAGCTCTCGAACCACACCAGCAGGACGTCCTTGCCGCGCAGGCCCCGGAGCAGGTCGTCGCCCGGCGTCGCGGCGAACGCATCGGCGGCCAGCAGCCGGTCGAAGACGCCGGTGTCGTGGCGGTCGGCGCGCACCTGGTCGACGGTGTCGACGACCAGCCCCGCGGATCCGGCGGCCGCGACCCGGTCCAGCGGCCCGCCGAACGCGGCACACACGACCCACACGGTGCCGAGCACGGCGAGCGAGCGCCACGTCGCCCGCGGGTGCTCGGCGCCGGCGCGAGCGACGCGCCCCGCCGCCCAGGTGAGGAGAACGACCAATGCGATCACGACGGCGGCCACTGCGGCGACCGCGAGCCCGGCCACGAGCCCGCCCCGGGTGTCGCGGACCAGCTGGTAGCCCTTCGGCAGCGAGGGCCAGTCCCCGAGCACGTGGAACGAGCGGCCCAGGTAGACGTCGAAGCCCAGTCCAAGCCCGCGGAGCACCACCAACGCCGTGGCCGCGAGACCGAGCACCACGGCCAGCACCGGCCGGCCCCACGCCGGGAGCAGCACCGCGACGGCGACCGCCACCAGCCCCTCGACCGGGATCCGCGCGAAGTCGCCGAGAGCGAGGCCGTCGGCGACGTGCGGCGGCGCCAGCGCGATCCACCCGACGGCGATCGCGATCGCGGTGACCAGTCGCGGCGACGGGGCCGTGGTGCCCGCCGGCAGTGGCGTGTCGGCGGGATCGGCCCGGTGCCGCCACTGCCAGAGCACGTCGTGTCCGAACGACTCGAGCAGCAGGAGCAGGGCCACCACGAGCGCGAGGCGGACCGCCGGCTCCGGGAGCACGCCGGAGGCCGCGACGGTGAGCGCGATGCCCTGGATCGCGGCGACGACCTTCGCCCAGTAGCGCGGGGGCGTCGGACGCCGCAGCCACGGAAGGGCGCGGCCCAGCGCGACGTAGGCGTAACGCATCGCCCCGATCGCCAGCACCCACCAGCCGAGGCTCGGCGCCACGTAGACGCTGAGCACCGCGATCAGGAAGGCGTCGGTCTCCATGTCGAACCGGGCGCCGAACGCGCTCGCCGTCCCGGTACGGCGTGCGACGTAGCCGTCGACGGCGTCGAGCAGGAGGGCCACGGCGCTCACCCCAACCAGGACCGCCGCCGTCTTCGCCGACAACGGGTCCACCAGCCCGCGCACGGTGAGGATCGCGACGACGCAGGCGAGGCCCGCCCGCACGGCCGTCACCCGGTCGGCCGGCCCGAGGCGGACGTGGCCGTGAACCGAACCCATCGCACCTCCGTACCGACCTCAGTAGCGTGTCCTGCTACCGACCAACTACTGGCCAACTACTGGCCAACTACTGACAACACGGAAGGGACAGGGCGCGGGTTCAGTTCAGATCCACCCGACACGAAGGAGACCACTGTGGCTCGTCGGGCGCGCGCGTTCTGGATCGTCGAGCCGGGACGCGGCGAGATCCGGCCGGTGTCGCTGCCCGAGCCCGGCGCCGGCGAGGTGCTGGTGCGCACCGTGCACTCCGGGATCAGCCGCGGCACCGAGTCGCTCGTCTTCAACGGCCGGGTGCCGGCCAGCCAGCGCGCCACCATGCGCGCGCCCTTCCAGGACGGCGAGTTCCCCGGCCCGGTGAAGTACGGCTACCTCAGCGTCGGCGTCGTCGAGCGCGCGCCAGATGATGGGACGGACGGCCTCGTCGGGCGCACGGTCTTCTGCCTGCACCCGCACCAGACGGCGTACGTCGTACCGGCGAGCGCGGTCGTTCCCGTACCCGACGGCGTGCCGGCGGCGCGGGCCGTGCTGGCCGGCGCCGTCGAGACGGCGCTCAACGCCTTGTGGGACATACCGCCGCTGCTGGGAGACCGGATCACGGTGGTCGGCGCCGGGCTGGTCGGCTGTTGCGTGGCGCGACTGGCGGCGCGGGTGCCCGGCGTGCAGGTGATGGTCCTCGACGTCGATCCGAGCCGGGCCGAGGTGGCGTCGGCGCTCGGCGTCGGATTCGCGGCGCCGGACGTGAGCCCTGGCCGCAGCGACCTGGTCGTGCACACCAGCGCCACGCCGGCCGGACTCCGGCGCAGCCTGGAGCTGGTCGAGCCGGAGGGCACCGTCCTCGACCTGTCCTGGTACGGCGACCAGGAGGTCGCCCTGCCACTCGGCGAGGCGTTCCACTCCGGGCGGCTGACCCTGCGCGGCAGCCAGGTCGGGTCGGTCGCGCCGGCCCGCCGCGGCTCGCGCAGCCATCGCGACCGGCTCACGCTGGCCCTCGACCTGCTCCACGATCCAGCGTTCGACGCGCTGCTCACCGGCTCCTCGCCGTTCGACGAGCTGCCCGCGGTGCTGGCTCGGATCGCCTCGGGCGGCCTGCCGGGCCTGTGCCACGTCGTCGAGTACCCCGACACCGACACCCACGGGGAGGACTGATGTTCACCGTCACCATCCGCGACCACGTGATGATCGCGCACAGCCTGCGCGGCGAGGTGTTCGGACCGGCGCAACGCCTGCACGGCGCGACCTACGTCGTCGATGCCGGCTTCGCCGGGCCCGAGCTCGACGCCGACGGCATCCTGGTCGACATCGGCCGGGCCACCGACGTGGTGCGCGAGGTCCTCGACCGGCTCCGCTACCGCAACCTCGACAACGAGGACCTGGTCGCCGGGCAGAACAGTACGACCGAGGTCCTGGCCCGCTGGGTGGCCGATCGGCTGGCCGAACGCGCTGCCGGGGGCGACCTCGGGCCGGGCGGCCAGGCCCTGGCGGGGATCGAGGTGACGCTGCACGAGTCGCACGTGGCGCGGGCGAGCTACCAGCGGGCGCTGTGACCGTGCCGACCCTCCACGTCGTCGTGCCCGACGGCATCGACGACGCTCAGCGACCCAGCGGCGGCAACGTCTACGACCGGCGCGTGCTCGATGAGCTCGCGCGGCGCGGCGTGCCGACGCGGGAGCACCGGGTCGGAGAGGTCGCCCTCGGGTCGGTGGTCGGGTCGCTGCCCGACGGCGCCACGGTCCTGGTCGACGGCCTGGTCGCCTCGACGACCGACGTCCTGGTCGCCGAGAGTCGACGCCTTCGCGCGGCGGTGCTGCTCCACATGCCTGGCTCGGGGCCCGCGGAGCCCGCGGTGCTGCGAGCGGTCGCGGCGGTGGTGACCACGAGTGGCTGGGCCCGAGGCTCGGTGCTCGCGCTCGGCGTGCCCCCGGACGGCGTCCACGTGGCGGTCCCCGGCGTGGCCGCCGGCCCGCCGGTTGCCGGCTCCGCCGCTGGCGCGGACCTGCTGTGCGTCGGCCCGGTCACGCCGGCCAAGGGGTACGACGACCTGGTCGGTGCGCTCGACGCCGTCCGCGATCTCGCGTGGACCTGTCGGTGCGCCGGCGCGCTCGACCTGGAACCCGCCTACGTCGCCGCGCTGCGGCACCGACTGCGCCGGCTCGGCCTGGCCGACCGGGTCTGGCTGCTCGGCCCGCTCCCGCCGGCCGCTCTCGAGGGGCTGCGGTCGGCGAGCGATCTGGTGATCGCTGCCTCGCACCGCGAGTCGTACGGCATGGCGCTGGCCGAGGGCCTGGCCCGCGGGCTCCCGGCGATCGCGACCGACGTCGGCGGCCAGGCAGAGGCGCTCGGCCGCACCGAGAACGGCTCGCTGCCGGGCACCCTGGTCCCGGTCGGCGATCCGGCGGCGCTCGCGAGGGCGCTGCGGGCGTGGCTCGGCGAAGCCGACGTCCGGGCGCGCTGGCGGCGAGCGGCGGCCGAGCGCCGACGGAGTCTGGGGACCTGGGACGCGACCGCGACGGTCGTCCACGACGTACTGAACCGGATCGCCGCGGGCGCCGTAGAAGCGGACGAGGGGAGGTGTCGGCGATCGACTCACGCACGCTCGGAGCGCGGATCCGGCTGATCGCGGCTGCCGCGATCCTGATCGTCCTCGCGCTTCGGCTCGGCGCGCGTCCGTTCCTCGACGGCCTGGTGCACACCGATCCGCGGGCGCTCGCGTTCGCGCTCGTCGTCACCGCGGCGACGACGGGATGCTCCGCACGCCGGTGGTGCCTGATCGCGTCGGGGCTCGGGGTCGGTATGTCGTTCCGGTCGGCCTACCGCTCCTACTACCGGTCCCAGTTCCTCAATGCCACCCTCCCCGGCGGCGTGCTCGGCGACGTCCACCGCGGCTACCGGCACGGGCAGGACGCCGGCGCCGTGGGCCGCGGCCTGCTGTCGGTGGCGATCGACCGGGCGAGTGGCCAGGTCACGCAGGTGGCGCTGGCCGTCGCCGCCGTCCCCCTGCTGCCGACGGCGCTGCGGGGCTGGGTCCTCGCCGTGCTGGGGGCGCTCATGGTGGCCGGGCTCGTGCTGCTGAGCCTGAGCCGCGCCCGCCGCGAGGTCGCCGCTGCGCTCACCGGGGCCTGGGCGGAGGTGGCCGTGCTCTCGGCGCTCGCGGCCGGCGGTCACGTCCTGGTGTTCCTCGTCGCCGCGCGGACCGCCGGGGTCACCGCGTCCGCACCGCACCTGCTCGCGCTGGCCCTGCTGGTCCTGGTGGCCTCCGCGATCCCGGTCAGCGTCGCCGGCTGGGGGCCGCGTGAGGGCGCGGCCGCGTGGGCCTTCGGCGCAGCCGGCCTCGGCGCGGCGGCCGGTGTCGAGGTGGCGGTCGTTTACGGCGTCATGTCGCTTGTGGCGACTCTTCCGGGGATGCTGATCTTGCGTGCGGCCCCGAACAACCCGGTCACCTCGGCTCCGACGGCGAATCGGTGGATCCAGGCGAAGGGAGAGCCCACATGGACGAGCGGCCCTACCTACTCGTGAGCTGCAGCATGTCGCTCGACGGCTACCTCGACAGCGCCGACGACACCCGGCTGCTGCTGTCCAACGACGCCGACTTCGACCGGGTCGACGACGTCCGCGCCGGCTGCGACGCGATCCTGGTGGGCGCGGCCACGGTCCGCAACGACGACCCCCGGCTGCTCATCCGCTCCGCGGAGCGACGCCGTCGCCGACTCGACCGCGGTCTCCCACCTCACCCGATCAAGGTCACCCTGACCTCCCGCGGCGACCTCGACCCCGACTCCCGGTTCTTCACCCGCGGCGACGGCGAGAAGCTCGTCTACTGCCCCGAGGTCCGGGTCTGTGACCTCGAGAACCTCGTCGGCTGCTCGGCCAAGGTCGTCTCTCTGGGCACCACGGTCGAGATGTGCCATCTCGTCGCCGACCTCGGCTCGCGCGGCGTCCGGCGGCTGCTGGTCGAGGGCGGTGGCACCGTCCTCACCCAGGTGCTGTCCTCGGGCGTCGCCGACGAACTCCACCTCGTCGTCGCGCCCTTCTTCGTCGGCGACTCCCGCGCGCCGCGATTCGTCAGCGACGGCTCCTTCCCGTGGTGCCCGGGCGCTCGGGCGGAGCTCGTCGAGACCCGCCCGGTCGGCGACGTCGCGTTGTTGCGGTACGCGCTCTCGGAGCGATGTGTGAGGTAGCGCGCAGATCAATGCCGGGGTGCGCCAGCGCCGCCCGGCTCGCACGTGCTCGCCCTACTCGCCGAGCAGCTCCCACACCCGCTCGCGCGCGGCCCGGACGTCGACCGGCTCGCCCGCCAGGACGTCGAGCGCGTGTTGCAGCGGCCAGGTGACCAGTGCGCCGTAGCGGGCCGAGTAGATCCCGATCGCGTCGATCCGGTAGTCGTCGGAGTGGTCGAAGAAGGTGTAGCCGAGCAGCTGGTAGACGTCGAGGCGGGGCAGGCCGTCCGAGCGCCGGCCCGTGCGCGGGTTCTTCGCCCCCAGGCGGGTCTTGAGGTCCAGGAGCAGTCCGTCGGCGATCAGGTCGGCGTCGGCCGCGCACAGCCTCGAGCCGTCGAAGGTCGGCCCGAGCGCGTAGGGCGCCGAGAGGTGCGGCAGCAGGCGGCCGGCGGCGACATCGCGCAGCTCGGCGAGCTGCCGGACGGCGTCGGCCGGCGCGAGGGCGAGCAGCGCGGAGGCAGTGAACCGATCACGCTCCAGCAGCCCCCACAGCGGCGAGGCCCGACGCACCCCGACCCGGTAGACCTCGGTGCACAGCGCGAGCGCCCAGCACGCGCGCGCCAGCAGGTCGCCGTCGCCGCGACCGACGGCGTCGCGGCCGGTGCGCATCACCTCCACGACGGTGCGCACGCGCTCGGGCCGGTCGGCGAAACCCAGCGCCGCGATCGTGGGCGGCTCGGCCGGATCGAGCCGGAAGCGGACCTCGAGGTCGAACGCCGCCCCGAGCGTGGCCGGGTCGGCGCTCCCACCGTCCACCAGCAGCGGCCCACACTTGGCGCGATAGTCGGCCTGCAGGACCCGCACCTTCGGGAACCGCTCATCAAGATAGCGTCGCAGCGGCGAGTCGCGATCGCGCAGCGCACTGGTCAGGTTGGTGTACCGGTAGCCGCGCACGCCCCCAGCCAACGGCACCGCACGGGCGCCCGCAACACCGATGCGGGCCACGGCGGTCAGGTGGCTGGCAGGTTGGAGCTCCTAGCGTCGGAGCATGATCCACCTCTCCGCAACGCTGGCCGGCCTCGGCGGCCCGCTCGCGATCCTGGTGCTGATGGCGATCGTCTTCGCCGAGACCGGCCTGCTCGTGGGCTTCTTCCTGCCCGGTGACTCCCTGCTGTTCACCGCAGGTGTGCTCCTCGCGGCGAACACCCTCCAGGTGCCCTTCGCGCTCGTCGCGGCAGGTGTCATCGCGGCGGCCTTCCTCGGCGACCAGTTCGGGTACGCGCTCGGCCGCCGGGCCGGCCCGCGACTCTTCACGCGTCCGGACTCTCGCCTGTTCTCCCGCAAGAACGCCGAGCGGGCGCACGACTTTTTCGTCCGGCACGGCGCGCAGTCGATCGTGCTGGCCCGGTTCGTCCCGATCGTGCGCACCTTCACCCCGCCGGTCGCCGGCGTGGCCGCGATGCCGTACCGGCGCTTCGTCGTCTTCAACCTGCTCGGCGCCGTGCTGTGGGGGCTGGGCATCTTGACCGCGGGCCACCTCCTCGGGGGCGTGCCGTTCATCGCGGCCCACGTCGAGGTGATGACGCTTGCCGTGGTGGCCCTCTCGCTGATCCCAGCGGGGCTCGCGCTGCGGCGCTCGCGCCGCGCTCCCGCAGCCGGAGACGCCGACACCCCGGTCCGCCTGACCGGGGTGTCGGGGTAGGGCGCGGCGCCAGCCACGCCCGAAGGCCTCGACCCCCGCTACGGGGGGTTGTAGCAGGGGCCGAGGGTCGAGAGGGATCTGTCGGTTACGGCGTCTTCCGGCTGACCCAGGGGCCGGGGAAGCTGGGCATGTCCTCGCAGCCGCAGCGGGCGGAGTGCACGTCGGGCATCTCGGCATTGGCCTTGATCACCTCGGGCAGCTCGTCGCTGGTGATCGGGGTCTGCGGGACGGTCCAGTCCTTCGGGATCTCCTCGCCCTGGAAGAGCATGGCGACCGCGAGCAGGGCGGTGCGCCACTGGAAGTTGGAGTAGACCGGGGCGAAGCCGTTGAAGCCCAGCTCGTCCCAGGCCCGCAGGTAGGCCATGTTGTCCTCGCCGGTGATCGCGGGGATGTCCATGCCGGCGTCCTGGAACGCCTCGATGGCCGGGACCGCCTGGTCGCCGAGGTCGACCCACACGCCGTCGACCTCACCGGAGGTCAGCTCATCGGCCATGACGGACTTGATCTCCGCCGGGTCGGCGCCGGTGATGTGGTCGGTGACCTTGAGGCCGGCGTCCTTGAAGATCTTCGTCGCCGCGGCCCAGCGCTGCTCGAAGACGTCGACGCCCGGAGCGGTGCGCAGCGCCACGACCGTGTCGCCCTCCTCCAGCTGGTCGGCGAGGAAGGAGGCGCTGTCGATGCCCCAGGCGTAGCCGCCGATGGAGTGCACGAAGCTGGTGATGCAGGTCTCGGTGGTGCCGCGGTCGAACACGACCACCGGCTTGCCGGTCTCGCAGGCGCGTCCGATGGCCGACGCCGTGGCCTCGACGGTGGCGGGGGCGATGATGAACGCGTCGCAGTCGCCTTCCTTGATGAGGAAGTCGATGTCGGAGACCTGGGTGTTCTCGTCGTCCTGGGCATCGCGCATGACGAGATCGGAGATGACGCCCTGGTCCTTGAGGACCTTGTACTGCTCGTACATCGTGATCCAGCCGGTCTGGCGCCACACGTTGCTCAGCGAGGCGTTGGAGAAGCAGACCTTGCCCGGCGTCGTGCGGGCGTAGGGCTTGGGGTCGACCATCTCGCCGCCAGGGAGGTACTGGAGGTATGGCTGCGCCGGGTCGCCCTCGAAGGTGGCGGTGCGGTCGGCGTCCTCCTTGTCGTAGGCGGCCTGGTCGAGCGAGGAGGCGTCGCCCTTGTCGGTGTCGGAACCCGAGTCGGACCCTCCGGGTGCCGCGCACGCGCCAAGAAGCACGACCGCCACGGCGAGGAGAGGCGCCACGAACCGACGCATCGGCAGGTTGGTACTGGACATGACATTTCCCTTCAGGTTGACCACGGGAGTGGGTCCGAGCTCAGGACGTCGAACGACGTCGCAGTGTGAGGAGCGGGCCGAGCTTGGTCCGCGCGGCGGTGAGGGTGAGGGCGAGGATGATCAGCAGGCCCTGGACGGTGGCCCGCCAACTGGTGTCGATCCCCGAGGCGTTGAGCACCGCGACCAGCGTCTCGAGGACGAACGCCCCCGCGGCCGCCGAGAGCACGAGCCCGCGCCCACCGCCGAGGACGACGCCGCCCACGACCGCAGCCGCGATCGCCGTGTACTGGTAGCCCTGTCCGACGGTGGGGTGGGTGCCGGCGAAGCCGACCAGCACGATCGCGGCGACGGTGGCGAACAGGGAGGAGGCGATGAAGCCGCGAGCCATCAGCCAGCCCCGATTGGCGCCCGCGAGCGAGACCGCGGTGGGGTTGTCGCCCCGCGCGACGAGGAGTCGCCCGACCGGACGGCGCGCCAGCACCGCCGCCACCACGAGGCAACCGGCGAGCACGAGCACCGACCAGGGCAGGTAGCCCAGGAGCGGGACGTCGATCCCGCCTCGGCCGACCTCGCGGAACTGCTCGGACGGGTTGCCGCTGGCGGCGCCGCCGGTGAGGTACCGCGTCATGCCGCCGAGCATGAACATCGTGCCGAGCGTCGTCATGAACCCGGGGATCTTGAGGTAGGCGGTCGCCAGGCCGTTGAAGGCGCCGACGCCGACGCCGATCGCGAGCATCAGCAGGAGCCCGGGCACGATGCGGGAGTTGTCGTCGCCGATGAAGCTGCCGGCCACCACCACCTGGACCCCGATGACCGCCCCCTGCGAGAGGTCGAACTCCCCGGAGACCAGCACGAAGTACTGGCCCAGGGTGACGATCACGATCGGGGCCATCCGCCCGATCAGGCGGGTGAACTGGTCGGGCTCGCCGAGGGTGGGGTTGAGCAGGATCAGGACGACGAACAGCGCCACCATGATCGGGTACACCGCCGTGCTCGGGTCCAAGAACGTGTTCAGGAGTCGCGAGAGGACGCTCTTGCGGGGCGCCGCGGATGGCGTCGCCGAGGTCTTCGTGGGTCCTTCGGCTGCGCTCGCGGCCGAGTCGGTCGGGCCGGTGGAGCCGGTAGAGGTGGTCGAGGTCTTCACTGGGCCGCCCTCACGATCTGGTCGGGCTGGTCGGGCTGGTCGGGCTGGTCGGGCTGGTCGGGCCGGTCGGGTGCCGGACTCGACGGCGGCGCCACCGGGTCGCCGGCCGCGGTGAAGCGCCGGAACTTGGAGCCGTCCCCGCGCAGGGAGAAGACGGCGACCGCGGCCACGAGCACCGCGCCGCGCACGACGTCCTTGAGGAACGGGTTGACCTGGAGGATGCTCAGCGTCGAGTCGAGGACCGCGAAGATGAGGATCCCGCCGAGGGTCCCCCACAGGGAGCCACGTCCACCGGCCAGCGCGCAGCCGCCGAGCACCACCGCGGCGATGGAGAGCAGGTCGTAGGCGCCCTGGGTGCCCACGACCGGGCTGCCGACCCCGAGCCGGGCGACCACGACCAGCCCCGCCAGGGCGGCGAAGACCGACGAGATCACGTGGGCGAACACGATCGGCACGACGTTCTTGATCCCGGACATCTTCGCGACCTCGGCGTTCCCGCCGACCGCGTAGACGTGGAACCCCAGCCGGGTGCGGCTCAACCACAGCGACGCCGCGACCAGCGCGGCCAGCATGAAGAGGGTGGTCACCGGGATCGGGCCGACCGAGGCGGAGCCGAGGTCCTTCATGACCGACGGGACGCCGCCGACGTTGCCGGGATAGTTGGTGGTCAGGTAGCCGGAGATGATCAGGCCGGTGCTCAGCGTCGTGATGAAGCCGTTGAGGCCGAGCACCCCGACCAGTAGTCCGTTGGCCAGGCCGACGAGGGCGCAGACGCCGATCGAGATGGCCAGCGCCGAGGGGACCGCGCTGTTGTTGCCGGCCATCAGCCCGGCCGCGAGGACGCTCGCCAGGCTCATGACGTAGCCGACCGACAGGTCGAGGCTGCCGATGAGGATCACGTGGGTCTGGCCGATGCACACCAGGCCGAGCACGGTGATGCTGGTCAGGATCACGTCGATGTTGCCCGACGAGAACAGGTTGTGCCCGCGACTCATCGTCAGGCCCGCGCAGACCGCGACCACGGCGAGCAGGATCAGGTACACCGACGCGGTGTCGGGGATCGACTTGAGCCTCATGGAGCACCGACTCCCTCGAGCCGGTCGACCAGGGTGGCCGTGCGCATGATGTCTTCCTCACTCGAGCCGCCGGCGAGCTCGCCGACGAGCCGGCCGTCGTGCATGACGAGGATCCGGTCGGCGATGCCGACCACCTCGGGCAGGTCGCTGGAGACCATCAGGATCGCCGCGCCGGAGTGGGCCAGCTTCCGCATCAGCTCGTACACCGAGCGCTTGGCGCCGACGTCGATGCCGCGGGTCGGCTCGTCGAGCAGGATCACGGCGGGTTCGAGCACCAGCCACTTGGCCAGGAGCACCTTCTGCTGGTTGCCGCCGGACAGGTAGCGGATCTCCTGGGAGGTCCCCTGGGACTTCAGGTTCAGGTCCTTGAGGACCTGGTCGGTCCGCTTGGCCTGGCTGTGGGACGAACGCGGTGCGACCGCTCGGGCGACCAGGGCCGCGTTGTCCTTCACCGACTGGTTGAGCAGCAGCCCGGAGGCCTTGCGGTCCTCGGTTAGGAACGCAGTGCCGTTGCGGATCGCCCGGCGGGGACGGGTCGGGGCGGCGCCGACGCCGTTGGCGGTCATCGCGCCGCGGGTGAACGGGCGCACTCCCGCGATGGCCTCGAGGAGCTCGGTGCGCCCGGAGCCCTGGAGCCCTGCCACCGCGACGATCTCGCCCGCCCTGACCTCGAGGGTGATGTCGTCGACGTCCCGGTTGCCGGCGGCGTCGAGCTCGAGCATCGCCTCGCCGGGGGTGGTGCCTTCGACCGCGGGTGGGAAGAAGCTCTCGATCTCGCGGCCGACCATGTGCCGGACCAGCGACGACTCGTCGAGCTCGGCGGTCTTCGCGGTGACCACCTGCGCGCCGTCCTTGAGGACCGTCACGGTGGTGCACAGGTCGAAGATCTCCTTCAACCGGTGGGAGACGTAGAGGATGGCGACGCCGCGCTCGGTCAGCCGGCCGATGATGCCGTAGAGCAGCTCCACCTCGTGGTCGGCGAGTGCCGCCGTGGGCTCGTCCATCGAGAGCACGCGCGCGTCGTAGCTCAGCGCCTTGGCGATCTCGACGATCTGCTGCTCGGCGACCGAGAGGTTGCGCACCCGGGTCCGCGGCGAGATGGACGTGACTCCGATCGACCCGAGCAGAGCCGCCGCGTCGGCGTTCATCTTCTTGGTGGAGACGATGCCGAGGCGTCGGGGCTCGCGTCCCAGGTAGATGTTCTCCGCGACCGTGCGGTGCGGGATCAAGGTGAACTCCTGGAACACCGTCGAGATGCCGGCGGCGTAGGCCTGCGAGGGATGGGTGAAGTCGACCGGCTCGCCGTCGATGCGGACCGATCCGCCGTCGGCTCGGTGAACCCCGGCCAGGATCTTCATGACCGTGGACTTGCCGGCCCCGTTCTCGCCGACCAGACCGTGCACCTCACCGGCCTCCAGGTCGAGGTCGATCCCGCGGAGCACGGGCTGACCGAAGAAGCTCTTCTCCAGTCCCTGGACTTGCAGAAGCGTCATCGACCCTCCCAGGGAATACGCTTTCCCAAAAGATAGGAGCGGTTCCTACCTGTGTCAACCGTCACTGCCGACTTCCTTCAGATCTCGTTGTGGTGCGGGGGGACAACGCATTCCGTCGCGCCCGCCGATCCAGCCGTGAGGTGCTCGGTCACCACCTGCGAGGTCAAGGCGGCGGGATCCGCCAGGGCGCGCGTGCGCCCGTATCGCTCGCTGAGACTCACGACCGTGACGTCGTCCGGCACGACGACGTCGGCGGCCCGATCGCCCACGATCGCCACGACCTGCTTCCCGGCGCCGCGGGCCTCCTCCACGACGCCGCCCACGACCTTGCCGTTGAGCGACTCGGAGTCGAGCCGGCCCTCACCGGTGATCACGAGGTCGCACCACGCCAGCGCCTCGCGCAGGCCCACCTGGCGCGCCACGGTGTCGAAGCCCGGGCGCAGCCGCGCGCCGAGTGCCAGCAGGGCTCCGGCCAGGCCACCGGCCGCCCCGGTGCCGGCGACCTGCGTCACGTCTACGCCGAACTCTCGCGAGTACCTGGCCGCGAGGTCGCGGAGTCGGTCGGTCAGCTGGGCCACCTGAGCGGGAGAGGCCCCCTTCTGCGGGGCGAACACCGCGGCGGCGTCCACGAAGGTCGTCGCGACGTCGCAGCAGGCCGTCAGTCGCGGGGGGGTCCCCCGCTCGGCGCGGTCCTGCCACTCGCGACTGCTCAGGATCACCTCGAGGGCGCCGTAGCCACCGTCGGTCGTCGCCGAGCCACCGAGGCAGATCACGATCTCCCGCGCTCCCTGGCTGGTGGCGGCCACGACGAGCTCGCCGGTCCCCCAGGTCGTGGCGCGCAGCGGATCGTTGCCGGCGGCACCTCCGGCCAGCAGCAGCCCCGAGGCCCGCGCCATCTCGACCACCGCGACGCCGGAGTCCTGGTCCAGGCGCCACGGCGCGTCCACCGGCGTGCCCAGCGGCCCGGTCACCCGCGTGACCCGATTGGCGCCACCCAGCGCCTCGAGGGTGCCCTCGCCGCCGTCGGCCAGCGGCAGCACCCGACAGCTGCCGCCGAGCGCCTCGACCGCGTCCCGCACAGCTACCGCGATCTCGTGCGCATCGGCCGTGCCGCGGAACTTGTCCGGTGCCGCGAGCACCCGCAGTCGGCGGCCGGTCACGGCTGCGACGTCGATGGCCGGCCCAGGTACGGGGCGACCAGCTCGAGGTAGCGATCGCGCACCGCCTCGGCGACCGACTGCGGGTCGGCGGCCCAGATGTCGGCGTTGAAGATCTCGACCTCGATCGGCCCGTCGTACCCGGCTCGCTCCATCCAGGTCGTGATCGTGGCGAAGTCGATGTAGCCGTCTCCCATCAGGCCGCGTGACAGCAGGGCGTCCTGGGCGATGGGCAGGTTCCAGTCGCAGATCTGGTAGCCGGCCAGGCGATGCTCGCTGCCCGCTCGTTCGATCTGCCTCTCGAGGTCCGGGTCCCACCACTGGTGGAAGGTGTCGACGACGACCCCGACCGTCTCCGGCTCATAGGGTGCGGCCAGGTCCAGCGCCTGCTCGAGCGTCGAGATCACCGCGCGATCAGCGCAGTACATGGGATGCAGGGCCTCCAGGACGAGCCGGACGCCGTGCTCGCGCGCGATGGGCACGAGCGAGGCCAGGCGCTCCGCCACCCGGCGACGCGCAGCGACGAGGTCGCGATCCGGGAGCGTGAGACCGCCCACGACCATGACCAGCTCGCGGGTCCCCAGCGCCTGGGCCTCCGCGATCGCCGCGGTGTTGTCACGCAATGCCTCGTCCTCGGCGTCGGCGCCGGTGAGGAAGCCACCGCGGCACAGGCTCGAGACCGGCAGCCCGGTCTCGCCCACGAGCTCGACGGCGGCCGGGAGACCCACCTCGGCGACCCGGTCACGCCACAGCCCGACCGCGCCGAAGCCGGCCCGGGCGGCGACCCGCAGCGCGGTGGGCAGGTCGGCGTTCTTCACCGTGGCGGTGTTGAGTGACAGCCGCCGGAGCGCCGCCTCCTCGGACCCGGTCACGACGCCGTCCAGCCGCTGGTCTGGAGCACCTGCTCCATCCGGTCCCGCGCCAGCTCCGGATCCGCCAGCAGCCCGGCGCGGTCGGCCAGGGTGAACGTCTCGACGAGGTGCGTCAGGGACCGGCCGCTCTGGAGGCCTCCGACCATGACGAACCCGGGCTGCTTGCCGTTGAGGTAGGACAAGAACGCGATGCCGGTCTTGTAGAAGCGGGTGGGCGCGGCGAAGATGTGCTTGGCCAGCGGCACCGTGGAGTCGAGGATGGCCCGGGCGGTCTCGGCGTCGCCTCGGTCGAGGGCCTGGAAGGCCTGGGAAGCGGCCGGATAGATCGCGGCGAAGATCCCCAGGAGCGCGTCGGAGTGATGCTCGTCGTCGCCGAGGATCAGCTCGGGGTAGTTGTAGTCGTCGCCGGTGTAGAGACGCACCGACTCCGGGAGGCCGGCGCGCACGGCCTTCTCGTGGTCGGCGTCCAGCAGGGAGATCTTGACGCCGTCGACCTTCGCGGCATGGCGTCCGACGAGGTCCTCGAAGCGCCGGGTCGCCTCGCCGACGTCGGTCGAGCCCCAGTACCCGGAGAGCGCCGGGTCGAACATGTCTCCCAGCCAGTGCAGGATCACGCCGTCGGGTGCGTACCCGATGATCTCGTCGTAGACCGCGTCGTAGTCGGCGGCCGACTCCGCGACTCGGCACAGGTCGCGCGAGGCCATCACGATGACCTGCGCGCCGGCGCCGGCCACGGTGTCGATCTGCTCCTTGTAGGCATCGACGATGCGCGCCAGCGCGGCGCGGCCCGATCCGACCTCGGCGGCGCTCAGCTGGTCGGTGCCGGCGCCGCAGGCGATCAGGCCGCCGACGCCGGCCGCCTCCTTGGCCGAGCGCTGGACGAGCTCCCTGGTCGCCGGCCAGTCCAGGCCCATCCCGCGCTGCGCGGTGTCCATCGCGTCCGCGACGCCGAGGCCGTAGGACCAGATGTCGTGGCGGTAGGCGAGCGTGGCGTCCCAGTCGAGGCTGGCCGGGGCGCCCGGTGCGGTGTCGCTGAGGACCTCCGGGACGACGTGGGCCGCGGCGAAGGCCGTCCGGGAGGTGAGTGGACGCTCCGGACGCGACCACGTGGTCGGGTCGCTCAGGGTGAACTGCCCCGGCTCCCCCGGAAGCCGGATCCCGAGGTGGCTCACAGCCGGATCTCCGGGATGTCGATCCGGCGGCCTTCTTCCGACGACCTCAGGCCGAGCTCGGCCAACTGGACCCCCCGCGCCGCCGACAGGAGGTCGAACTTGTGGGGGCGGCCGGCGCACAGGTCGGCGATGAACAGCTCCCACTGAGCCTTGAAGCCGTTGTCGATCTCGTCGTTCGCGGGCACCTCGCTCCACTGGTCGCGGAAGCTCTGCGGCTCCTCGACGTCGGGATTCCACACCGGCTTGGGAGTGTGCACCTTCTGCTGGGCCACACACCGGTGCAGGCCGGCCACCGCCGAGCCGTCGGTGCCGTCGACCTGGAACTCGACCAGCTCGTTGCGGTGGACCCGGGTGGCCCACGAGGAGTTGATCTGGGCGATGACGTCGTCCTCGAGCTCGAAGATGGCGTAGGCCGCGTCGTCGGCGGTGGCCTTGTACTCCTGACCCTGCTCGTCCCAGCGCTGCGGGATGTGGGTGACGGCGCGGGCGTAGACCGAGTTGACCTTGCCGAGGATCCCCTCGAGCACGTAGTTCCAGTGGCAGAACATGTCGACGGTCATGCCGCCGCCGTCCTCGGCGCGGTAGTTCCACGATGGCCGCTGCGCCGGCTGGTGATCGCCCTCGAAGACCCAGTACCCGAACTCGCCGCGCAGGGAGAGGATCCGGCCGAAGAAGCCCTCGTCGACGAGTCGGCGCAGCTTGACCAGGCCGGGGAGGAAGAGCTTGTCGTGGACGACGCCGACGGTGGCGCCCAGGCGGTCGGCGAGTGCCGCGAGCGCGACCGCCTCCTCCAGCGTCTCGGCCGTGGGCTTCTCGGTGTAGACGGCCTTCCCGGCGTCCAGGGCGGCCTGGATGGCCGCGACCCGGCGCGAGGTGACCTGGGCGTCGAAGTAGATGTCGACCGAGTCGTCCTCGAGTGTCTTCTCCACCTCGGTGGTCCACTCCGCGACGCCGTGCCGGGCGGCCATCGCCTCAAGGCGCGCCTCGTTGCGGCCGACCAGGATCGGCTCCACCTGGACCGTCGAGCCGTCCTCCAGGGTCACCCCCCCTTGGTCGCGGATCGCCAGGATCGAGCGGACGAGGTGCTGGCGGTAGCCCATGCGGCCTGTGACGCCGTTCATCGCGATGCGAAGCACGCGGGTTTCGTAAGACACTGTTCCTCCTCGGAATGCGTATTCCGTATGCTGCCCACCGAGCAGTGCTCACGTCAAGCAGCAATGCCCACGGAGTGGAAACAGATATGGGAATGCGCAAACCCGAGGCGGTACGGTGTGCTCGACCTGAAGGACTGGTGGTGGTCTCGTGGCAGTGACTCTGGCGCAGGTGGCCTCGTTGGCCGGCGTCTCCCAGCCGACGGCGTCCCGCGTGCTCAACGGCTCGGCGCGCACCCCGGCGCCCCACGTGGTCGAGGCGGTCCGCAAGGCTGCCGACCAGCTCGGCTACATCGCCAACGCCCAGGCCCAGGCCCTGGTCCGCTCCTCGTCACGACTGCTCGGGCTGGTCGTGCACGACATCGCCGACTCCTACTTCTCCACCATCGCAGCGGGAGTCGAACGCGCCGCCGAGGAGCGGCAGCTCCAGGTGATGCTGGCCGTCACCGGCCGCGACCCCCTGCGCGAGCTGGCCGCCGTGCAGACCTTCATCTCGCACCGGGCCGACGCCGTCGTCATGGCCGGGTCGCAGTGGTCGGGCAAGGCGGCCACCGACGTGCGCGGGCGCCTGCTCGACAACCTGGAGCGGTTCGTCGACGACAAGCACGGGGCCGCCGTGATCGGTCCGCGAGTGGAGGGGCTGAGCGCGGTGACGCCTGAGAACCGGCGCGGCGCCGGCGCACTGGCCAACGCGCTCCTCGACGCCGGCACCCGCGACTTCATCGTGCTCAGCGGTCCGCCCGGCCTGGTGACCGGTGCCGAGCGCACGGCGGGCTTCACCGCCGCCCTGAAGAGGCGGGGAGTCACGGCCCGGCGAGTACCCGGCGACCTCTCCCGGGACGGCGGTTTCGAGGCGGCTCAGCAGGTCTTCGCCGAGCTGCCCTCCGGAGACGTCGCGCCCTGCCTGTTCGCGGTCACCGACGTGATGGCCATCGGCGCGGCCGCGGCCGCCCGGCTCGCCGGCCTGCGCATCCCCGAGGACGTCCAGATCGCGGGCTTCGACGACATCGTCACCCTGCGCGACTTCACCCCGGGTCTCACCACCGTGCACCTTCCGCTCGAGGAGATGGGCTACCGCGCGGCGATGCTCGCGACCGAGGGTGCGGGGGCCCGGTCCGAGCGAGCCCCCGCAACCGTGGTGCTCCGGGAGAGCACGCTGAACCCGGGGTCGTGATCCCCGGGTCCAGCGAGTTCGTTACTTCGCGACGAACACCGTCCGCAGGTTGGTGAACTCGCGCAGCCCGGCAGCGCCGAGCTCCCGGCCGAAGCCGCTGCGCTTGATGCCGCCGAAGGGCAACCGGGGGTCGGACGACACGAACGAGTTGATGAAGAGAGCGCCGCTCTCCACCTGCCGCCCGACCCGCAGGGCGCGATCCGGATCCTGGCTCCACACGCTGGCGGCGAGCCCGTACTCGGTCGCGTTGGCGACCTTGATCGCCTCGTCCTCGTCGACCACGCGGACCAGCGCGGCCACCGGGCCGAAGGTCTCCTCGCGCAGGACCGGCATGTCGTCGGTGACGTCGGTGAGGACCGTCGGCGCGAAGAAGTTGCCCTCGCCGTCGATCCGGCCGCCGCCGCACAGCAGGGTCGCGCCGCCCTCGACCGACTCCTCCACCTGACGCTCGAGCGTCTCGAGCAGGTCCGGTCGCGCCAATGGCCCGACCTGCGTCTGCGGGTCGGTGGGATCGCCCACCGGCATCGAGGCGATGGTCTCGAGGAAGGCCTTCTGGAAGGCGTCGGCCACCGACTCCTCGACGATGATCCGCTTCGCGGCGATGCAGGTCTGGCCGGTGCACATCAGGCGCGACTTCGCCGCATGGACGGCGGCGGTCGCCACGTCGGCGTCGGAGAGGACGATGAAGGGGTCCGAGCCGCCGAGCTCGAGCACCGACTTCTTCAGCGCCCGGCCCGCCGTGGCGGCGACGTGCCCGCCGGCGCGCGTGCTGCCGGTGAGGGTGACGCCGGCGATGCCCGGGTTCTCGATGATGTGGTCGGCGACCTCGGCGATCCGCGACTCGTCGACCACGACGACGTTGAGCAGCCCGGCCGGCAGCCCGGCGTCCACGCACGCCTGCTCGGCTGCCTTCGCGCTTCCGGTGACGTTCGGGGAGTGCTTGAGCAGCACGCCGTTCCCGGCCAGCATCGCCGGCACGGCGAAGCGGAAGAGCTGCCACAGCGGGAAGTTCCACGGCATCACCGCGAAGATCACGCCGAGCGGCTCGTAGGTCACATAGCTCGACGCCGCGGCCGTGGCGATCTCCTCGGGCTCGAGGAAGGCAGCGCCCTCGGCGGCGTAGAAGTCGCAGTTCCAGGCACACTTCTCGACCTCGGCGCGGGCCTCGCCCAGCGGCTTGCCCATCTCGGCGGTGACCAGCGCGGCGAGGTCGTCGGCGCGTTCACGGAGCACGCCTCCCAGGGCGCCGATCAGCTCGGCGCGCCTCTCGACGGGCAGGGCGGCCCACGTCCGCTGGGCGGCGCCGGTCCGCTCGATCTCCCGGTCGATGTCGCTGAGCGACTGGATGGGGTACTCGGCGAGCACCTTCCCGGTCGCCGGGTTGGTCGTCTCGATCGTTTCGGTCATCGCGGGGTCCTCACCTGGCTCAGCTCGTGGGTTCGTCGTTGCGGAAGATCGGGCCACGCTCCATGACCCGCTCGAGCAGACCGTCCTCGATGTAGTCGGGGACGACGTCGACGCGCACCTGGCGCGGCTCCTGGCCGGTGTAGCCGAGCCGCGACCGCACGTCGGGGTGGATGTAGTAGCCGCCGGCCACGACCATCCGGACGGCGTCGAGCGCCTCCGGGTCGGATCCGGCCAGCAGGTCCAGGACCGCCTCGGGGGTACTGTCGCCGGCGAGCTCGTGGGCCCGCACGACCGCTGCGGTCAGGTCGGGTCGGGCGCCGAGCACGATGTCGAGCTGGCGGCCCTGCACGTCGACCTCGCTGGCGCTGGGCATGTCGTCGGAGGCCGGGATCAGCACGTCGGCGACGGCGGCCAGCCAGGTGCGGACCTGCGGTGCGGGCGACGTGGTGAGCTCGATCGGCTGTGCGGTGGTCGGGTCGCTCATGCGGGCACCGCCTGGTCTCGTCGGTGGGCGATCAGATGCTCGACCGAGCGCAGGGCCAGAGCGGCGATCGTGCTCGTCGGGTTCACGGCTCCGCTGGTGACGAAGACGCTGCCGTCGATGATGAACAGGTTGGGGACGTCGTGGGCGCGACCGTACTGGTCGACCACCGAGTCGGCGGGGTCGTCCCCCATGCGGGCGGTGCCGAGCAGGTGCCAGCCGGAGTAGCGCATCAGCGACTCGGTCGCGATGTCGTAGGCACCGGCCGCGCGCAGCGACTCCACCGCCTTGTCGATGTTGAAGTCGAGCAGCTTGCGGGAGTTCTCGCTCATCCGATAGGTCAGCTTCGGCGCCGGGATGCCGTCGGAGTCGGTGAGGCTCTCGTCGATCTCGACGCGGTTGTCGAGGTCGGGAAGGTCCTCTCCGAAGATGCCCCAGCTGATCGTGCGTCCCAGGTGCTTGCGCACCTGCGCGTGGTGCTCGGGGCCCCAGACGTCGTTGCCGGCGCGCGGTGGGAGCGCGGCGGCGAGCGGTCCGCCGGTGGGCGCCAGGCTCCACTTGGCCCCGCGCACGAAGCCGCGACTCGGATCGGTCTCGTAGAACTCGAAGCACGCGATCTTCGCGCCGACGTGGCCGTTCCAGCTCTCGAGGTCCTCGTCGAAGTAGCCCAGCACGTTGGCGAAGGGGTGCACCATCAGGCGCCGGCCCACCAGTCCGCTGGAGTTGGCCAGTCCCGCCTCGTGCCCCGAGGTGGCGGAGTTCAGCAGGATCCGCGGGGTGCCGACGGCGTTCGCCGCCAGGATCACGATGTTGGCCCGGATCTCGTCCCACGTGCCGTCGCTGGAGACGAACTCGGCCCCGGTGGCCAAGCCGGCCGGCGACATCAGGATGCGGGAGACGCGTGCCCCGGTGATCAGCTTCGCGCCGCGGGCGATCGCTGCGGGCCAGTGCGTCACGTCGGTGGAGGCCTTGGCGCCCTCGGGGCAGCCCTGCATGCAGGTGCCCCACTGCACACAGGCCCGGCGCCCGTTGTGAGCCACCGAGGAGACCGACTGCGCGGCCGGCCACCAGTGCCAGCCCAGCTTGTCGTGCGCGCGGGCCATCTTCATGCCGATCTGGCCGATCGGCAGCGGCGGGAGCGGCGGGTCCTCCCCGTCCGGGTAGGCGGGGTCGCCGGCGACGCCGGAGACGCCGAAGTCCCGGTCGGTGCGCTCGTAGAACGGCTGCAGGTCCTGGTAGCGGATCGGCCAGTCGTCGGCGCACCCGTCGAGGCTCCTCACGCGGAAGTCCGACGGCAGCAGCCGCGGCCAGTCGGCGGCGTACATGATGGTGCTGCCGCCCACTCCGGCGAACATGAGGGGCGCGATGTCGGAGTCGGACTCGTCGATCGGGTAGTCCCGCTGACCGCCGCGGATGTTGGGACTCGCCGACCACTGCTTGCGAGCCTCCAGCTCGTAGGTCGACCGCTGTGCCGGATAGTCCGCGGGCGCCTGCCACTCACCCTGCTCGAGGCAGACGACGTCGACGCCCGCCTTCGACAGTGCATCGGCCGCGACCCCGCCGGCTGCCCCGGCACCGATGATCAGAACATCTGTTTCGAGCATGCCCCGCCTCTCTGGGAATACGATTTCCCGAGTGTAGGTGAGGGGCGCCCGAGCTCACAACCATATGTTCGGAGGATGGTGCGACGGGGCGTGACGGCACGGTCCACGGTCGCGGACCCTGAGGACTTTCGCGGAGGGGAGCGCACGGCTTAGCGTGGTGGGCCGGACAGATCCCTGCTGTCCGCGTGTCTTACGGGAGGGCTCATGGCAACCTCGGCCTCGACCAGCACCCGATCGCCGGTGCGTGAGCTGACCGTCCGCGCGGTGGTCCTCGGTGGCCTCATCACGCTGGTGTTCACCGCGGCCAACGTGTACCTGGGCCTCAAGGTGGGGCTGACGTTCGCGACCTCCATCCCGGCGGCCGTCATCTCGATGACCGTCCTGCGGCGCTTCGCCGACCACTCGATCGTCGAGAACAACATCGTGCAGACGATCGCCTCGGCGGCCGGCACGCTGTCGGCGATCATCTTCGTGCTGCCCGGCCTGATCATGATCGGCTGGTGGTCGGGCTTCCCGTACTGGACGACGGTCGCGGTGTGCGCGGTCGGCGGGATCCTCGGCGTCATGTACTCGATCCCGCTGCGCCGCGCGCTGGTGACCGGATCGGATCTTCCCTACCCCGAGGGCGTCGCCGGCGCCGAGGTGCTCAAGGTCGGCGACTCGCACGAGGCCGCCGACGACAACCGCGCCGGGCTCCGGGTGATCCTGGCCGGCGCGCTGGCCGCCGCGGGATTCAGCCTGGTCGCGGCGCTGAAGGTGATCAGCAACTCCCTGTCGGCGGCGTTCCGGGTCGGCTCGGGCGGGTCGATGGTCGGCGCCAGTCTCTCGCTGGCCCTGATCGGCGTCGGTCACCTGGTCGGCGTCACCGTCGGCATCGCGATGCTCGTCGGGCTGCTGATCTCCTACGGGGTCCTGCTGCCCGTGCGCAGCTCCGGCGACTTCGGTGGCGGTGCTGCCGTGGCCGACGTCGTGGGTGCCGTGTTCAGCAGCGAGGTGCGGTTCGTCGGTGCCGGTGCCATCGCCGTCGCGGCGGTCTGGACGCTGCTGAAGATCCTCGGGCCGATCATCTCCGGCATCCGCGCCGCCGCCCTCTCGGCTCGCCAGCGTCGCGAGGGCGACCGGGTCGACCTCACCGAGCAGGACATCCCGATCAACCTGGTCGGGCTCATCGTGGTGATCTCGATGGTGCCGGTCGCCCTCCTGCTGTGGGGCTTCATCGACGGCACCGCGATCAGTGGCAGCCTCGGGACGCTGGTGCTCATCAGCGTCGTGTTCGTGCTGCTGATCGGACTCGTCGTGGCCGCGGTGTGCGGATACATGGCCGGCCTGATCGGGTCCTCCAACAGCCCGATCTCCGGCGTGGGCATCCTCGTCGTGCTGGCGGCCGCGTTGCTGATCAAGGCGATCCACGGGACCGGCGACAACGGCGACCAGACCACGGCGCTGATCGCGTACACGCTGTTCACCACCGCCGTCGTGTTCGGGATCGCCACGATCTCCAACGACAACCTGCAGGACCTCAAGACCGGTCAGCTGGTCGGCTCGACCCCATGGAAGCAGCAGGTGGCGCTGATCATCGGCGTCATCTTCGGGTCGGTGATCATCGCGCCGATCCTCGAGCTGCTCCGGTCGGCGTTCGGGTTCCAGGGGGAGCCCGGCGCCAAGAGCGACGCGCTGGCGGCGCCCCAGGCCGCACTGATCTCCTCCCTCGCCAAGGGCGTGTTCGGCGGCGACCTGAACTGGAAGCTGATCGGCCTTGGGGCACTCATCGGCGTCGTCGTGGTGATCATCGACGAGGTGCTCGGCAAGACGACCAAGCGGTTCCGGCTGCCGCCGCTCGCGGTGGGGATGGGCATGTACCTGCCGATCTCGCTCACCCTGGTGATCCCGATCGGCGCGTTCCTCGGCCTCGCCTACGACCGCTGGGCCGAGCGCAGCGGCGATGCCGAACGCCGCAAGCGAATGGGCATCCTGCTCGCGACCGGGCTGATCGTCGGCGAGAGCCTGTTCGGCGTGGCCTTCGCTGGCATCGTCGCGGCCACCGGCAAGGAGTCGCCGCTCGGCATCGTCGGAGACGGCTTCGTGCACTGGGCCGAGGCACTCGGCGTGGTCGTGTTCGTGCTGCTCATCGCCTGGCTCTACCGGTTCACCCAGCGCACGGCGACCTCCGTGGAGGCTCGGCGCTGAGCGTCGAGCCCCCCAAGGCCGTCGTCGCGCTCCGGGGTCCCTCAGGCGGGCACCTTGTCGAGGAAGCCGCGCACATCGGCGATGCGGTCGTCGTCGTCGACCACGACGACGTCGAACCCGACCACGACCGGCTCCGCCCCGACCGGGCCGAGACCCCACTGGAAGCGGAGCTGCCGGTGGTGGGCGTCGGCGTCCCCGAGAAGCGTGAAAGCGAAGTCCGGGAACTGGCCGTGCACGGCCTCGATCGTGCCCGACATGCCCTCGCGTCCCTCACCGACCGCGAGTGGGTCGACGTAGAGGCAGTCCGGCGCCCAGTGCTTCGACAGCAGGTCGGCACGACGCTGGGGGTCACGCTCGTTCCAGGTGGCGATGTAGTTCTCGGCGATTGCGTTCATGGTTGTCTTTCCCTTTCGTGGTGGGCGAGGCACCACCATGGATCGCCTCTCCCGACCGGCGCGATTACCTCTGAGGTCATCGAGCGCGCGACATCGCGCCGATTAGGTTGACGGCGTGCCGACCACCAGCCCCTCCGCCATCGGGTCCGAGCTGCGACGGTGGCGCGAGACGCGCTCGTTGAGCCAGCTCGCGCTGGCCACGCGCGCCGACGTCAGCTCCCGCCACATCAGCTTCGTCGAGACCGGCCGCTCCCGACCCACGCCGGAGATGATCCTGCGGTTCTCCGACGCCCTCGACGTGCCGTTGGCCGAGCGCAATGAGCTGCTGCTCGCCGGTGGTTACGCGCCTAGGTATCCCGAGCGGTCCACCACCGACGCCGAGCTGGTGCCGATCATGGACGGCCTGCGCAACCTCCTCGACGCCCACGATCCGTACCCGGCCCTGCTCCTGGACGACGAGTGGGACGTCGTCGACTCCAACCGGGCGGTCGACGCGATGCTCGACGGCGTCGCCGCGCACCTGCTCGAGCCGCCGCTCAACGTGATCCGCCTGTGCCTGCACCCCGAGGGACTCGCCCCACGGATCCGGAACCTGCCGACGTGGCGATCCCACCTGCTGCACCAGCTCGACCAGCGCGTCGAGCGCACCGGACGCCGAAGCGCCCTGGTGAGCCTGCGCGCGGAGGTCGAGGAGTACCCCTTCGGCGGCCCACCGCCGTCCGCGCCGCCCCGTGACCCCGTGGTCAGGCTGGAGCTTGAGACCGACGCCGGCGTCCTCTCCATGTTCAGCATCGCCAGCCAGATCGAGTCCCCCCACGACGTCACGCTGAGCGGGCTGCACCTGGAGACCTTCGTTCCTGCCGATGACGCGACCCGTGAGGCGTTCGGGCCCGCTCCGCGCGGTGCGTCCTCGCGGGGCTGACCCGCATGTTCCGCGAGTTCGGATCCCACCTCGGGATGTTCGAGATCGCCTGGCGACACACCGTGTATCTCGGTGTCTACGAGCTTGAGGGCGTCTACGAGACTCTCCACCGTGCCTTCGCGGATGACAAGGACGCATATGACGAGCGTCCGGGCGGTCTGAGCGCCTGCGCGGGGCTTGTCATTGATCACCATGGCCGCGTCGTTGTGGAAGCGTCGATGCTCTCGTCCGCCTTGGGCCGTCGGGTGTCGGTCACCCGGCTCCCTGGGGGCGGTGGACGAGTAACCCCGCCCACGGACTCGCCTCGAGTCAGCAGTTCGCCGTCAACCAGGCACTCAACGAGGTAGCCACATCCCGCGCCGGGCTCATGGGCGTCAATCGGCTCCCAGGGACGGGAAGGACCACGACGTTGCGCGACATCCTCGCCGCAACGTTGTCGAACGCGCCGAGCGCCTCGCGAGGCTCGACAGCCCGAGGGACGCGTTCGTCGGTAAGCACACGTGGAACGCGGAGGGAGGTCACAAACGCACGGTTCCCCAGCTCCGACCGGAGCTGACCGGATTCGAGATGGTGATGGCTTCAGCGAACAACGCTGCGGTCGAGAACGTCACCGCCGAGGTCCCGGTCGACAACGCGATAGCCGGGCAGTGGCGAGCCGATCGCGGCTACTTCACCGCACTGGGAACGAAGATCCTGCTCCACCCCCGCATGTTCAAGCGGCGAACCCGGGTTTCCGCCACCGGAGATCCACCAGACCGGCGGCCCATCACCTGGCTCCCGCTCTACTGAGTACCGGCTCATCCCGACCAGCTTCGGTTCCGGCTGCCACCCAACCCCGACTCGCGCTCAAGTGGCCACAGACTAAGCATGAAGCCACTTCCAGTGCAGCCGCCGCGCCAGCCTCCGGTCCCCAAAGGCGCCTCACAACAGCGAAACTCCCGGCCAGGCGAGGCCTGCCGGGGGTTTCGTGAACTCACGTTGGATGGTTTCGTGAACCACCCTTGGTGCGCGAGGGGGGATTTGAACCCCCACGCCCTTTCGGACACTGGCACCTGAAGCCAGCGCGTCTGCCGTTCCGCCACTCGCGCAAGTAGCCGGGCAAGGTTAGCCCACCTGCTCGGCGCCGCCCAAACCGGCCATGCGCCGGTCGGGTGGGGGCGATCGCGCGGCAGGTCGCGGCGCGGGCGCTGGAGGAGGTGTGGGGTGCGTGGTTCGCGGGCATCGGCTCGCTACGATCGACCGAGCCTCCGGTCCACCGACCGGCGGTCGGCATGCCTTCAAAGGGCAGGCGGATGAGACGAGCAGGGTCCGAGCAGCAGGAGGAGGTGCGGATGGGTGGCCTGCAGCGATTCGAGCGACGCCTCGAGTCGATGATCTCCGGCGCCTTCGCGCGCACCTTCCGCAGCGCCGTCCAGCCGGTCGAGATCGCCGCCGCGCTGGAGCGCGAGCTCGACCAGAACACCCAGATCCTCTCCCGCGACCGGCGGCTGGTGCCCAACGACTTCCACGTGGAGCTGTCCGACACCGACCTGTCGCGGCTGGCGCCCTACGACTCCACGCTGGCGCGCGAGCTGTCCGACCAGCTCCAGACCCACGCCGAGCAGCAGGGCTATGTGTTCCCGGGCCCGATCCGGATCGCGTTCGAGCCGTCGGACGACCTCACCACCGGGCGCTTCCGGATCCGCAGCGAGGCGCAGGCCAAGGTGGTCGGCACCGCCAGCCAGACCCAGGTCCGCCGCGCGATCGCGATGCTCGAGGTCAACGGCACCCGGCACCCGCTCAACCCGCCCGGCCTCGTCGTCGGACGCGGCACCGACGCCGACCTGCGGATCAACGACCCCGGCATCAGCCGGCGGCACGTGGAGTTCCTGGTCACCGCGGGCCGCGGCCAGGAGCCGCCCACGATCGAGGTGCACGACCTCGGCTCCACCAATGGCATCACCGTCGACGGCCACAAGGTGCCGCGCGCGGCCCTGCACGAGGGCTCGCACGTCAAGGTCGGCACCACCACGATGACCGTGCGCATCGTCCACGACGTCGTCGATCCGGGAGCGGCCGGTGTCTGAGCTGACGTTCTTCCTGATCCGGATCGCCTACCTGGCGATCCTGTGGATCTTCGTGCTCGCCGCGATCTCGGTCATCCGCTCCGACATGTTCGGGGCCCGGGTGCCCGAGGTGGTGCGCAGCAACGCCGGCCACCAGCCGCCGAAGCAGAAGAAGCCGCCGCGCCGCCGCGGCTCGCCCACCCACGTCGCGGTCACCCAGGGCGGCAACACCGGCGCTACCGCACCGCTGGATCGCGCGCCGATCCTCATCGGCCGCGGCAGCGACGCCGCCATCCGGCTCGACGACGACTACGTGTCCACCCGGCATGCCCGGATCGCCGCCAGCGGCGACCAGTGGTTCGTCGAGGATCTCGGGTCCACCAATGGCACCTACATCGGCAACGTCCGGATCACCCAGCCCACCACGATCACGCTCGGCACCCAGGTGCGGATCGGCAAGACCATCCTGGAGCTGAAGAAGTGACCGACGCATCCAACGGCCGTCGCGACGACGCGCACCACGACGCCGACGCCGCCTGGGCTCCGGCTCCCGAGCCGGACGCCGACACCGAGGCTCTCGACCTGTCCGAGGAGCCGGCCGACGAACCCAGCGGGGACGCCGGCCCCGACCGTCCGGTCAAGGGCGGCGAGCGGGACACCGCCGGGCTCCAGAGCACCGTCCCCAGCGGCCCGGGCGACCGCCCCGACACCGTCCCGACGCCGCCGCCCAACGCGCACGACGACGGCCCCGCCCTGGTGCTCAACTACTCCGCGATCTCCGACGTCGGTCGCATCCGCAAGGACAACCAGGACTCCGGCTACGCCGGCCCGTGGGTGCTCAGCGTCTGCGACGGCGTTGGCGGCGCCGCCCGGGGCGACATCGCCTCCAGCACGGCGATCTCCGAGCTGCGCAACCTCGACGCCGCCCCGGTACCGCCCGGAGACGGCCACCCGGGCGATCCCGACGTCCTCGACCGCGTCACCGACGCCATGCACGCCGCCCACACCCAGATCGGCCGCCTCGTCGACGCCGACCCGGCGATCAACGGCACCAGCACCACCGCGACGGTCGCCCTCTTCGACGGGCGCCGGCTCGGCATCGGCCACATCGGCGACAGCCGCGCCTATCTGTTCCGCGACAACGAGCTCTCCCAGCTCACCACCGACCACACCTTCGTGCAGAGCCTCATCGACGAGGGCCGCATCACCGAGGAGGAGGCGCGGGTCCACCCGCACCGCAACCTCATCCTCAAGGCGCTCGACGGCATCCACGAGGCCGAGCCCGACCTGTTCGTGCTCGAGGTCGTCCCCGGCGACCGCATCCTGCTGTGCAGCGACGGCGCGAGCGGCGTCCTCGACGACGGTCGTCTCGCCGACATCCTCTCCATGGGCACGCCCGACTTCGCCGCCGTCGAGCTCGTCCGCGCCAGCCTCGAGGCGGGCAGCTCCGACAACGTCACCTGCATCGTCGCCGACGTCCTGACCGCCGAGCAGGCCGCCGAGATCCCCGAGTACGCCGACCTCGAGCCGCTGCTGGTCGGCGCCGCGTCCGAGCTCAAGCGCAAGCTCCCCCGCGGCCTGTTCCGCGGCCACCGCTCGGGCGACACCGGCGAGCTGGAGCCGATCGAGGCGGAGATCCCCGACGAGGTCCCGTTCGCGATCCCGTCCGACCCGATCCTGCCGCCGGACCCGGAGGCCGCGCGCTACGCGCCGATGCCGCCGCCGCGGTTCTCCTGGCTGCGCCGCGTGCTGGGCCTGGTCATCGTCGTCGGCCTGCTGTGGATCGGCGCCGCGGCCGCGTGGTCCTACGTCCAGAACCAGTACTACATCGGCGAGGAGGACGGCGTCGTGGTGATCCACCACGGCGTCAACTCCTCGCTCCCCGGGATCGACCTCTCCGACGTCGTGGTCGTGACCACCCTCAACGTCGACGACCTCGAGGAGTTCGACCGCCAGTCGGTGCGCGACGGCATCCCGGTCGACAACCTCACCGAGGCACGCGACCGCGTCGAGGAGCTGGCCGGCAAACGGGTCGCCGTGTCCGGGAGCGGAAACTGAGCATGGCCGTCACTCCGGGCACCGGGGCTCTGATGGAGTTCGTCCACCGCCGCCGGCGGGGGGCAGAGCTCTTCCTGCTCGTGCTCGCCCTCGCGGTCGGCGTCGGCGGCTATGCCGCCGTCGGTCTCGGCGTCGAGGGCAAGGTGCCTGCCGACATCGTCGGCTACGGCGGCTGGCTCGCCGCGCTCATGGTGGCCGCCCACATCGCGGTGCGGTTCGTCGCGCCGTACGCCGACCCGGTGCTGCTCCCCGTCGTCGCCGCCCTCAACGGCCTCGGCCTGGCCATCATCCACCGCCTCGACCTGGCCACCGACCACAGCTTCGCGCCCAAGCAGCTGACCTGGATGACGGTCGGCGTGGTGCTGTTCATCGGAACCCTCGTGCTGCTGCGCGACCATCGGATCCTGGCGCGGTTCACCTACACCTTCGGCCTGCTGGCCATCGTGCTGCTGATCCTGCCGATGGCTCCGGTCATCGGGCACCAGGTCTACGGCGCGCGCATCTGGATCAACGTCGGGCCCTTCACCTTCCAGCCCGGCGAGATCGCCAAGGTGCTGCTGGTCATCGCCTTCGCCGGCTACCTCGTGCTCCACCGCGACGCGCTGGCCCTGGCCGGACGCCGGGTGCTGTTCATCGACCTGCCGCGCGGCCGCGACCTCGGCCCGATCCTGGCGATGTGGCTGGTCAGCCTCGGCATCCTGGTCTTCCAGCGCGACCTCGGCTCCAGCCTGCTGTTCTTCGGGCTGTTCCTGATCATGCTCTACGTCGCCACCGAGCGTCCCGGCTGGGTGATCGTCGGAGGCCTGCTGTTCGCCGGCGGCGCGTTGGTCGCCTACCGGCTCTTCGGCCACGTGCGGGTGCGCGTGGACACCTGGCTGCACCCCTTCGAGTACTACCGGGGCCCGGCCGGGCAGAACAGCGACCAGCTCGTGGAGTCGATGTTCGGCTTCAGCTGGGGCGGGCTGATCGGGCGCGGCTTCGGCGAAGGCGATCCCACCCGCATCCCGTTCGCCGAGTCCGACTTCATCATGGCCGCCATCGGCGAGGAGCTCGGCCTCACCGGCGTCCTGGCGGTGCTGCTGCTCTACGGCGTCATCGTCGAGCGCGGCCTGCGCATCGCCCTGATCTCCCGCGACAGCTTCGGCAAGCTGATGGCCACCGGCCTGGCCGGCGTCTTCGCCCTCCAGCTCTTCGTCGTCGTCGGCGGCGTCACCCGGCTGATCCCGCTCACCGGGCTCACCACCTCCTTCCTCTCCTACGGAGGCTCCTCCCTGGTGGCCAGCTGGGTGATCATCGCCCTGCTGCTGCGGATCTCCGACCAGGCGCGGCGTCCGATCCCCGACCTGGCCTCGCAGGAGGAGTCCTCCCCCGACGAGGAGTCGACCCAGGTCATCAAGGTCTCCGGAGGTCGCGGATGAACAAGCCGATCCGCAACGTCTCGATCTTCTGCCTGCTGCTGTTCCTGGCGCTCATGCTCAACGCCACCTACCTGCAGGTCTTCGCGGCCAACGACCTCAACGAGCGTCCCGAGAACGCGCGAGTCCTCAACGCCGCCTACTCCAGCGAGCGGGGCGCGATCCTCGTCGGTCGCACCCCGATCGCCGAGAGCGAGCCGGTCGACGACAAGTACAACTACCTGCGCACCTACCCCTCGCCGTTCCTCTACGCGCCGGTCACCGGCTACTTCACCAACGGCTCGGCCACCGGCATCGAGGCCGCCCAGAACCAGGTGCTGTCCGGCGACGACCCGCGACTGTTCATCGGCAGCCTCATCGACCTGCTCAGCAACAAGCCGCCCAAGGGCGGCAACGTCCAGCTGACCCTCGACCCCGCCGCGCAGAAGGCGGCCTTCGACGGTCTCTCCGCGCTCGGCGACGGCGTCCAAGGCTCGGTGGTGGCACTCGAGCCCAACACCGGCAAGATCCTCGCGATGGTCTCGCTGCCGACCTTCGACCCCAACAAGCTGGCCACCCACGACTTCGCCGCCCGCGACGCCACCTACGCCCGGCTCAACGACGACCCCAGCCAGCCGCTGCTCAACCGGGCCATCCAGACCCGGCTCTTCCCCGGGTCGACGTTCAAGCTCGTCACCGCCGCTGCGGCGCTGGAGTCGGGTAAGTACCAGGGCGCCGACGCGCGGGTGCCGGGCGGATCGAGCTTCCAGCTCCCGCAGACCTCCGGGGAGAGCGGCCTGGTCACCAACGAGGGACGCCCCTGCGGCACCAGCGAGATCACGCTGCGCATGGCGATGGAGCAGTCCTGCAACACCACGTTCGCGCAGCTGGCGATCGAGGTGGGCGCCGAGGGCATGCTCAGCCAGGCCGAGAAGTTCGGCTTCAACAGCGACTACCTCGAGGACCTCAACGGCCAGGTCCGCTCGGTCTTCCCCGAGGAGCTGAACCCGCCGCAGGTCGGGCAGACCGGCTTCGGCCAGTTCGACGTCCAGGCCACCCCGCTGCAGATGGCGATGGTCGCCGCCGCGATCGCCAACGACGGCGTCGTGATGCGGCCCTACCTGGTCGACGAGGTGCAGTCGGCCGACTACGACGCGCAGACCACCGACCCCGAGGAGCTCTCCCGGGCGATCAGCTCGGAGACCGCGCGCACGCTGCGCGAGGTGATGGTGTCCACCGTCGACGACGGCACGGCGTCCGCGGCGGCGATCCCGAACGTCTCGGTGGGCGGCAAGACCGGCACCGCGCAGCGCGGCGTTGCCAACAAGCCGCCCTACGGCTGGTTCGTGTCCTTCGCGCCGCAGGACGACGCCAAGGTCGCGGTGGCCGTGATGATCCAGGAGGCGCCCGGCCACGAGATCGCCGGCGGCGCCCTCGGCGGTCCCATCGCCAAGGCCGTGATGGAGGCGATCTTGAAGTGAGGTGCAACCGATGAGCGAGTTCGCCGACGGCGCCGGGCGCTACCGGCTGGAGTCCCGCATCGCCACCGGCGGGATGGGCGAGGTGTGGCGCGCCACCGACACGATGCTGGGGCGCCAGGTCGCGATCAAGCTCCTCAAGACCGAGTACGCCGACGACGCCACCTTCCGCTCCCGGTTCGAGACCGAGGCCCAGCACGCCGCCGCCCTCCAGCACCCCGGCATCGCCGCGGTCTACGACGTCGGCGAGTCGGCACCCACCGACGGGTCGGGGCACCCGCGGCCCTACCTGGTGATGGAGCTGGTCGAGGGCCAGCCGCTGTCGAACCTGATCGGCGCCCACGCCGGAGGTCGCGAACTCGACCCCGACGCCGTGCGCGACCTGCTCGCCCAGGTCGGCGACGCGCTCGGCGCGGCCCACCGCGCGGGCATCGTGCACCGCGACGTGAAGCCCGCGAACCTGCTGGTCACCCCCGACGGCAAGATCAAGGTCACCGACTTCGGCATCGCCCGCGCCGCCGACGGCGTCGGGATCACCCGCACCGGCGCGGTGATGGGCACCCCGCAGTACCTCTCGCCCGAGCAGGCGGAGGGCAAGCAGGCCACCTCGGCCTCCGACGTGTACTCGCTCGGGGTCGTCGCGTTCGAGTGCCTCGCCGGACGGCGTCCGTTCGAGGCCGACTCACCCGTGGCGACGGCCCTGGCCCACCTGCGCGAGCCGATCCCCGAGCTGCCCGCGAGCGTGCCCGACGACCTGGCCGTCGTCGTCCGGCGGGCGCTGTCGAAGGATCCCGCCGAGCGCTACGCCGACGGCGCGGCCTTCGCGGCCGCCCTGCGCAACCCCTCGGCCGCGGCCGCCAGCACACCGCCGCTCGGGGGACCGGTCGTCCCCCCGGTGGCCGACACGGCCGCCACCCAGGTGCTGGGGGCGACTCCCTACGACCCCACTCCCACCCCGGCCACCGCCCAGCTCGGCGGCACCTCGGGGCCCGCGGTCCCCGCCGGGCCGGTCGGGCCGGACGAGACCGACAAGCGCCGCAACCCCTGGCCGATCATCGCCGCGGTGGTGCTCGTGGTGGCCCTGGCCGTGGTGCTCACCATGCTCCTCACCGGAGGCGACGACGACGAAGACCCCTCCGCCGGCGACACCACCACCTCCCAGTCCCGCACCCGGACGCCGTCGAAGTCGGAGACCTCCACCGACGACGGCCCACAGACCAAGCGCGTCAACGAGAGCGCCTACGTCGGCAAGCAGGTCGACGAGGTCGAGTCCGCGCTACGCGGGCTCGGATTCGACGTGCGCCGCGAGTCTCGTGAGAACTCCGACGCCTCCCGCGACGGAGAAGTGACGGCAGTCAACCCGAACGGCGACGTGGAGGTGGGGGAAACCATTACCGTCACCTACTGGGCCGACGCGCCGGAGGAGACCTCGGAGCCGCCGAGCTCGGAGCCGACCACGACCGAGCCGCCCACCACGGAGCCCACGACGACCGAGCCCCCCACCACCGAGCCGACGTCCTCGGAGCCGACGACCACCGAGCCCCCCACCAGCCCCACTGAGGAGAGCGCACCGTGAACGACGCAGGCCCACCCATGGTCGGTGGCCGCTACGAGCTGGGCGAGCTGCTCGGCCGCGGCGGCATGGCCGAGGTGCGCAAGGGCACCGACACCCGGCTCGGCCGGATCGTCGCGGTCAAGCGCCTGCGCACCGACCTCGCCAGCGACGCCACCTTCCAGGCCCGGTTCCGCCGCGAGGCGCAGTCCTCGGCCTCGCTCAACCACCCCTCCATCGTCGCGGTCTACGACACCGGTGAGGAGCCCGCCGCCGACGACTCCGGGGTCTCCCAGCCCTACATCGTGATGGAGTACGTCGCCGGCCGGACCCTGCGCGACATCCTGCGCGAGGGTCGCAAGATCCTGCCCGAACGAGCCCTGGAGATCACCAGCGGCGTCCTGTCCGCGCTCGACTACAGCCACCGCGCGGGCATCATCCACCGCGACATCAAGCCCGGCAACGTGATGCTCACCCCCTCGGGCGAGGTGAAGGTGATGGACTTCGGCATCGCCCGCGCGATGAGCGACGCCGCCAACTCGATGACCCAGACCGCCGCGGTCGTGGGCACCGCCCAGTACCTCTCCCCCGAGCAGGCGCGCGGCGAGCAGGTCGACTCACGCTCCGACGTCTACTCCGCCGGCTGCCTGCTCTACGAGCTGCTCACCGGCCGCCCGCCGTTCGTCGGCGACAGCCCGGTGGCGGTGGCCTACCAGCACGTGCGCGAGCACCCGGCGCCGCCGTCGGACCACGACACCGAGCTCCCCCCGGCCGTGGACGCGATCGTCCTCAAGGCGCTGACCAAGCGGCTCGAGGACCGCTACCAGTCGGCCGGCGCGATGCGCAACGACATCGAGCGCTACCTGGCGGGGCGACCGGTCGAGGCCGCGATCGCGGTACCTCCGCCCCAGGACCCCGAGCCGCCCGCGGCCCCGGTGGCGGCGGCCGCACCGCCTCCCACGCCGCCGACCGGCACCCACCCGGTGGGCACCGCGCCGCGGCGTCCGGAGCCCACGCCGCTGCCGGTGGCCAACGAACCGGCCCCCCGCACCGGGCTCTGGGTGCTCCTCGGCCTCCTCGTGATCGCCTTGCTGGTGGCCGGGTGGTTCCTGGTGAAGGACTCGCTGTTCCCCCCGACGCCCGAGCGCACCAAGGTGCCGGCGGTGATCGGGATGACCGAGGACCAGGCTCGCGCCGAGATCGGCAACGCCGGACTGACGGTCAACCCGCAGGTGATCTACGAGAGCAGCGACACCGTCCCGGCCGAGGAGGTCATCGACCAGCGGCCCTCGGCCGACGACTACGTCGACCCGGGCGACGCGATCACGCTCACCGTCTCCACCGGCAAGGAGGAGGTGACGGTGCCCAACGTCGTCACCTTGACGCTCAAGGACGCCGTCTCGACCCTGCGCAACGACGGGTTCAAGGTGCGCAAGGAGTCGGTGGAGAACGACCGACCCGCCGGGGAGGTGCTCTCCCAGAACCCGCCGGCCGGCTCCACGGTCGAGAAGGGCATCACGATCTCGATCCAGTACTCCCAGGGCCCCAAGGAAGTGCCCATGGTCGTCGGCAAGAAGCAGAAGGAGGCCATCGACCTGATCGAGCAGGCGGGCTTCCGGGCCGACGTCCGCGAGGATCCCACGTCCAAGGAGAAGAAGGGCACCATCGTCGACCAGGTGCCCCTCGCCGGCACCACCCTGCCGAAGGACAGCGTGGTGGTGATCTTCGTGTCGGTCTACGTCGAGCCGACCACCACCAGCCCCCCACCGAGCACCGAGCCGACGACGACCAGCCCGCCGCCGACCGACCTGCCCACCACCACCGGGCCACCCACGACCGGCCAGCCGCCCGGCCGGGAGGGCCGAGGCGGCCCAGGCGGCCGGGGCGGCCGGTAGCCACCCGCGGGACAAGACACCGCCCGAGTCGATGACGACTCGGGCGGTGTGCTTTTTCGGTACCGCTTACTGGACCTTGGCGGCCTGGAGGTCGAGCAGGCCCTCGTAGGCCGGCGCCTCGACGTCGTCCTCCTCCTCCAGCTCCCAGCCGACCCCGATGTCAGGGCTGGCGGCGTCGGCCCGGAAGCCGGTGACGTCCTGGTTGGCGTCGATCGCGTGGAGCAGGGCGTCCTGGTCGCCGACCGCCTCGATCACATACGGCTCGGGGTAAGGGACCCCCTGCAGCTGCACGGCGCTGCCATTGCAGCGGATGCCGGTGGTGGTGACGATCCGCTGGCCCTGGATGGTCACGGCCTCCGCACCGCCGGCCCACAGCGCGTTCACGACGGCCTGGAGGTCTTGCTGGTGCACCACCAGCCACCGCAGGTTGAACTCGGGGTCGGCCTCCCGCAGCGCCTTCTCGAAGGAGCTCTCCGGCGCATCCGACATCACGATCCGCAGACCCGGCCCCGACACCGGCTCCAGGCCGGCCGGCCCCCGGAGCGCCTCGGCCTCGTGCCGCTCCTTGCGGACCTGAGCGTCGTCGACGCTGGCGCTGAGCCCCTCGACCTCGGCGCGCAGATCGGCGGCCTCCTGCTGCAGGGCCGCATAGTTGTCGGACTCGGACTGGGTGAGCGAGGCCAGATCGGTGTAGCGGCCCGGCCGCAGGTCGGTCCCGCCACTGGTCGTCGCGCTCGCGACGAACAAGACCCCCGACAACAGCACCACGCCCGGGGTCCCGATCCGCCAGGCACGACGCCGCCAGTCGGCCCGAGGCGACGACTCCTCGGGCGCGGGGCCCTCGGGGTCGATCGGGTGTGGGGGGCTCATGCCGACTAAGGTAGCCCGCGACCGCGGCACGCTCACAACGCGCGTAGCCCGGTGTCCCAGCATGCAGCCCAACTCGTCGGTCGGAGTCTTGACCGACACCTTCCTCAGATCGGATCCCACCCGTGGCCAAGCTCAAGGCGAAGCAAGAGACCTTCGATCCCGACCGGGGACCCTTGATCACTCCCCGCTTCGCGGTCGCCCTCGCCCTGATGGCGCTCGGAATCGCGTGGATCGCCTACTACTACATCGGCGTTCGCCCGCCCGACGGCCTCAACGCCGAAGGCGCGCCGCACAAGGCGACCGGCCCGGGGTTCATGCAGGACCTGAAGAACTGGAACTACCTGATCGGGTTCGGGCTGTTCTTCCTCGGCCTGATCATCTCGGCCAACAAGGCGACCCCGCTGGGCCGCGGCCGTGGCGTCGTGGTCGGCATGCTCGGCTGCTTCCTGCTCGGCCTGGCCTGGATCTGCGTCTTCTACGCCATCGCCAACCAGACCGACCCCTCCCTCCCGGTCTTCAACGACCTGGGTCAGAAGAACCTGTTCGTCGGCGTCGCGTTCATGGCCGTGGGCTTCGCCTTCGCCACCCGCTGGGAGTAGACCGACCGGCACACCCGGATCGGGGTGGGCGGGTTATCCACAGGGTTCTTCACAGCTGTGGGTTGAATGACACGCGTGTAGTTATCCACCGGGTTGTGCACAGGTGTGGACGACGTCGGCGTGTGCTGGGCTGGGCGTGCCGGGGCCGTGCGGGCGCGCTTGCCGGGGCGCCGTGCGGGCTGACCCTTCTCGGTGCCCAAGCGGCGCAATTGCGCGGTTCGGGCACCCCTACGCGTGGGTAACCGACCCATCCGGCGCAATTGCGCGGAATGGGTCAATGGCCGCAGACGGTCCGCGAGGTGCTGAAGCTATTCGTGGGCCGGGCGTGCTGACTCTCCCCGGTCTCTCCCGGTGCCCGGCTCCTGCTCGGTGCCCAAACGGCGCAATTGCGCGGTTCGGGCACCCCTACGCGCGGGTAACCGACCCGTCCGGCGCAATTGCGCGGAATGGGTCCTAGCCGCCGACGGTCCGCGAGGTTCCGGATCCGCACGGTCGCGCGGATCCGGAACGTCGCCGGCACCGTGCCTGATCAGGCCAGCTGCGCCGAGCGCGCGATCACGGCAAGCGCGACCAGCGCCAGCAGCGTGAAGAGCAGGCACCACTGGACGACCGAGCGGCGCGGGCCGCGGGGGGCGTAGACCAGGATCGCGGCGATCACGACGCCGCCCACCAGGCCGCCGAGGTGGCCCTGCCAGGAGATGTTCAGCCCGGGCAGGAAGGTGATCACCAGGTTGGCGACCAACAGACCGCCGATCGCCCGCAGGTCGCCGCCGACCTTGTGGACCAGCACCGCGTAGGCGCCGAAGAGCCCGAAGATCGCGCCGGACGCGCCGAGGGTGTAGCCGTCGGGGTTGGACAGCCAGTACACCGTCGCCGAGCCGGCCAGGCCCGAGAGCAGGTAGAGCGCCAGGAACCGGGTGCGTCCGAGCACCGCCTCGATCTGCGGGCCGAGGATGTAGAGGGAGAGCATGTTCGCCGCGATGTGCCAGATCTCCACATGGGTGAACATGCTGGTGATCAGCTCCCAGTAGGAGCCGTCGGCGACGCCCGGGACCCAGCGTCCGTCGGGGAAGGCACAGGCCGCCGCGGACCCGACGCCCGGGTAGTAACTGTCGGGAGCCGCGATCGACTCACACAGGCCCCGCGGGGAGAGCGCGAGCCGTGCGGTCAGCCGGCTCTCGTGCCAGCCGGTCGCGAGGATCGCGATCCACACCGCGACGTTCATCCCGATGAGCACCAGCGAGGTGATCGCGGGATTGTTCGAGCGGGCGCCGCCGTAGGGCCCCTGGCCCGAGCGGGTGCTGCGGGCGCCCTCGCTCACGCACGAGGGGCACTGGAAGCCGACCGCGGCATCGCGCATGCACTCGGGGCAGATCGGGCGGTTGCAGCGCTGGCAGGTGATGTGGGTCTCCCGCCCGGCGTGCCGGTAGCAGACCGGCACGCCGGGTCCGGACGACCCCGAGGGTTCGGCCGGCGGCCCCGAGGACCCGGCCGGTGGGGAACTGCTCAAGGCAGGCTCAGCCGCCGACGATCTCGACGGACTCGATGACCACCGGGTCGACCGGGCGGTCACCGGCGGCGGTCTCGACGGCGGCGATCTCGTCGACGACGTCGCGCGAGGCCTGGTCGGCCACCTCGCCGAAGATCGTGTGCTTGGTGTTGAGCCACGGGGTGGCGCCCACGGTGATGAAGAACTGCGAGCCGTTGGTGCCCGGACCGGCGTTGGCCATGGCCAGCAGGTAGGGCTTGTCGAAGACCAGCTCGGGGTGGATCTCGTCCTTGAACGTGTAGCCCGGGCCACCGGTGCCGGTGCCGAGCGGGCAGCCGCCCTGGATCATGAAGCCGGAGATCACGCGGTGGAAGCCGAGACCGTCGTAGAACTTGCCGGTGCGGCCGTTGGGGGTCTTGTAGTCCTTCTCGCCGGTGGCGAGACCGACGAAGTTGGCGACCGTCTCGGGTGCGTGGTTCGGGAACAGGTCGATGGTGATGTCGCCCTTGTTCGTCTTGAGGATGGCCTGCTGGTCAGCCATGACTGCCCTTCTGGTCGTGGAGTGATTTCGTGTCGATCCTGCCACGCCCGGGGGGCCGCGGTCGCGCTCACCCGACCTGGGGTGGTCGCTGTTTGCGCGGGCATGGTTGGGTGGAGTTCCACGTCGTTGTCACGGTTCGTCAGGCCGCCCGTCCCAGAAAGGGAGCTCGCAATGGGACTCCGCAAGAAGAAGTCACTCGCCGACCAGGCGAACGACTACGTCGACTCGATCCGGCCGCATGTCGAGGCCGCCTACGAGCAGGCCAAGGACTTCGTCCAGGACACCGCGCTTCCGGCGCTCCACGAGGCTCGTGAGAAGGCCGCCCCGGTCATCGCCGACGCCAAGGAGAAGGCCGCCCCGGTGATCGCCGGCGGTGCCGCGCTCGCGGTCGAGAAGGCGCACGAGGCTCGTGAGAAGGCCGCGCCCCTGGTCGCATCCGGCGCCGCGCTCGCCTCCGAGAAGGCCAGCGAGGCCAAGGACTTCGCCGACATCCAGGTCGCCAAGATCAAGGGTGACGAGCCGCCGAAGAAGAAGGGCGGCAAGCTGAAGAAGATCGCCCTGCTGGCGGTGATCGCCGGTGTCGTCGCCGTCGTGGTCAAGAAGCTCCAGGGGCGCGACGACAGCGACAACTGGCAGTCGTCCTACCAGCCGACGCCGGCGCCGAAGCCCACCTCGACGCCGAAGCCGGCGTCCACCACGTCGTCCTCGCCCTCGAGCACGCCGTCCTCGGCGGGCTCCGCCACCTCCGCCACCTCCGCTGCTTCGGCCACCTCCGGGGCATCGGGCGCGGCCGGCGGCCTCGGCGACAAGTCGGCCGGCGCAGCCACCGACAAGGTGCGCGAGGCTCGCCACGCCGCCGAGGAGGTCCCCGACGACGCCGCCGGCGCCACCCCGGCCGAGGCGCTGTCGGACGCCGTCGAGGAGCCGACCCCGGCCACCACCCCGGACCACCCGGCCGAGGTCGTGGACCTCACCGAGACCACGACGGAGACCGAGACCGACACCGACCCGAAGAAGTAGTCGGGTCGCAGCCACTTCGACCGCCCCGGGGACTCACGTCCTCGGGGCGGTTCGCTTTGCCTCGGTCTCCTTGATCCAGGCGTCGATGCGCTCCCACCAGTCGAAGAGCCACTCGATGCGCTCCTCGCGGCCCGAGGGGATCTCCGCGCGGGGCACCTGCCACCAGCGCATCACGATCTCCTTGTCCATCGGCAGCTCGCGCCAGATGTCGGCGACGGTGAGCAGGTGGTCCAGCCCGGTGTGCGCCACCAGGACGACGTCGGCGTCCGGCGCGGCGTCCAGCGCCGCCAGCAGGCCGCCGGGGCGCGGGGCGAGCACGGTGGTCATCTGCTCGGCGCGTTGCGCCATCTTCTCCAGGCCGAGCTGGCGCAGTCGGGTGATGGCCTTGTCGCGGCGCTTCTCGGTGAAGTTGCCGCCCTCGGGGAAGATCACGAAGGCGTCGTTCTCGTCCAGGCCGGTGGCCAGGTCGCGGATCAGTGACTCCAGGTCGGCGTCCGGCCCCGGGTTGGGGGTGATGAAGCGCGCCGGGATGCGGTGGAGCAGCACGTCGATGGCGGGGTCCCAGGCGAGGGTCTCCTTGAGCACGACGCGAGGCTCGCGGGCATACCAGTGCATCAGGGCGTGGATGAGGATGAAGGAGTCGCCGGGTCCGGCGTGCCGACAGGCCACCAGGATGGGCACGCCGGGGTGCGCGTCCGGCGTCGGGCCGTCGGTGGTGATCTCGAGCTTGAGGACCCGACGGGCCTCCTTGAAGAACACCCACATCACGCCCTGGACCAGCTCGTAGTGCAGGCCCTCCCAGTACGGCGTGCGCACCCACCGTCCGAAGCCGGAGGCCAGCCACCACCCGAAGAGGATCACCAGCACGACCGCCTCGGTGGTGAGGTAGAGCACCGCGAGCCACAGCACCCGCAACGCGCGCCAGCGGCCGGGCACCAGCGGCGAGAGCGCGGCCGCGATGACCAGCCACAGGGGCAGGGTGACCCAGGTCAGGAACGCGAGGACGACCACGGCCGGAGCGAGAACCAAGCGACGCAGCAGGAGCGGCGCCAGTCTCATCGCGGCATCATCGCGCACCCTTGCGAAGGTCGTCCAGGTAGGCCATGCAGGCCAGGTAGGTCTGCTGGATGCGTCGCTCGATGCTGCCGAAGTCGCGGTAGGCGAACATCGAGTCGTCCTTCTCCGAGGTGCCGCGGGCAGGCAGCACGTGACACGTGACGCCGTCGGGGAGTTCCTCGAGCTCGCGGACGAAGCGGTGCCGGCGGGCGATCTCGAAGGCGACCCGCGCCACCTCCCACGGCTTGCGGGGCGCCTCGAGCGGCCGGTCGAACCGTCCGACCTGGAGCACGTAGACCTCGGTGGCGCCCAGTGCGACGGCCCGGCCCAGCGGCACGGAGTTCACGATGCCGCCGTCGAGGTAGTGCTCGCCGTCGACCAGTGCAGGTGGCAGCAGTCCGGGCACGGCGGCGCTGGCGATCACCGCCGGCACCACCGGGCCGCTGGTGAACCAGTGCTCCGCCGACCGCTCGATGCTGGCCGCGCACACCTCGAGCCGGACCGCCAGGTCCTCGAACCGGACGTCGCCGAGCTCCTCGGCCAGCCGGGCCGCCAGCGGCTCGGCGCTGTAGAGGTGGGTCCGGCTGGTGACGGCGCGGCGCACCGTGCGCAGCGGCCCGTCGCCGAGCAGGTCGCTGTCGGGCGAGGCGGCGCTGCTCCACAGCTCGAGCAGCCGGTCGACGACGGCGGGCCCGGGCTCGCGGGCCACGAGGGCGCCGTTCATCGCCCCGATGCTCGTGCCGAGCACCAGGTCGGGGAAGACCTCGTGCTCGAACAGCGCGCGGATCATGCCGACCTCGACGGCGCCGAGCACGCCGCCGCCCCCGAGGACGAACGCGGTGGTCATCGGCTCAGCATCGGCTCAGCTGGCGGCGTCGGCCGGCTGGTCGACGCCGAACTCGCGGCGAACTCGTTGAGTGGCGCGGTGCTCGGCCCAGAACGACACGACCGGGATCGTGCCGCACAGCAGCGTGACGGCGGTGTAGGGGATGTCCCAGTCGGCTCGCCGCGAGAGCAGGAAGGCGGCGAACAGGAAGATCATGTAGAGCCAGCCGTGCAGGATGCCCAGGTTGGTGGTGATCCAGGCGCCGAGCTCCTGGCCGCCGCTGCCGTCCTCGAGGAGGTACTTCAGCGGCACGCCGATCAGGATCAGGACGACGAGCAGCACCCCGACGATCGTCGCCATCAACCTGTAGGCGAACAGGGGCTTGCTGATCTCCGGGCTCACGTCGACGACGGTACCGGGTGCTCGGCGGGCTCCTCCTTGAGGGAGTCGCGGACGAAGCGCCACCAGATGAAGCCGGCGAACGCGCCGAAGACCCACCACTCGATGGCGTAGAGCAGATTGCGCAGGCCGGTGCTCGTGCTGGGCTTCGGCAGTGCCTCCAGGTCGCCGGCGGGAAGTCCGCCGACGCCGTCCTCGGCGATCGCGTAGGCGCCGTAGAGGTCGCCGTCGACGCGCTGGATGAGGTCGGCGACCCGCAGCTGGGGATAGATGTCGTCGGTGAGGTCGTCGTCGACGGCGCCGGTGCCCTCGGGCGGCTGGAGCCAGCCGACGACGTCGCCGGGACCGGTCGGCGCCGCCGGGGCGTCGGCCGGTGTCGGCACCCAGCCGCGCACGACCGGGATGGCCTCATCGGCCCCGTCGCCGGTGGTCATCGGCGTCACGACCCAGTAGCCGTCGGTGCCCTCGTGACGGCGCTCGGAGATGAACACGGTGGCCTCGGGGAGCCAGCTGCCCTCGATCCGCACCGGCTGGCCGACGCTGTCGGCGGGGAACCGGTCGTCGGGGCCCAGGACGGCGGCCAAGGGCACCGGCTCGGCCTGGGTGAGGTCGCGCTGCTCGCTGTCGCGGTGCCGCTGCCAGGCGTCGTACTGCCACAGGCCCAGGCCGCCGGCCACCACGACGCACACCAGCCCGATCAGATGCGCGCCGAGCATCCTCGGAGTCAGCAGCGCACGCACGCATCCAGGGTACGGAGCGCCGGTCTGCCACGATGCGGGGGTGATCCATCACCTCAACTGCGCCTCGTTCCACCCGCCGCTGGTGGGCTCGATGGTCGCGCACGTCCTGGTGGTCGAGCGGCCCGATGGACTGCTGCTGGTCGACACCGGCTTCGGCACCGCCGACGTCGCCGCACCCCAGCGGATCGGCCGCGCCGTCCGCGCCCTGATGCGGCCCAAGATGCTGCCCGAGGAGACCGCGATCGCGCAGCTGACCGCGCTCGGCTACACCGCCGACGACGTCACCGACATCGTGCTCACCCACCTCGACGTCGACCACGCCGGCGGCGTCGGCGACTTCCCCCACGCCCGGGTGCACCTCGACGCCGCCGAGCTCGAGGCGGGCCGCCACCCACGCGGCGCCGAGCACGGCCGCTACGTGCGCGAGCAGTGGGCCGAGGCCGACTTCGTCCCGCACGCCGCCCCGCCGGCCGGTGGCGACGCGTGGTTCGGGTTCGAGTCGGTCACCGAGATCGGCGACGGCGTCCTCCTCGTGCCGCTGCCCGGCCACAGCCGCGGCCACTCGATGGTCGCGGTCCGCGACGGCGACGGCTGGCTCGCCCACGCCGGCGACGCCTACTTCCACCCAGGCGACCTGACCTCGCCGCCGTCCGCCCCGCGCACCGTACGCGTCGTCCAGCGGCTGCTCGCCCAGGACGACGCCGTCCGCCTGGCCAACCGCGACCGCCTCGCCGAGCTCGTCGCCGCCGACCACCCCGACCTGCGCGTCTTCTGTGCCCACGACCGTGCCGAGTTCGAGGCGTTCGGTGGGCCGGCTGGTGGGGGGACCGGGGCGGGATTTCCCCGGTCGACCGGGGAAATATGAACTTGGCGGCCGATATATCGCCCGACAAGTTCAGGTTTGGGCCGCCCAGTCCCGCGCGGCAGGGCCGCTATGTACCCTTGTGGTTACGTACGCGAATGGCTACATTCGGCCCATGGACCCGGTGTTCGCCGCCCTCGCCGACCCCCACCGCCGCACGATCATCGAGCTGCTCGGCGACGGCCCGCGCAATGTGACGACGTTGGCGGCGGCACTGCCGATCGCCCGGCCGGGGGTCTCGCGGCACCTGCGGGTCCTGCGCGAGGCCGGCATCGTCACCGCCGAGGCCCATGCCCAGGAGCGCGTCTACACCCTGGTGCCCGAGTCGCTGCGGGAGGCCGACGAGTGGCTCTCGGCCCGCGCCGGCTTCTGGCGTCAACGCCTCGACGCGCTCGACACCGAGCTCCGCCGGAACTCCTGAGAGGACCCGCTCATGACCGACCCGACCCAGACCGTCTCCGTCGAGCGGCGCTACGCCGCCGACCCCGCCGCTGTGTGGGACGCCCTCACCACCCCCGCGCGCCTGGCCCGCTGGCTGGGCACCGTCGACGGCGATCTCTCCCCCGGCACCCCGATCGACCTCGCGATCACCGGCACCGGCGAGCAGGTCCGCGTCGTCGTCACCCGCTGCGAGCCGGCCGAGCTGCTCGAGGCCGAGTGGACCGTCGACGATGACACCTCCGTCGTCCGCGCCACCCTCACCCCCGACGACGATGGCGGCACGCTCGTCGTCCTCACCGAGACCGGCGTCCCGACGTCGATGGTCGAGGCCTACGCCCGCGGCTGGACCGCCCACCTGGTGCGCCTCGAGGCCGACCTGACCCACTCCCCCATGCCCGGGTGGGCCGAAGCGGCGGGCGTCGGATCGTAGATCCACGTGCAACCCTTCGCAGGGCCACTCCCGTCTCTATCCCGGCAGCACCGATCGAGAGGCAGGGACCGTGCATCGAGACACCCGCGACGCCGCATTCACCGAGTTCGTCCACGCCCAGCGCGCCACGATGGTGCGCGCGGCGAGGCTCCTGACCGGTGACCATGCCGCGGCAGAGGACCTGGTCCAGGGCGTCCTGACCCGGCTCTACGTCAAGTGGCCCCGGGTCGCCTCGGCGGATGATCCCGTGGCCTACGCGTTCCGCTCGCTCACCAACACCTTCCTCGACGAGGCGCGACGCGCCCATCGACGTCGGGAGGTGACGGCCGACCCGCACGACGCCCTCGCCCGCCTCGGCGGCACCGAGGCCGAGGTCAGCGGTCTGCGCGTCGATCTCGATCGAGCACTGGCCGGACTCGGAGAACGGCAGCGTGCGGTCGTCGTCCTACGTCACTTCCTGCAGTACGACGTCGGCACGACCGCGCGGCTCCTCGGCTGCTCCGAAGGGACCGTGAAGTCCCAGAACTCCCGGGCACTGGCCCACCTGCGCGACGCACTGGGCGCCGCGATGATCACCGAAGGGAAGAACTGATGCCCGAGCTCCACGACCTCCTCCACGATCACGCAGGCGAGGTCCGCGACACCGACGTCGCCGCCGACCTCCGCCGCGGACACCGCGCCCTCACCCGCCGTCGTGCCCGGTTCGCCGGCGGCACCCTCGCGGCCTGTGCAGCGGCCACTGCTGCGGTCGTCGCATGGCCCGGTGACCGGCCCGATCAGCGGCCCGACGGCGCCCCGGTCGCCACCGAAGGTCCCGCCACGCCGTCCGCGACGCCGGAGCAGACTCCCCCGGCCGGCCTCCTGGAGAGCGACTTCATGTACTACCCGGACCTCGGCCACGGATTCACCGCGGCGCGCGACGAAGGAGCGTCGATCATCTTCACCCGCAACGGCGCGCCCGCCGGCTCCCTCCTCGACTCGCCCACGCTCTATATGAGTACTCCGAACCAGCCACAGAAGTTCGGCGGCACTGTCGAGTACGAAGGGCGGACCTTCTACCGTCAGGTCGGCGCGGACGCGATCAGGGATCACATGTGGGGAATCTCGACCGAGCTCCCTGACGGATGGTGGGTGACGCTGCAGGTCACCGACGACGCGGGCCTGACCGAACGTGAGGTGCTGGACTTCCTGCACCACGTCGAAGTCAAGAAGGGCGTTCACGAGGGGGCCGCGAAGCGCTGACCGGGGAGGCCGGAACGCACCCAAACCCGCGCGGCCTCGCTCTCGTCGGGGATGACCTCGCCTGCGACGACATCGGCATCGAGATGGGCTACGAACGCCGGATTCAAGTCGAGCAGGTCGTCCTCAACGAAGAGTAGGCGATCTGCTGACGAGATCTATCGGCGCGCTCATCTCGGCACCGGCCCGTAGACCCAACCCCCGTCCAGCATCGTGCCCACAGGCGTGAGTGTGTGCAGCCGGCCCGGGTCGATGCTCGCGACGTCCTCCTCCAGGAGCACCAGGTCGGCGAGGTTCCCGGGGCGGATCGATCCGAGCTGGTGCTCCTGCCCGGACAGATAGGCGGGGTGGATCGTCCAGGCCGCCAGGGCGGCGGTCAGGTCCACCCGTTCGGCGGGGCCCACCACCGCGCCGGAGCCGCGGGCCTCGCGGGTCACCAGCGTCGCCACGGACTGGCGCCAGTCGGGCCACTGGACCGGCGCGTCCGAGCCGTCGGCGACCCGGACGCCGGCCGCGACCAACGACCCGACCGGCATGCAGGCCTCGAGGTCGCCCGCCGACATCCGGGCGCGCCAGGCGTCGGCGGCGTACCAGAGGACCAGCCCGTTCGTGACCACCGAGATGTCCGCCTCCGCGGCGAGCGCGGCCAGGCCGTCGTCGAGGAAGGTGCCGTGGATGACGGCGTGCCGCGCGGCCGGCCAGGGGTCCTCGCCCCGGACCCGGGCGAGGGTCCGGACCGCGAGCCGGTTGGCCGCTCGCCCGGTGGCATGGATCTGCACGCTGAGCCGGTGCGCGTGCAGGAGCCGCACGATGGCTTCGAACTCCTCGGTCCGCGTGGGGAGGTCGCCGTGGCCGGTGAGCAGGCAGCCGGGGACGCCGCCTACGACGTCGGGCTCGTGGTGCGCGGTGCCGAGGGACGGCACCCCGTCGGCGAACAGCTTGGCGCCGATGATCCGCAGCCGATCGTCGCCGAACCCGGACGGCGTGATGAGATCGCTCATCGCGCGGGCGGTGCGCTCCAGGTCGGTGGCCAGCGACGGCCAGTCCCAGTGCAGCAGGCAGGACATGCGGAGCGGGAAGCCGCCGGCCGAGATGAGCGCGTGGTAGTCGCGCACCATCTGCGGAGTCGCCGCGGGGTCGGTCACGCTGGTCACGCCGAGGCGGCTCAGCTCGGCGGCCCGCACCCGTAGCCGTTCCAGGCGCTGCGCCTCGGACGCCTGCGGCAGGTGCCGCAGCACCAGCTCGGCCGCGGCCTCGAGCAGCAGGCCGGTGGGGACGCCGCGCTCGTCGCGCACGACGACGCCGCCGTCCGGGTCGGGGGTGCTCGCGTCGATCCCGGCGCGGCGCAGAGCCTCGGTGTTCACCCAGGCCGCGTGCTGGGAGCGGTGCAGGAGGACGACGGCCTGCGGGACGGCGTCGTCGTCCAGGTCGGACCGGACCGGATGCCGGTCGGCCAGCTCGCGCACCACGCCGCGCTCCCAGCCGGAGCCGACGATCCAGCCCTCGCGGGGCGTCGTCCGGGCCCTCGCCCGCAGCTCCTTCACCACGACGGCGATCCCGCGCGGCTCGTCCCAGAGCAGGTCGAGTCGATCCTCGGCCGCCAGCTCGGCCCACAACGCCAGGTGCAGGTGGGCGTCGTGCAGCCCGGGCAGCACGCCCCGCCCGGCCAGGTCGACGACCTCGGCGTGAGGTCCGGCGGCCGCCAACACCTCGTCGTCGCCGCCCACCGCCACGATGCGCCGCCCGAGGACGCGGACAGCGGTCGCGGCCGGCCGGTCGGGATCCATCGTCGTCACCCGGCCCCCGACCAGGACGGTCTCCATCGGCCCCTGAGACATCGAACCCTGCGACATCCACCTCTCGGACATCGGCGCCTCAGACCCTCGTGGATCGACTGGCGCTGCGGATCAGGGTCATGACGTGCCCTCGCAGCTCCACGAACTCGGTCCGCGCCTTGGTCTCCACCTGGTCACGGGTGGCCCCCAGCGGCACCGGGATCGACTTGGTGACGCGGGTCGGCGATCCGGACAGCACCACGACCCGGTCGGCCAGGTAGACCGCCTCGTCGATGTCGTGGGTGACCAGCGCGATCGTCATGTCGTAGCGAGCGCGCAGCTCGAGCATCAGGTCCTCGAGGTCCGCGCGGGTCTGGGCGTCGACGGAGGCGAACGGCTCGTCCATCAGCAGGATCTCGGGACGGTAGGCCAGCGCCCGCGCGATCGAGACCCGCTGCTGCATGCCCCCCGAGAGCTGCCAGGGGTACTGGTCCGCCGCGGCCGGCAGCCCGACGGCGGCCAGCGCCTCGTCGATGCGCTGGTGCTTCTCGCTACGGCTGAGACGGCGCCGGCGCAAGGGCAGCAGGACGTTGGCGCGCACCGTCATCCAGGGCAGCAGCGATCGGCTGTAGTCCTGGAGGACGACGGCCATCGGCTCCGGCGGGCCGTCGATCTGCGCGCCGTCGACGGTGACCGTGCCTGCCGTCGGCTTGAGGAGGCCGGCCATGCAGCGCAGCAGGGTCGTCTTCCCGGCCCCCGAGGGCCCGACGATGCAGATGAACTCCCCGTGCGGGACGTCGAGGGTGATGTCTTCGAGGATCACCCGCGAGCCGAATGCCTTGCGGACGCCACGAGCGGACAACACCACCCGCGCGTCCCGCCCCGGCGGGTCCGGCTCGGTCTTGGAAAGGGACGTCATGAGTGCTCGCCTCCTGATACGGCCGCGATCCGGCCGGTGTGCCATCTGAGAACCCGGTGCTCGATCAGCCGGAAACCGAGGTTGAGCGCGTAGCCGATGATCCCGAGCAGGAGGGCGCCGGCCCACATGTCGGGGATCGCGAAGCTCTGTTGCGACTGCAGCACGAAGAAGCCGACGCCGCTGCTCGAGGCGACCATCTCGCTCACCACGGTCAGGGCCAGCGCGATCTCCAGGCTGGTGCGGATGCCGGCGATGATCGCCGGCGAGGCGCCGGGCAGGTAGATGCGGAAGAACCGGTCGACCGTCCGGACGCGGTAGGAGCGAGCCGTCTCCACCACGACGGCGTCGAGACTCCGGAATCCCTCCACCGTGCTCAGCAGGATCGGCCAGACCGTGCCCAGGACGACGAAGACCAGCCGGGTCTCCGACCCGATGCCGAAGATGGCCATGATCGCCGGCAGGATCGCCAGCTTGGGGATCGACCAGCCGAACTGCAGCATCGGCTCGACCGCGCGGTGCACCGGGGGCCAGAACGCCAGCACCGTGCCGACCGCGACCCCGATAAGCACCGAGAGCCCGAGTCCGAGGAACACCGTCTGCAAGGTGGGGACCACGTCGCTGCCGACCCGCTCGAAGAGCCAGAGATCCCGGAAGGACTCCATGATCCGTGACAGCGGCGGGAAGTACACCGAGGTGGAGTCCTTCGAGGCGAACCACCACGCCGTGACCAGGGCGACCGGGAGCCAGAGCTCCTGCGCCAGGGTGCGGATTCGAATGGTCACCGGTCTCAGCGAGCTCATGCCTGCCCCCGCCTTCGGGAGGGATGGCTGCGCATCGCGGCCCGCTCCACGCCGGTGAAGCCGAGATTGATGAGGAGACCGACCACGCTGGCGATCAGGATGAGTCCGTACATCCGGCTCAACGCCCCGACGTTGCCGGCCAACAGGATCTCGCGGCCGATGCCATCGGCGGAGGTGATGATCTCGGCCCCGATCGCGATCAGCAGCGCGGTGACCGCCGAGATCCGCAGACCGGTGGAGATGTAGGGCGCGGCCGAGGGGAGCAGGATCCGCAGCGCGACGTCGCGGCGGCGTACGCGATAGGCGCGCGCGGTCTCCAGCGCCACCGGATCGGTGTGGCGTACGCCGTACATCGTCTGGAGGATGATCACCCACACGCAGCCGAAGAGGATCAGTACCACCTTCATGTCGAGCGTGGTGCCGTAGAGGAGCAGCGCGACCGGGAGGAGCGTGACCGGCGGGATGCTCCGGCAGAAGTCGATGATCAGCCGGCACGAGCGGTAGGCGAGATCGCTGGAGGCGAGCCCGAACCCGACCGGCACTCCGATGGCGACGGCCAGGAGGAGTCCGAGTCCCCAAGCCCCGAGGGTCGATGCCAGGTCGTGCCACAGCTGGGCGCCACCGAGCAGGGTGAAGGTCGCGCGGATCGTCTCCATGACGCTGGGGAAGTGCCGGTGGTCGAGCACGCCTGACTGCCACAGCACCTGCCATCCCAGCAGGAGTCCGAGGAGGACTCCGGTCTGGATGAGCGGCCACTTCAGCCGGGCGCCCCACGACGGGGCTCCCTCCTGCGCCGGGTCGATCCGCGCGACCTCGAGCGTCATGAACCGCTGAAGATCATGTCGTCGGCGTTCGGGGCCTCATCGATCCAGCCGAAGTCCATGAGCAGGGCCGCGGCCTGGTCGACGTTGCCCGCGGTCACATCCGGGGTCCAGTCGCCCAGGTGCAGGTCGGCCAGGACGTCGGCCGGCACGTCGAGCTCCTCGCCGACGATGGCTCGCGCCTCGTCGGGATGCGCCTTGGTGTACTCGACCGACTTCTTGAAGGCCCGCTGGAAGGCGGCGGCCTGCTCGGGATTCTTCGAGAGGTAGTCCTCGGTGGCCGCGACCGTGCCGTCGGGCAGACCCGGCACGGCCTTGGAGGCGGGGTAGTCGAAGATGTGGTAGCCCTGGGCGGCAGCCATCGTGCACCAGGGCTCGAACAGGTAGCTCGCGTCGATGTCACCCTTGTCGATCGCCTGCAGTGCAGCGTCGGGGGCCAGCTGGACGAAGTCGATCTTGTCGCCGTCCGCCCCGGCCGCCTTGAGCCAGGCCCGCACCACCAGCTCCGGCGCCGCCTTGAGCGCCGGCACCGCGATCGAGCCGCCCTCGAGGTCCGCCGCGGTATTGATGCTGCCGCCGGTCTTGGAGGCGGCGCAGTCGGTGTCGTCGCCGTCGGTCGCGACGGTCGCGGTGCTCCCGGCGACGAAGCTCAACGGGACACCGTTGGTCCGCGCGAGGACGAACGGGATGATGTTGCCGAAGCCGAACTGGGCCTGCCCCGAGGAGAGCAGCGGCACCCCGGCGGCCGCGTTCGGCACCATCGTGGTCTTCACGGTGAGCCCCTCGTCCTCGAAGAAGCCCTGCTCGACTCCGAGCCACACCGGCGCGGAGAAGGCCGCAGGGAGGGTCACGACGGTCACCGTGCCGTCGGCGGATCCTCCACCGCCGCCGGAGCCGCCGTCCCCGGCGCAGGCGGCCAGCCCCGACGCGGCGATGATCGCCGCGCCCGTCAGGGCAACGATGCGCCGCACGCGCCTCGTGGAGTTCTTCATCTCGTTCGATCCCTTCATTTCACACTCAGCAACGGGAGCCCGAGAGGGGTCCTACTGGACTGGGCCGAGGAGCCCGACTTTCATAGAACAAAATTACTTGGCCTATTCACCAACGCGACCAGGCCTCCTGTCAAGTGCCTGGGGGCCGCGCTTTGCAAAGGTTTTTCCCGCTATCCATGTGGATCGCCGATCCCCCTGCGCACGACCATGGCTCATGTCATTGGTTTCGAGCAATGAAATCGGAACGAGCCGTCCGGCTCTTCGCGACCTCGGCGGGTCCGGGCGCGCCGAAGCGGCCTGCGCGGCGACCCGGGCGCCGCGCAGGCAGTGAGCAAGAAGGAGTCAGAGCCGGAGCACGATGCGCTCGCCCTCCGCGCGGGAGCAACAGGTCATCATGCGGGTGTTCTCCGCGCGTTCCGCGCGGCCGAGTACGACGTCGCGGTGGTCGATCTCGCCGTCGAGCACGACCGCCTCACACGATCCGCACAAGCCCTCCTCACAGTCCGACTGCACGTCGATGTTCGCCTCGCGCAGCACTTGGAGCACGGTCCGGTCGGCGGGCACCCGCAGGGTCAGGCCCGAGTCCTGGCACACCACGTCGAAGGCCCGCTCCTGCTCGGGATCGAGCGCGGCGAGCTGCGAGCTGAAGTGCTCGACCCGCACCGCACCGGACCGGAGATCGGCGCCGCGGCGCTCGACCTCCTCGATGAGCCGGTCCGGCCCGCAGGCGTAGACCAGCTCCCCCGGCCGCAGTTCGGCGAACACGCGCTCGAGGTCCAGGCGCCGCCCCTCGGAGGAGACATGGACCTCCACGTGACCTCCGTGGTCGGCCAGCAGTCGATCCAGGTAGGCCATGGACTCGCGAGCGCGACCGGCGTAGTGCACCCGGTAGGGGAGCCCGCGGCGACGGGCCTCGTCGGCGTGAGCCAGGATCGGCGTGATGCCGATGCCGCCGGCCAGCAGCACGACGCCGCTCGCCTCCTCGGGCAGCTTGAAGTGGTTGCGCGGTCCGCGCATCCGCAACAAGCTGCCCTCGGTGGCGTGCTCGTGGACCCAGGACGACCCCCCTCTGCCGTCCTGGTCCAGCTTGACCGCGATCTCGTAGCCATCACCCGGAACGGCCCCGCACAGCGAGTACTGCCGACTCGCCGCCTGGTCGTCGATCATGCAGTCCACGTCGATGTGGGCACCGGAGGTCCAGCGCGGGAGGTGCCCGCCAGGGTCCGCGGGTACCAGCCGGAGCCGTACGACGTCGGCGGCGACGAGCTCGCGTTCGGCGACCCGGACCCGACGCGAGATCGCATGCTTGGCCGGCTCGCCGACGCTCACCCGGAGCCGGCGGTCCAGAAGGCCTGGGTCGGATCGCTCGGGGTTGCGCGCGGGGTCCCAGTGCACGAGCAGCCTGGTCGGCCCCCGGAAGGACGTGTTCGGGACGAAGTCGAACTCCTGCTCGGAGAGCGCCAGGTGCGGCAGGCGGGTGGTCAGCTCCTGCAGGAAGATCTGCAGCTCCATCCGGGCCAGGTTCTTGCCCATGCACTGATGCGCGCCGTAGCCGAAGGTGAGGTGATCGCCGGCGCTCTCCCGGCGTGGGTCGAACTCCTCGGCGTCCTCGAAGTGGCGGGGGTCCCGGTTGGCGGTCGCCTGCACGATCAGGAGCTTGGCCCCCGCCTCGAGCCGGACGCCGCCGACCTCGGTGTCGCGGGTGACCACACGCCTCCAGGCCGCGACCGAGCCGGAGTAGCGCAGGCACTCCTCCACGGCGTTCGGGATGAGATCCGGCTCGGCGCACAGCTCCGCCCACCGTTCGGGCCGCTCGAGGAGCAGCTTGAACGCGTTCGCTCCGGCATGGGCGGTGGTCTCGTGGGCCGCGACGATGCCGGCCATCATCATCGAGTGCAGGTAGGAGTCGGTGACGATCTCCGGGTGCTCGGCCTGCTGTCGCACGCTGAAGGGCATCCAGCCGGGGCCGTCGGGACTCTGCCGGATCCGGTCGAGCACCTTGCCGGAGTACTGCCAGAACCTCCCGACGGCGTGCGCGACCGCGAGCTGCTCCTCGGGCGCCGGACGGCCCCAGGTGTTGACGGTGTGCGCGACCGAGAACTCCTTGAGCGGTCCGTGGTCCTCCTCGGGAATGCCCAAGAAGTTCATCGCCACCGTGAGCGGCACGGAGTAGAGCATCTGGCCGACCAGGTCGGCTTCACCGTCGGCGACGAAGGCGTCGACGGCCTCGCGGGTGAGCCGTCGGATCATCTCCTCGTGCTCGACCAGATGGGGTGGAGTGAACGGCTCCAGGAGCGTGCGGCGGCGCGGCATGTGCTCCGGCTCGTCCTCGTTCACCAGGGTGCGGCGGATGTCGTAGTCGTAGCTGCGCAGCACCTCCTCCGCCTCGGCGGAGGAGGGGGTGATCTTCTCCAACGCGATCGCCGGCGAGAAGGTCAGGTTGTCGCGGAAGACCGCCTTCACATCCTCGTAGCGGGTGATCACCCAGTACCCCAGCTCGGGAGACCAGAAGACCGGCTCGTCCTCACGCGCCCAGGCGAGCGCCGCGCCAGGGTCGAGCTGGTACTCGCTGCCGAAGGGGGTGAAGCTCTGCGCCCGCCCCGAGACCGGGCAACCGTGAGGGTCCGCGAAGAGAGACACGAGGGTTGCTCCGTTGCTATAATCGCACACATCTGTGCGGTATTCGCACAGACTCTACGATTTAGCGGCCTCCTATGTCAAGGAGTGAAATTTCTCGCTGCTGCGGTCACGGACCGATCGCCCCCCGGAGACGCTCGGCCGCCGCCAGGGTCTCGAGTGCGGCAGCCTCGACGTCGAGGTCACCGAGCGCCACCACACCGATCGAGGCCTCGATGCCGGCGTCCCGCAGGGCCGCCAGATCGCCCAGGCCGACGCCGACGCCGATCGCCCCGGGCTGCAGCTGGTTCCGCGTCAGGCTGTAGCCGAGACGCCGCGCGGCCCTGACGTCGTCGGGGTCGTCCGGGGATGCCGGGCGCGCCGCGAGGATCGCCAGGCCCGCGGCGCCGCGGTGGAGCGAGTGACGCCCGCCCTCCTGGTAGGTGACGCGCAGCGCCTGGTCGCCGGCCTCGTGCGCCATCACCACCACGCACTCCTCGCCCTCGGCGACCGAGAGATAGGTCGTGGCCTGCACCCTGCTCGCGAGGTCGGCCAGCACCGGCCGCCCCGCACCCATCAGCTGAGGGGCGAAACGGCGCGAGAGCGGGCCGATCGCCGCGCCGAGGCGCAGCCGTCCGCCGTCGCCGCGGGCCACCAGGTCGTGCGCCTCGAGGGTCTGCACGATCCGATGCGCGATCGTCCGGTGGACCTCGAGGTGCTCGGCCACCGCACTGAGCGTCGTTCCGGACGGATGGGTCGAGATGAACTCGAGCGCCCGGAGGCCACGGTCGAGCGTCTGGAGGGCCGGCACCGGCCCATTATGGAACCACTTCTCGCCACCGTCGCGCCGCTCACTGCTCGCTGCGTCGCTCCAGCGTCGCCATCAGCGCGTCGGGCTGGACGTTCTCGTGCGTGGTCCGCAGCTCACTGAGCAGTTGGGCCGCCGAGGTCAGCAGCTGAGCCTCGCCCTCGACGTCGGACAGCGCTCCGCCGTCGAGGGCGACCCGGACGGCGCCGTCGGCGTAGCCGTCCTCGCTCATCAACGGGGCCGCCACCGCAACCGCGTCGGAGACCTCGTGCTCGCTCAATGCGAAGCCCCGCTCGGCGACCTCGGCGACCTCGGTGCGGAGCACGTCGGGATCGACGATGGTGTTGGGCGCCACCCGCGCCAGCGGCCGCGCGCACAGCTCGTCGAGCACCTCGGGGAGCGAGAAGGCCAAGATCGCCTTGCCGACCGCTCCGGCGTTGAGGGGTGCGGACACGCCCACCCCGTGGAACAGGCTGACCGGATACTTCTGCTGCAGCTCGACGCCGACGACGTGGTGCAGACCGACCCGGAACGACAGCGCCACCCGCCCGCCGGTACGACGGTGCAGACCCTCGAGGATCGGCAGGGTCGCCCGGATCAGCGACTGCTCGTTGCGCAGCCCGCCGGCCAGCTCGAGGACCCCGCGGCCCAGCACGTAGCTGCGCCGCTCACGGTTGTAGCTGACCAGGTCTCTGGAGACGAGGTCGCGCAGGAGTCGCAGCGCGGTGGCGTTGTCCAGGCTGGTGGCGATGGCCAGCTCGCTCAGACTCATCGGCCCCGGCGCGGTCCGGAGCACCGCCAGCAGGTCGATCGCCCGTTGTACGGCTCGCGTCATGCCAGTTCACCTACCTGATCGCCCGGATCGGGCGCGGCAGCACGCAGGAGGGTGCCGACGACCCTCGTCGTGCCGACCTCGCGCACCCCGCATCGCGCCCCCATCGGGGCAGTCTAGGGAATCGCTGATCGATGTGGTGCCCTAGGGCCGAGGGCCCGATTCCGGCGAGGGTCACACGCGATGGACTGTGCTTCGTACCGCGGTGTACTCGGCGAGGCCGAGCTCGCCGAGTTCGATCCCGTGACCGCTCTCCTTCCACCCGCTGAACGGCACGGAGGGCTGCACGATGCGGACGTCGTTGTGACCCACCAGGCCGAAGTCGAGTCGGTCCACGACGGCGGCGGACTCCGTCGGCACGCTCCCGTACACGTACGCCGCCAGACCGGCACGGGTCCGGTTGGCCAACTCGAGGCACTCGCCGACGGTGCTGAAGGTCGTGACCGGGAAGATGGGCGCGAAGTTCTCCTCGGCATAGACCGCCATGCCCGGCTCGACGCCGTCGAGGACCACCGGCTCGAAGAAGGCGTCGGTGCCCCCGTCAGCGGCGACGCCGCGGCAGACCACACGCGCGCCCTGGGCCTCGGCCTCCCGCACGCGCGCCCGCGCGCGCTCGGCGGCGGCGCCGCTGATCAAGGGACCCAGGTCGCTTCGCGGGTCGGTCCCGTCGCCGGTCCGCAACCGGGTGACCTGCCCGGCGAGCCGATCGAGGAAGAGATCGGCGCACGACTCGTGCACCAGCACCCGGTTCGGCGCGGTGCAGGTCTGACCTGAGTTGAGCAGCTTGGCGAACATCAGTCCGTCGATCGCGGCGTCGACGGCATCGGCGTCCAAGACGATGAAAGGCGCATTCCCACCGAGCTCCAGGTGCGCGATCTTGAGGTGGCGCGCGGCCAGCTCGCTCAGGTGCCGGCCCACGACGGTAGAGCCGGTGAAGGTGAGCATGGGCACGTCGGGGTGCGCCAGCATCCGCTCGACGAGCTCGGCGGGCTCCGACGTCGGCACCACAGCGCACAGGTCGCGCGGCGCACCGCACTCGAGCAGCGCATGCTCGATCACCAGCGCCCCGAGCGGAGTGATCTCGGACGGCTTGACCACGACGGCGCACCCCGCGGCGAGCCCGGTGGCCACCTTGCGCGCCACCAGGCTCAGCGAGAAGTTCCACGGCGTCACCGCGAGAACGACTCCCGCCGGGCGGCGATCGACGTCGACCCGCTGCCCCGGGGCGGCGCCGTGGCGCACGCTCCCGCGGACCGCCCGCGCCTGCTCGCCCATCCAGCGGAAGATCTCCGCGCCGTTGAGTACCTCCCATCGCGCGTGGTCGAGCACCTTGCCGTTCTCCAGGGTGAGGATGGGCGCGATGGCCTCGACGTGCTCCTCGAGGAAATCGCCGACGGCGCGGAGGACGTTGGCGCGGGCGTGGACGGTCAGCTCGCCCCACTCCGACATCGCCCGAGAGGCGCGCAGGACGTACTGGTCCACCTCGTCGACGGCGACGTCTCCGACCCTCGCGAAGACAGTGCCGTCCCGAGAGTCCAGGACGTCGAGGCAGCGGGTCGTGGGCCGGTGCATCGCGACCAGGTGCTCGATCAGTGCAACGTGTTCGGACATGGGGTTCCTTCGACGGCTCGTGCGGGCTTCGGGGGTTGCTGGGGCTGGTTCGCTGGGGGTTAGGTCGGCTAGGTCGGCTCAGCGCCGGTCGATTGGTAGCCGTTGGCCTCGCGGATGACCAGGCGCTGCACCTGGCTGCGCAGCACCCGCATCTCGACGGCGTCGGGGTCCCAGGCCTGGAGCAGCCGACGTCGCAGCCGCCGCAGGACGTCGCGGTGGTCGGGCGAGCGGGCCAGATCGTTCAGCTCGCCGGGGTCGGCCCGAACATCGAAGAGCTGGCTCGGCTCGCCGGTGTAGTGGATGAGCTTGTAGTCCCCATCGCGGAGCATCGCCACTGGTCGGGCCACGCCGTGCGCGAGGTACTCGGAGAAGACGCAGTCGTCCCACTTCACGCTCGCCGGCTCGTCGGCCTGGAGCAGGGGGCGCAGGGAGGTGCCGGCGATCGGGCAGGGGAACGCGGTGCCTGCGAGATCGGCGATCGTGGCGGCGACGTCGACCAGCGACACGTTCCGGGCCACCCGCGAGCCGGCCTGCGAACCTCCGGCTCCCGCGACGATCAGCGGGACCCGGACCGAGTGCTCGTAGAAGTTCATCTTGCGCCACAGGCCGTGTTCGCCGAGCATCCCGCCGTGGTCGCTGGTGTAGATCACCACCGTGTCCTGGTCCTGACCGGTCTCGACGAGGGTGCGCCGCAGGTTCCCGATCCGGTCGTCGAGCTGGGAGATCATCGCGAAGTACGCAGCGCGCGCCCGGCGCACGTCGCGCTCGTCGTAGGACGCGACGCCGAGACGCTCGCGCAGGCGGCTGATGGCGGGGTGCTGCTTGCGCGCCTCCTCCTCGGTGAAGACGGGCACGTCCACGTCGTCCGGGTCGTACATCCCCCACCAGGGCTCGGGCGCCCGATAGGGCCAGTGCGGCGCGACGAACGAGGCACACAGCATCCACGGTCGCCCGCCCTCGGCAGCACGCTCGTGCAGGTACTCGATGGCGGCCGTCTCGGTGGCCTCGTCGGCCTCGACGATCCTGCTCGTCCCCGGACCGGCGTCCAGGGGGTGCTGCCAGACGTAGTCGTCCTCGGCGACGTCGTCGGGCCAGCCGTGCAAGGGGTGCTCGCCTTCGTGCACATCGAAGGACAGTTGCTCGCGGAAGCCGTGCAGCTGGTCGGCACCCACGAAGTGCTGCTTGCCGGCCAGCACGGCGTCGTAGCCGGCCGCGCGCAGGACGTGGGCGTAGGTGACCTCGTCGGCAGGCAGCTCGGAGGCGAGGTCGAACGCGCCGATCTCGTGGGGGAGGCGCCCGGTGAGCAACGACATCCGCGAGGGCGCACAGATCGGAGAGTTGCAGTAGGCGGCGTCGAAGGTGACGCCGTCCTCGGCCAGCTGATCGAGGTTCGGGGTCTGGACGAGGTGGTGGCCGTACGCGCCGCTGAACATCGGGGCGTGTTCATCGGCCATCACCAGCAAGATGTTGGGCCGCCGCACGCTCATGCCCACCTCAACTCTCGGTTCGGGACGTCAGTGATTTCATCACATGAAACACCACCGTTCGGGGAACCTGCAAGTGATCCCGCCTCGGACGCCGTGCGCGTGGGCTTCTAGCGGCATGGCGACCTCAACGCAGAGAGCGGGGTTTACAAGATGGATTCATTGTGCGAAATTCGTCGTCATGCCCCCCACGGCCTTCAAGAGCTTGGAGCGCGCCGACAACGACGTCCTCGTCGCCACGGACCGGCGCCATGTCATCCACCCGCTCCTCCCCGAGTCGGTCACCGACCGCCTGGTGTTCGTACGCGGCAGCGGCTGCACCCTGACCGACGCCGAGGGCACCGACTACCTCGATGCCACCGGCGGTCTGTGGGTCGGGCACGTCGGGCACGGCCGCGAGGAACTGGCCCGCGCCGCCTTCGACCAGATGTCGACCCTCGAGTTCTACGCGTCGTTCTGGCACTACACCAACCCACCTGCCGTCGAGCTGAGCCGGCGCCTGGCCGACCTGGCGCCGGGCGACCTGAACCAGGTCTTCTTCACCTCCGGTGGCTCGGAGGGGAACGACGCGGCGTTGAAGATGGCGCGCCTGTTCCACGCCCGCAGGGGCGAGCCGGACCGTACCTGGATCCTGTCGCGCCGGATGGCCTACCACGGCCTGGCCTACGGCGGCGGCTCCGCGACCGGCTTCCCGGCGTTCAGCGAGAACCTCGGGCCGATGCTGCCCGACGTCGCCCACCTGACGCCGCCCTACCCGTTCCGCTACGAGCTCTACGGCGGCCCGTCAGGCGACGTCGACCCGGTGGCCTTCTGCGTCGCCGAGCTCGAGCAGCGCATCGAGGAGATCGGCGCGGAGCGCATCGCCGCGTTCATCGGCGAGCCGATCATGGGCGTCGCCGGGATGATCGTCCCGCCCGACGACTACTGGCCGCGGGTCAAGGAGGTCCTCGACCGGCACGGGATCCTGCTCATCTTCGACGAGGTCGTCACCGCGTTCGGCCGGACCGGGCACTGGTTCGCGGCCCAGAGGTTCGGCGTGGTGCCCGACATCCTCATCACCGCCAAGGGCATCACCAGCGGCTACCTGCCGCTGGGCGCCGTCCTGGTGCGCGACCCGATCGCCGAGACTCTCCGCTCGGGCACCGGATTCCCGGTGGGCTACACCTACTGCGGCCACCCCACTACCTGCGCGGTCGCGCTACGCAACCTCGCCATCGTCGAGGAGGAGGGCCTCCTCGACCGAGCCGTCGACGTCGGCGGCCATCTCGCCCGGCGCCTGGCGCCCCTGGGGGACCTCCCGATCGTCGGCGAGATCCGCGCGGTCGGCATGATGCTGGCGATCGAGCTCGTCGGGGACCCGGCCACTCGGGCTCCGCTGACCAACGGGGCGGTCGAGATCCAACGCCGGCTGGCGCGCGAGGAGCGCATCCTGGTCCGAGGCGCCGGCCACACCGTCATCCTCTCCCCGCCCCTGGTGCTGAGCCACGACGAGGCCGACCGCCTCGCCGACGGCCTCGCCCGAGCGCTCACCGCGCTGGCCGCGGATCACCAGGCGGGCGCAGGTCGGTGACCACCTGCTGCGGCCCCTCCCGCAACGGCGACCGCCCGCACGACGACGAATCGGGCATCTCGGAGGACCGCAGCACTCCCCCACCGGCCCACCCCGGCCCGCTGGACGACGCCGGCCTGATCGACATCCCCGCCGGCGCGTTCCGGATGGGCTCGGAGGACGTCGACTGCAACCCCGGCGACGGCGAGGGCCCCATCCGCACGGTGACGATCCCGGCCTTCCGGATCGCCGCGCACGCGGTCTCGGTCGACGACTTCGCACGCTTCGTCGACGCGACCCACTACCTGACCGAGGCCGAGCGCTTCGGCTGGTCCTTCGTGTTCGGTGGCCTGTTGCCGGCACGGCTGCGCGACATCCTCCCGGCGCCGATCGCCACGCCGTGGTGGCGGATGACGCCCGGTGCGAGCTGGCGGGCACCGGAGGGGCCGGGCACCGACGTCGCCACCCGCCGGAGCCATCCGGTCACCCACATCTCGTGGAACGACGCCATCGCCTACTGCTCCTGGATCGGCGGCCGGCTCCCGACCGACGCGGAGTGGGAGCGCGCCGCCCGTGGAAGGCTCGACCAGGCGCGCTACCCCTGGGGCGACGAGCTGACCCCAGGCGGCGAGCACCGCTGCAACATCTGGCAGGGCGACTTCCCCGACTACAACACCGGCGAGGACGGGTACCTCGGTACCGCGCCAGTCGATGCCTTCGAGCCGAACGGCTTCGGCCTCTACAACATCGTCGGCAACGTCTGGGAGTGGTGCTCGGACCGGTGGGACCGCACGGAGAGCACCCGGGTGATGCGCGGCGGCTCCTACCTGTGCCACGCGTCGTACTGCAACCGCTACCGGGTCGCCGCCCGCACCCGCAACGACCCGAGCAGCGGCGGCGGCAACAACGGCTTCCGGATCGCCGCCGACGCGCTCTGATAGACCTGTTTCGCCGAGGCCTTCGGCGAGGATCCGATCGAGGAGAACAATCCGTGGACAAGCGGTGGCCGGCCTTCGTGTATCGCGAGGGCGAGGAGCCCGACTACCGCTTCTCCTTCGCCAACGAGCGCACGTTCCTCGCTTGGATCCGCACCGCCCTGGCGCTCCTCGCCGCCGGCGTGGCGGTCGACGTCATCGACCTGACCCTCCAGGACTCGGTGCAACACGCCCTCGCCGTCCTCCTCGTGGCCAGCGGCCTGCTCACGGCCTTGGTGTCGTGGGCGCGCTGGGCCCTCGCGGAGCGGGCGATGCGCCGCGGCGCCCCGCTCCCCTCCTTCGGCGTCGCCACCCTCATCGGGCTGGTCGTCGCCGTCGCCGCCGTGATCGTCCTCGCCGGCCTACGGTGAAAGGCCCGTCGTGAGAGAGCCCGACGTCGGTCTCTCCAACGAGCGCACCGCGCTCGCCTGGCAGCGCACGGCGCTCTCGCTCCTTGCCGGAGTCGCGGTGGTCGCCCGGCTGACCTTCGACGACGTCGGCCTGCTCCTCCTGCTCCCCCTCGGCGTGGCCGGCCTGCTGGCGCTCTGGGTGTTCGCCGAGAGCCGGTTCCGCTACCGGCGCCCCGCGGCCGGTGTGCGTCGGGGTGGACGCGCGCCCTTCGCCCTGGCCGTGGCGACGGTCCTGATCGCGGCGGTCGAACTGATCGCCATCGCCGCGTCGTAGCCGTAGTGCCCGACCCCGCTTGTTGGCCAGGCCGGCTATTGCGCCGCCACGGCGGCCGCGTTGTAGAAGTCGATCGGCATCGGGTACTCCAGCTTCCAGGTGATCGCGATGGGTCGCTCTCCTTGATGACTCACGTAGGTCGCCGGGCCGAGGAACAGGTAGGGCGCGGTGCCGAAGTCGTCCTGTTTCGTCTCGCGCACGAAGAGCAGCACAGTGCTGGTGCCGTTGAGGTAGCGCTGGCCGGTCGCTGAGGCGACCGAGGTACCGGACTGGGACTCCCAGTGGAAGAGCGTCGGGCTGATGGGGTAGTCGCGATACATGGTGGTCGGCGAGAAGTCGGCCTCGGACTTCTTGAGATTCACGAAGAGGGCGTCGACGTTGTGATCGCGGACGAAGAGCACGCCCTCGCGGAACGAGTTCGGCTTGCGCTCCATGGAGGCGTAGCCGAGCGCGGCGAGCACCTCCTCACGCTGGTAGCGGGCGTGCACGCGCAGCGGCACTTCGGTCAGGGAGCCGGTGAGCTCGATCGCTAAGTGCCGCGCGGCATCGAAGGAGATGTCGACGACGCTGCGGAGCTCGGCACGGGTCGCCGCCTCATGGCGCAACTGCTCCAGACCGGCATCGATCGTCGGGTGTCCGCCGCCGTCGGGCCATAGCGAGAAAAACAGCATCTGCGCGACCTGTTGCTCGTGGGGGCTTAACCGCGAGTAGCTCGGCGCATCGTCGGCCAGCAGCCGGTCGTAGGCGCTGGCCCTCAGTCGATCGTCGACGTGAGCGAAGGCACGGATTCGTCTGAGTAGCCGCTCCTCGAGCTCACCTCCGGGGGACGTCGATAATCCGGCCTCCCGGCGAGCCCTCGTCCATGAGTGACTGCCCTTGCGCAGGATGTCGGACAGTTCGAGCCCCGATTCGCCGAGGAACTCGGCCAGATCGATCTCGCCATACGACCGCAGCTCGCCGACGATCTGGTTCCACCGCACCGTGACCTGCGACTTGATGTTCTCCAGGATCGCAGACTGGGATTGGCGATCGAGGATCACCTGGCACCCGGAGGGGAGGAAGGGGAACCCCTGCTCGATGTCGCGCTGGAGGCTCTTGCGCGAGGCGCCGGTGAGCGCGTGCAGCTTCCGGTCCCAGCGGAACTCTTTACGTTGGAAGCCGACGAAGTCCAAGACAGTGAGCACCGCCTTGTCCCGAGTCCGACGCAGTCCGCGGCCCAGTTGCTGCAAGAAGACGGTGGCGCTGTCGGTAGGCCGCAGCAAGAGCACGGTGTCGACGTCGGGGATGTCGAGTCCCTCGTTGAACACGTCGGCCGAGAACAGGACGTTCAACTCTCGCGACCGCAGATCGGCCAGCGCCTGCTGTCGTTCGTTGCTGGGCGTCTCCCCCGTAATGGCCTTGGCCGGAATGCCGGCCTCGTTGAAAGTCGCCGCCATGAACTCCGCGTGCGCCACCCCGACACAGAATCCAAGCGCCCGCATCGCTGCGACATCGAGGATCTTGTCGCCAAGCTCGCGCAGGACGATCTCGGCACGCGCCCGGTTTCCGGTGTAGAGGTTCGACAGCTCAAGGTCGTCGTACCGTCCACGTGACCAGGTCAGCCCGCGCAGGTCGGTGTTGTCGGCGACCGCGAAGTAGTGGAAGGGACAGAGCAGATCGGCGCCGAGGGCATCCCACAAGCGCAGCTCGGCCGCGGTGCGTCCGCCGAAGAACTCGCGCACGTCGGTCCCGTCGGCCCGCTCGGGGGTCGCCGTCAGCCCGAGCAGTTCACGGGGAGCGAAGTGGTCGAGGATCCGCCGATAGGTGCGCGCGGCGGCGTGATGGAACTCGTCGATCACGACGACGTCGAAGTGGTCGGCGGGGATGTCGGTGACACCGTAGGACGTCAACGACTGGACGCTCGCGAAAACGTGTTGCCATCGCTCCGGCCGGGCGCCGTCGACGTACAGCTCACCGAAGTTCGCGTCCGCGAGGACCTCGCGATAGGTGCGCAGCGACTGCTGCAGGATCTCGCGACGGTGGGCGACGAACAGCAGTGAGGGCCGTTCGCCGCCGGCCAGCTCGGTCAGATTGCGGTAGTCGAGGGCCGCAATCACCGTCTTTCCGGTTCCAGTAGCGGCCACGACGAGATTGCGGTGGCGGTCATGGACGGTGCGCTCGGCGTCGATCGCCTCCAGCATCTCCTGCTGGTACGGGAACGGGCGGACCTCGAGTCCGGACAGGCTGATGGTGACGCGGTGATGCTCGGTTCTGCCCGAGGCTTCCGCCAGCGCGTCATCGAGTCGGTCGCGGTCCAGTTCGGGGTCGTAGCGCTCGAAGCTCGGATCGTTCCAGTAGGAGTCGAACGTGGCCTCGAACTTCTGCATCAGGCTCGGGTTCGCGACGCTCGCGAGCCGCACGTTCCACTCCAGACCCTCCACCAGTGCCGCGTGCGACAGGTTCGACGAGCCCACATAGGCGGTGTCGAACCCGGTGTTGCGCCGAAAGAGCCACGCCTTCGCGTGGAGTCGGGTGCGCTGGGCGTCGTACTGAATCCGAACCTCGGCACCGAACTCCCGGACCATCCGGTCCAGCGCCCGCCGCTCCGTCGATCCCAGATAGGTCGTCGTGACCACCCGGAGCGGCACGCCAAACCGGATGAGCGATCGGAGTTCGTCCTCGAGCAACCGAACGCCGTACCACTTCACGAAGGCGCACAGCAGGTCGACCGAGTCGGCCGATCGCAGCTCCGCCTTGAGCTCGGCGGCCAGCGACGGCTCGTCGCGGGCATTGGTCAGCAGCGCGGCCTCGGACAGCGGTGTACGAGGCCGCGCACCGAGCCGGTCTGCCTGACCCAGAGTCGCGCTGTCGACGATGGAGAGCAGTTGCCGCGGCGGAGGAGCGACCTGCTCGTCGGGCTCGATCGCGTCCAGGACGGAGTTGACGACCGCGATGCGCGCGGCCTCGTCCCCGATCGCCTCCAGGCGCTGACGCACGATCTCGGCGATATGCCGCGCCAGGACGTGAGGTTGCTCGGCCGCCTCGATCGGGGCCGTGCTGGCCGCCCGATCGACGAGGAAGGCCAGGCGCTGGGCCAGCTCGTTGGTGAGCAGCGATTCGTACAGCCCGTCCTCCACGAAGCCGAGCTTGCCAGGCGATTCGGCGCAATGGGGTCAACTTCGCCAACTGCCCCACGGGTCCGCGATCGGCGACCTAACCTTCGACGCGAGGAGGAAACGATGTCCGACAGGTTCGCCCCCGCCGGCCGATCGGCCGGTGAGGTCGCACGCCGCCAACGCGAGAAGGCAGAGCGTCTGATGCGCTCGGCCGAACGCTGGGAGCTGGGCGCCGAGGGCGAGCTCGAGACGGCCTCGGAGCTGGACACCCTTCCCGCCGAGGACTGGGCGGTCCTTCACGATCTGCGCTGGCCCGGTAGGCCGCACGCGAACATCGACCATGTGGTGATCGGTCCGCCGGGAGTCTTCGTGATCGACTCCAAGAACTGGTCCGGCACGGTCACCGTTCGCGACGGAATGTTGCGCCAGAACGGTCGCGCGCGAGAACCGGCGGTCGCAGGAGCAGCAGACGCCGCTGTCGCCGTGTCCGCGCTTACCGCGACGCTGCACCCAGCGGCTGTTCATCCTGTGCTGTGCTTCGTCCGCCCCGATCCGATATCGGGTCAGAGTTGCGGCGTCCTCATCTGCTCGACCACCAATCTCGTCGAGCTGCTTCTCACTCGACCTGCAGTCCTGAGCGCGGAGGCTCGACATCGGATCAGTGTCGAGCTGACCGCCGCAACGCACTCGGCCGGTCGTAGCCACCGAAGGACCGGATCTGCGCCCGGCCACGATGTACGTTCACCGAACCGTGCGAAGCCGCTCACCACATCGACCACGCCCGGGCGAGCCAGACCGCGTTCGGCGCCGCCACCCAAGCGCGCCCACAACGGCCGCCCAGGGCTCATCAGACTTATCGGTGGCCTCGTCGTCGCGCTGGGGCTGATCTTCGCCGGGGGTCCGATCGCGCAGGTTGCGGCAGATGCCGTCGCGAAGGTCATGACCCCCACAGTCGGGCAGGACGCGACCGAGCCGTCCGGAGGCGCCGCCTCAGCGGGCACCGCTCTCGCGGGTACGTGGCGAGGCACTTACCGATGTACGTCTCTCACCCGCGCACGCTTGGTTGTCGACCCTCCGGCCCCCGGTCGATCAGGAGTCGATGCCACCGTCTTCTTCGGCCCTACCAAACGGAGCCCGGAGGTGAAGTCCGGGAGCTATCGGCTGACAGCCAGGGTCAGCGGCGACGTCGTCATATTCAAGCCGGACGATTGGCTACGCCGCCCGGACGGATACGCAATGGTCGGCTTTCGCGTGCCGCTCGGCGCCCCGGATGCGAACAAGATTCGAGGTCAGGTCACCGCGCCGCACTGTGAATCCTTCACCTTTCGCCGCTGAGCGCTCATCGATCCGCGATCTGGCGGAACCGTTCAGGCAGGCACGCCGTCACACCCACGGTGCCTGACCCGGAACCTACGATCGGAGCAGCACTCGGAGACGGACACAGCGGGGTGTCGCGTCGGGGGAACGAAAGGCCGCACGATGCTCGACGACGTCGCTCCGCTGGAGCCGGGGGACCCGAAGACGATCGGTCCGTACCACCTGCAGGGCCGGCTCGGCGTCGGCGGGATGGGCATCGTGTATCTGGCGATGAAGGCCGACTCGATCATGCCGGTCGCGGTGAAGGTCATTCACCACGGCTGGGCCAACGACCCCGAGTTCCGAGCACGGTTCGCCAGCGAGGCCGACGCCGCCCGCCGGGTGCCGCGTTTCTGCACCGCGGCGGTGCTGGATGCCTCGCTGGACGGGCCGTCGCCGTACCTGGTCACCGAGTACGTCGAGGGGCCGACGCTGGGTGACACCGTCGATCGTCGCGGCCGGCTGAAGGCTGATGAGCTCGACCGGGTCGCGGTCGGAATCGCGGCGGCTCTCACCGCGATCCACGACGCCGGGGTGGTGCATCGCGACCTCAAGCCGAGCAACGTCCTGCTCTCGGCCGTCGGTCCCCGCGTCATCGACTTCGGTGTCGCCCGCGCCGCGAACGCGACCACGCTGACAAAGACCGGCGAGCTGGTGGGCACTCCGGCGTACATGGCGCCCGAGCAGATCAACGGCGAGGCCACCGACGCCGCCGCCGACGTCTTCGCCTGGGGCGGGCTGATCGCCTACGCCGCCAGTGGCGAGCCGCCGTTCGGCCCGCTGACCGACACCGTGACGACGGCGCGCCGGATCCTCTACGAAGCGCCCGATCTCGCTCCGTTGCCGCCCGGGCTGCGTCGCATCGTGGAGCTGGCGATGGCCAAGGATCCGGCCCGCCGGCCGAGTAGTCGCTCCCTGCTGACGATGGTGCGTGAGAACGCCGAGCGCACGGCCACGGGAGGCAGCGCGGCCGCCGTCCTCGCGCAGGCGACGGTGATCCCCAGCGAGCGGTCGCCGTGGTCGCGCCGGACCGAGCAACCCGGCGCGCCCTGGGCTGCGCCGACCTTCGCAGCCCCTCCGGTGCAGAACTCCCCTCAGGCCCCGACCAGTCCGCCGGGGGTCGACGCCGGTGCGGCGCTGCGGGCGCCCCGCCTCGCCGCGTCCGCCGCGCCTGCCGAGCCCCGCTCACGACGTCGGCTCGCGCTGCCGCTCGTCGCCGCGCTCGTCCTGCTGCTCGGACTCGGTCTCGGCGTCGTCCTTGATCCCTTCGACTGGCGCGGAAAGCCCGCCTCGGCGGCACCCGGCGACCCCGAGACGAGCACCGACCCCGAGCCGGACGAGAGCGCCGGCGAGGACCCCGAGCCCGACCAGGGCGAGGAGGCGCCACCCGAGGAGTTCACGATCGGCGACTACGCCGGGCAGCCGGCCAGCGACGTCGCCGCCGAGCTCGAGGGCCACGGCATCGACGTCGTCGAGGTCCAGCAGGCCAGCGTGGCCGCTCAGAAGGGCACCGTGCTGTCGGTCTCGCCGTCCGCGGGATCGGTGGTCACCAGCGGGCAGACCGTCACGCTGCGGGTGGGCGACGGCAAGACCAGCGAGGACCGGATCGTCTACCAGCGTCTCGGCGCGGGCGACTACCTCAACTCGGGCGCCATCGTGGTCGTGCAGCCGGACGGGAAGCACCTCACCGTGGGCAAGGGCAACTCACCCGACGTCACCGCCGACGGCCGGCTGATCGCCTACGCGGCCACCGACGGCGACTACCGGGGGCAGGTCATGACCGTGGACGCGAACGGAAAGAACCTCAGGACGATCAGCAAGGTCACCGTCGGCTCGGTCAACTTCCTGGCGATCTCCCCCGACGGCTCGCGCGTCGTCTACAGCAACAACACCGGCGGGATCCACATCCTCCCGACCGACGGCTCGGGCGCCGCGAAGACCATCAGCTCGGTCGACGCCTTCGAGCTCGACTGGTCCCCCGACGGCCGCCAGATCGTCTTCCGCCGCTGGGACACGCCCGAGCAGGAGCTGTGGGTGATCCGCGCCGACGGCACCGGCCTCCGCGGACTCATCGGCACCCCTCCGGGTGCGAGCACCGCCCCGTTCTCCCCCGCCTGGTCGCCCGACGGCAAGCAGATCGCCTACTCCGACGGCACCTCCATCTACACCGTGCCCGCCGCCGGCGGCCGCGCCCGCGCCGTCAAGTACGGCCGCTACCCCTCATGGACCCCCGAGGGCGATCTGGTGGTCGTCGCTACGGACGGCTCGATCGACTACGGGGCGGACAGCCTGCGTCGTCCCGCGACGCTCTCGCCTGGCGGGCCGATCCGGTTCGCGCGGGTGAGCTGACTGCGATCGCAGTCAGGCATCGCGCCGGGCACGCGCAGGGACATGCATGACATCCACGGTGCCGGGCTGAAAGTCGACCCCCGGAACTACGCGGATCGGCGCAAACGGATCGACCGCCCGCTGCCACGCCCCAGCGAGGCTCTGCGCGATCTGCCGGGCGTCGTCAGGGCGAGCTTCGAGGGCAAGGCGACGCAGACCATCCGCCTCTCGCAGCTTCACAGTGACCTCCCAGCGCAGCATGCCCCGATCCTCTTGATCGTCGAGAACCTCTACCCCGACGGAATCGACGCGGAAGGCTCCGGCCTCGACTGCGGCGTCCAGGCCTTACGTGGGCGACACCAGCCAGGCGACCTGCCCGATCACAGTGAGTTCCTTCGTCTCGTCGGGGCCGGGCTCGTCCAGGACCGCGAGCGTGTACGCCGATTCAGCCGACTTCGTGAAGGCGGCCCGGACAGCCTGGCGATCGTGGACCGTAATGGTCGCGGTCGTCGTCATCGACCAGGTCTCGCGGCTTCTCCCGCGAATAGAGGGCTTGCGAACCGCAGCCGGCACGGCGGCTTCCATATCGAACAGACCAGGCGCATCGCGTTCCACGCCAGCTAAACGTAGTGCAGGCGACGGTCACGTCACCGGCGCACCGACGCCTCCAGCGCGTCAAGTTGGTGGTCCCCTCCCCGCGCCGCGGCCGTGCGGACGACGAGGAAGTCGTGGCCGGCGATCAGGTGGTCGGCCGTCTCGGGTGGGGCCGTCCTCCAGCCAGGCGAACGGCCGGTCACCGACGTACTCCAGCACGCCGCTCTGGGCCACCAAGGCCTTGCCTTCCCCAGGAGGCAATCACCACCGACGACGTTGCTGCCGTCGTCGATGGCGGGTCCGCCGACCTCATGCTCGAGCACGATGCTCCCCTCGCCCGGTACGTGGCCCCGGCCGTCGCCATGATCTGCAGCACCGGTGACGGCTGCCCTGGCCTGCGCCCGCGACGGAGCCGTGGCGCCACACGCGCAAGGGCGACAAGTACGTCACCGTGATCATCGACCTCACCGCAATCCGTGCAGGGAATGGGCCCGCACGACTACTGGACATGGTCGAGGGCCGCTCCAAGAGCGCGTTCAAAGCTTGGATGGACGGGTTCACCGGCTTCAAGACCGCCGCCGCCGAAGAACTCCCCGACGCGGTCGCGGTCATGGACCCCTTCCATGTGGTGCGCTTAGCCGGCGACGCGATGGACACCTGCCGTTGCCGGATCCAACAGATCATCCACGGCCACCGTGGCTATCGAGACGACCCGCTCTACCAGATAGAACCGGCAGAACCTCTCGGATCCGTCTGAGTCCAGCGCTAGCGTGCAGCACGTGAAGACCGATGTGCTCACGCCGCAGGCCGTGTTCTACCTCCCCCAGCACCTCGTGGTGCCGCTTTTCCAGCGGCCCTATGTCTGGGACGAGGCAGAGCAGTGGATGCCGCTGTGGCAGGACATCGCTCGGCTGGCTGAGATTCGGATACGTGATCCCTACAGCCAGCCGACCCACTTCCTCGGCGCGGTGGTCCTCCAGGCGATCGACGGGCAGCAGGGCGCCGTGCCGTCCAAGAACGTCATCGACGGGCAGCAGCGGCTCACCACGCTCCAACTGTTCGTCGATGCCGCGGCCGCGACGTTCGAGGCGCGCGAGTTCGACGGACTCGCCGACCAGCTCAACGACCTGACCCACAACCGCGCCTACGGCGGGGTCGTCGAGGCCAGCCTCAAGTTGTCGCACACCAACCAGGACGGCCAGGCCTTCCGCGAGGTGATGAACGCCGAGGCGCCAGTCACCTACGAAGCGCTGAACCACGCCGGCTCCCGGATCACCCGCGCCCACGAGTTCTTCGCGGCTCGCGTGGATGATTGGCTCGGAGCTGCCGAGGACGCCCGCGACCGAGCCGATGCGCTTGCCCAGGCCGTGAGCCAGGGGCTGCAGCTCGTCGTGATCGACCTACTGGCTCAGGAGAACTCACAGGAGATCTTCGAGACGCTCAACGCCCGCGGCACACCGCTGACCGCGGCTGACCTCATCAAGAACTTCGTTTTCCAGCGTCTCGACGCGGAGGGCGCCGACACCCACCGTGCCTATGCCGAGGATTGGCCCTTCGAGTCGAAGTTCTGGGAGAAGGAAGTCAGCGTCGGCCGCGTCTCGATGAGCCGCAGCTCGCTCTTCCTTAGTCAATGGTTGGTAAGCCAGCTCGGCGAGGAGGTCAGTCCCCGGCAGACCTTCATCCGCTTCAAGACGTACGTCGACCACGAAGCCAACACCAAAATGGCCGAGCTCCTCCTCGCCATCAAGGCACAGGCCGAGCTCTACCGCTCATGGACCGAGCACGCCACCGAGAGCTCGCGGATCCTCACTCGCCCGGAGATGGCGTTCTACCGAATGACTGCCGGCGGGGTCGAGTTGCTCAAGCCCGCGATCATCTGGCTCTACGACCCCGCACTCGGGATCCCGGCCGATGTCGCCGATCGGGTCCTGTCGATGCTGGAGTCCTGGATGGTGCGTCGCCAGATCCTTCGACTCACGTCCGCGGACCTCGGCCGCATCGTCGCTGAGATCATCAAGATCTACCGCACGAGCGATCCGGCCGACCTCGCGGACAGCGTCGAGCACCATCTCAGCCGCCTCAACGTTGCCTCCAACTACTGGCCCGGGGACGACGAGGTCCGCGCGCATCTCGTCACCGAGCAGTCCTACCGTCGCTACCCACGCGGGCGGATGCGCCTCTACCTGGAGGCCGTCGAGGATCACCTCCGCGCGAAGCACGACTACCCCCAGGTTGCACGGCTCGGCTACCCCATCGAGCACGTGCTCCCCCAGAAGTGGGAGACCAACTGGCCCGTCGACGGCCTCGAGGCCGAGCTGGCGCGCGGCGAACACGTCCATCGACTCGGCAACCTCACACTGCTCACCACCAGCCTCAACGCCAACGTCTCGAACGGCGCCTGGCCCACCAAGCGGGAGAAGATCGTCGCCAATGACGTCATGCTCCTCAATCGCTACTTCACCGATCGCGAATCCTGGGACGAATCTTCGATCGACGCGCGAACGACGCTGCTCACCGACCTGATCCTTCAGGTGTGGCCCGTGCCCGACGGTCACACGGGCTCCATCAGCGACTCGTCCACCAAGGAGAACGCGTGGGTCGAGGTCAAGCACCTCGTCGCGGCCGGTCTCCTGGAGCCTGGGACCGCGCTCCTGTCGCGGCCGGGCAAGTGGGCCGGAACCGAGGCGATCGTCCTCGCAGACGGGCGCATCGCTATCGGGGACAAGGTTTACGCGAGCCCGTCGAGCGCCGGCTACCATGCCAAGGGCGGCAAGGCCGCCAACGGCTGGGTGTTCTGGCACCTCGACGATGGTCGCCGTCTTGCCGACGTCAGGGCTCAGTTCCGTGGTGGCAAATCCGACCGCCCGAGCGGGTTCGACTGGTCACGCCTCCATGAAATTCTGGCCGCCCTTCCAGCTGGGTCATGGACGTCATACAGCGAGCTTGCTGATGCAATCGGTACCGCACCCCAACCACTCGGAACGCACATCACGCGCTGTCAGCAGTGCTCGCATCCATGGCGGGTACTGACGCATGACGGACGAGTCGCATCCGGGTTCGCCTGGTCCGACCCGGACGACACCCGGATTCCTGCCGACCTGCTAGCAGAGGAAGGTGTGCACCTGCAGGACGGAGTCGCAGACCCCGGACTTCGCCTGGACAGCGACGGTCTCACCGCGCTCATCGACATCGACAACTGATGCCATCGGGCGTCGCTTCCCCCCACAGTCCCCCTAGCGCCCGATCTCGAACCAAACCAGAGCACTCTTGAAATGAAAGAAACCGCACGCTGATGCGAATTCAGTGTGTGGAGCCTAGGGGACTCGAACCCCTAACCCCCTGCTTGCAAAGCAGGTGCGCTACCAATTGCGCCAAGGCCCCTGGGTGCGGCGCGGGGCCGCTGGGCTGGTCAGTCGACGGCGCGGACGTTGTCGGTGGCTTCGGCCCAGAGGGTCTGCTCGTCGCGGGCGGCGGTCATCTTCTTGCGGACGAGGACGGCGCCGGCGGCGGCGAGCGCGAGCAGCAGGATCTTCTTCATCGCATCTCCCTGGGTCCGTTGAGGCGAGGGTGGGTGTGGGCCTAACAGGACTTGAACCTGTGACCTCTTCCTTATCAGGGAAGCGCTCTAACCGTCTGAGCTATAGGCCCGAACCGCCCGCATGAGCAGGCGGGGGAACGTTACCCCACCGCGCGGGCGGGGTCCCAATCCGGGTGGTGGGGGTCAGTTGTCCTCGGCGAGGGTGACCTCGACGCCGCCGAGCAGGGCCGCGGAGAGGTTGTAGAGGAAGGCGCCGAGGGTGGCGATCGCGGTGATCAGGATGACGTCGACGGCGGCCACCAGCATCGTGAAGCCCAGGACCCGGTTGGTGCCGACGTAGTCCTGGATGTCGAAGTCCTTGGTGCCGGGCTCGTTGATGACCTCCTTGACCGTGTCGTTGATCGAGCCCCACACGCCGGCGGCGCCGATCACCTCCCAGATCACGGCCACGGCCACCACGGTGACGATGCCGAAGGCGATCGAGAGCAGGAAGGCGGTCTTCATCACCGACCAGGGGTCGATGCGGGTCAGGCGCAGCCGGGCCCGGCGGGGTCCGCGCGGCTTCGGCTTCGGCGTGGACGACGGCGCCGCAGCTGCGGCCGCGGCGGGGGCGACCGCGGGGGCCGCGGCCGGCGAGGTGGAGTCGGCGCCGTCGGTGCGACGGTCGCTGCCGGAGAACCGCGCCGCGATCCGGTCGGCGAACCCGGGGCGGACCGCGGTGTCGCCCGGATCGCCCGCAGCGGGCGGCGGAGTGGCCGGGGCCGCGGGGGCGGTGCCCGAAGACTGCGTGGGCTGCTTCGCCAGGGCCGGCGCCGGCGTCGACCGCTGGGTCTTCTGCGTCTTCGGGGCCTTCGGCGGCTTCGGCGGCTGGGTGCTCGAGCCGGAGGGACGGTTCGCCCCCGAGCTCACCGGCGCGCTCCCGCTGGGCGGGGTCGAGGGTGGCTTGGTGGAGCCGGTCGAACCGCCGGAGCTGCCGGGCTTGCGCTGGCTGGGCCGCTGCTGAGACTTCGACTGCGACTTCGGAGGCGACTTCGGCGGGGGAGTCGTCGGTGCCTGCCGGTCACTCATCAACCTTCGTCCTCACCCTCGGGTACAACGCCCTGGTCGGACGCCTGAGGATCGATTGTGTCATCCGCTACCACATCCGCGGAAACCTCGACCTCAACGACACCCTCCTCCGAACCCGATTCGGCGGCCGCCTCGTCGGCCAGCTCCTCCACCTTCGCCTCGATCGAGCGCGCGACGACGGCGACGGCGTCGCCCTTCTTCGGCGTGACGAACTTGACGCCCTGGGTCGAGCGGCCGGTGGGCCGGAAGTCGGCGTTGATCGGGCTGCGCACGACCTGGCCGGTCTGGGTGATCGAGAGCACCTCGTCGCCGTCCTCGACGATGAACGCTCCGACCAGGCCGCCGCGGTCCTCGTTGGTGAGCGTCATCGCGCGCACCCCCTTGGTGCCGCGGTTGGTCAGGCGGTACTCGTTGATCCGCGAGCGCTTGGCGTAGCCGCCGTCGGTCATGGTGAAGACGTACTGGATCTGGACGTCGTCGGTCTCCTCGGCGTCCTCGGCCGCCGCCTGAGCGGCGCGGATGACCGACATCGAGAGCACCGAGTCGTCCTCGGCGGTGGCCATCCCGGTGACGCCGGACGTCGCCCGGCCCATCGGCCGCAGCTGGCCGTCGTCTGCTTTGAACCGGACCGCCTGGCCGCGCCGGGAGACCAGCAGGATCTCGTCGTCGGCCGAGACCAGCTCGGCGCCGATCAGCTCGTCGTCGTCCTCGCGGAAGTTGATCGCGATGACGCCGGCTTGGCGCGGGGAGTTGTAGTCGCCCAGGCGGGTCTTCTTCACCAGGCCGTTGCGGGTGGCGAGCACCAGGTAGGGCATCTGCTCGTAGTCGCGGATCGCGAGCACCTGGGCGATCCCCTCGTCGGGCTGGAAGCTCAGCAGCCCGGCGACGTGGCCGCCCTTGGCGTCGCGCGAGGCCTCGGGCAGGTTGTAGGCCTTGGTGCGGTAGACCCGGCCGGCGGTGGTGAAGAACAGCAGCCAGTGGTGGTTGGTGGTGGCGATGAAGTGCTCCACGACGTCGTCGCCGCGCAGCGAGGCACCCCGCACGCCCTTGCCGCCGCGCCGTTGGCTGCGGTACTGGTCGGCGCGGGTGCGCTTGGCGTAGCCGCCGCGGGTGATCGAGACGACCAGGTCCTCATCGGGGATGAGGTCCTCCATCGACAGGTCGCCGTCGGCGGCGATGATCTGGGTGCGGCGCTCGTCGCCGTACTTCTCCACGATCTCGCCGAGCTCCTCGACGACGATCGCGCGCTGGCGGGCGACGTTGGCGAGGATGTCCTTCAGGTCGGCGATCTCGCGCTCGATCTCGGCGAGCTGGTCGATGATCTTCTGCCGCTCCAGCGCCGCGAGCCGGCGCAGCTGCATGTCGAGGATCGCGTTCGCCTGGAGCTCGTCGATCTCGAGCAGCTCGATCAGGCCCTGGCGGGCGTCGTCGACCTCCGGCGAGCGCCGGATCAGCGCAATCACCTCGTCGAGCATGTCGAGCGCCTTGACCAGGCCGCGCAGGATGTGGGCGCGCTCTTCGGCCCGCTTGAGGCGGAACTCGGTGCGCCGGCGGATGACGTCGACCTGGTGCTCGACCCAGTTGCTGATGAACTGGTCGATCGAGAGCGTGCGCGGGACTCCGTCGACCAGGGCCAGCATGTTGGCACTGAAGTTGGTCTGCAGCTCGGTGTGCTTGAGCAGGTTGTTCAGCACGACCCGTGCCACGCCGTCGCGCTTGAGCACGACGACGAGGCGCTGCCCGGTGCGGTCGGAGGTGTCGTCGCGCACGTCGGCGATGCCCTGCACCTTGCCGGAGTCGGCGAGCTCGGCGATCTTCAGTGCGAGGTTGTCCGGGTTGACCATGTAGGGCAGCTCGGTGATGACCAGGCAGGTGCGCCCGCGGTTGTCCTCGTCGACCTCGATGACCGCGCGCTGGGTGATCGAGCCGCGGCCGGTGCGGTAGGCGGTCTCGATGCCGGTGCGGCCCACGATCAGGGCGCCGTTGGGGAAGTCGGGACCCTTGATCCGCTCGATGAGCGCGTCCTGGAGCTCCTCGCGGGAGGCGTCGGGGTGCTCGAGGCACCAGATGGCGCCCTCGGCGACTTCACGCAGGTTGTGCGGCGGGATGCTGGTGGCCATGCCGACCGCGATCCCGGCCGAGCCGTTGACCAGCAGGTTCGGGAACCGGGCCGGCAGCACGACCGGCTCCTGCGAGCGGCCGTCATAGTTGGGCTGGAAGTCGACGGTCTCCTCGTCGATGTCGCGGACCATCTCCAGCGCCAGCGGCGCCATCCGGCACTCGGTGTACCGCATGGCGGCGGCGGAGTCGTTGCCCGGCGAGCCGAAGTTGCCCTGGCCGTGCACCAGCGGGGCGCGCATCACCCACGGCTGCGCGAGCCGGACCAGGGTGTCGTAGATCGCGGAGTCGCCGTGCGGGTGGTACTGACCCATGACGTCGCCGACCACGCGCGAGCACTTGGAGAAGCCGCGGTCGGGGCGGTAGCCGCCGTCGAACATGGCGTAGAGCACCCGGCGGTGCACCGGCTTGAGTCCGTCGCGGACGTCGGGAAGCGCGCGGCCCACGATGACCGCCATCGCGTAGTCGATGTAGGCGCGCTGCATCGAGGTCTGGAGCTCGACGGGCTCGATCCGGCCGCCGCCGTCGGTGGGAGTCTCAGTCACGATTGGTCTCTCTGAATGGTTCTAGGGATATCTAGGGCAGGTGGTAGAGAGCTAGATATCGAGGAATCGAACGTCCTTGGCGTTGCGCTGGATGAACGAGCGGCGCTGCTCGACGTCCTCGCCCATGAGGATGGAGAAGATCTCGTCGGCGTGGGCGGCGTCGTCGAGGGTGACCTGGAGCATCAGCCGCTGCTCGGGGTCCATGGTGGTCTCCCACAGCTCCTTGGCGTTCATCTCGCCCAGACCCTTGTAGCGCTGCACCGGGTTGTCCTTGGGGAGCTTCTTGCCCTCCTCGAGGCCGTCGCGCAGCAGGGCGTCGCGCTCGGCGTCGGAGTAGACGAACTGGTGCTCGGCCGGCTTGTTCCAGCGCAGCCGGTACAGCGGCGGCTGGGCCATGTAGACGTGGCCGTGCTCGATGAGGGGCCGCATGAACCGGAACAGCAAGGTGAGGAGCAGGGTGTTGATGTGGTGGCCGTCGACATCGGCGTCGGCCATCAGCACGACCTTGTGGTAGCGCAGCTTGGCCAGGTCGAACTCCTCCTGGATGCCGGTGCCGAGCGCGGAGATGATGGTCTGCACCTCGGCGTTGCCGAGCACCTTGTCGATGCGGGCCTTCTCGACGTTGAGGATCTTGCCGCGGATCGGGAGGATCGCCTGGATGCGCGGGTCGCGGCCCTGCCGCGCCGAGCCGCCGGCGGAGTCGCCCTCGACGATGAAGACCTCGCACTCCTCGGGACGGTTGGACTGGCAGTCCGAGAGCTTGCCGGGCAGGCCGCTCTTGCCGAGCAGGCCCTTGCGGTCGCGGGCCAGGTCGCGGGCCTTGCGGGCTGCGATCCGCGCCGTCGCCGCGGCCTGGGCCTTGCGGATGACGTCCTTGCCCTCGCTGGGGTTCTGCTCCAGCCACGCGCCGAGCTGGTCGTTGACCACCGATTGCACGAAGCCCTTGGCCTCGGTGTTGCCGAGCTTGGCCTTGGTCTGGCCCTCGAACTGCGGGTTGGAGATCTTCAGGCTGATGATGGCGGTCAGGCCCTCGCGGATGTCGTCGCCGGTGAGCCGCTCCTCCTTCTTCTTGATCAGCCCCCACTCCTCGCCCCACCGGTTGACCAGCGAGGTGAGCGCGGCGCGGAAGCCCTCCTCGTGGGTGCCGCCCTCGGGGGTGTTGATCGTGTTGGCGAAGGTGTGGACCGACTCGTTGTAGGACGTCGACTGCCACTGCATCGCCAACTCGAGGCTCATCGGGTTGGGCGCGGCGTCGCCGGTCTCGGCCTCGGCGGCGATGATCGAGCTCACCGGGGTCTTGCGGCGGTTGAGGAAGTCGACGTAGTCGGCCAGGCCACGCTCGTAGCAGAACACCTGCTCCAGCGCCTTGTGGCCGGCGACGTCGGTGGCGTGGATCGCCGAGGCGGCGTCGACGACGCCCTCGGTCTCCTCAGCGGTGCCGTCGGCCACCGCCTCGGCCAGCTCCTCGGCCTGGGGGCGCGCGTCGAGCAGCTCGATGCGCAGGCCCTTGTTGAGGAAGGCCATCTCGCGGAAGCGGGTGGCGATGGTCTCCAGGTTGTAGTCGGTGGTCTCGAAGATGTCGGGGGAGGCCGACCAGGTGACGGTGGTGCCGGTGCCCTCGTCGGCGGCGAGCTCGCGGACCTGGCGCAGCGGGTAGTCGGGCTCGCCGAGGCTGAACTCCTGCTCCCACACGTAGCCGCGGTTCTTGATCTCCAGCCGCAGCCTGTCGGACAGCGCGTTGACCACCGAGGAGCCGACGCCGTGCAGACCACCGGAGACCTTGTAGCCGCCGCCGCCGAACTTGCCGCCGGCGTGCAGGACGGTGAGCGCGAGGGTGGCCGCGGGAAGGTCCTTGCCGGGGGCGGTGTCGGTGGGGATGCCGCGACCGTTGTCGGCGACGCTGATCGAGCCGTCGGCGTTCAAGGTGACCTGGATCCGGTCGCAGTGCCCGGCCAGCGCCTCGTCGACGGCGTTGTCGACGATCTCCCAGATCAGGTGGTGCAGGCCGCGCTCGCCGGTGGAGCCGATGTACATGCCCGGGCGCTTGCGGACGGCCTCGAGACCCTCAAGCACCTGGATCGACTCCGCGCCGTACTCGCCCTCGACGGCGGTGCTGCTGATCGTGGGGGAGATCGTGTCCGTGCTGTCAGGGCTGTCGGGGCTGTCGGCGGAGCCGGTAGGAACTTCTTCAGGGACAGACTGCTCGGACACTCGCGGACCTCTCCGATGGGGGAGCACAATGGCATCAGCCAGGGACGACAGGCATCGCGCCTGAGGCATGACGAAGGTCGCGGAACGCGGATCCGCGGGGGCGGACCTACGAGCCGGCGACCTCGACGTCCATATTACCGCCCTGCGGGCCGCATTTCACGTGACCCACCCCGCAGGTGGGGGCGAACGGTCCCGAGACGCCTCCCAGGCGTTGCAAGAACCGGTCGTGGAGCGACGCGCAGGGGGGTCGCCTAGGGCGGGTACGGCATCGACGCTCTCAGGACGGCCCTGGGGCCGGTCTGGCGGGTGATCGCGCATTCGAGGTGTGGGTGGCCCGTGCGCGGTGCATGATCTGTGCCAGCCGGCACCGACGAGCCGGCATCGACCACTGAGGAGAAGATGCGTGGCCACTCCCTACCAACGCTTTCGGAACTGGCGCGCCGAGCGGCGCCGCAAGGGCAAGGGAGGGTGCGACGGCCCCGACTGCAGTGACTGCGTCGACTGCGACTGCAGCCCCTTCCTGATCTCCCCGCTGCTGCTGTTCCGACTGCTCCTCGGTGCCTTCGGGACCGCCGGCGTCGACCCGTACGTCGCTCGGCCGGCCGGAGTCGGTGGCCGGGCCGCGGCGCGACTGGTCCGCTCCTACCAGCTCACCATCTCCCAGCCGCGCGCCGAGCCGGTGTGCCGGATGACGCCGTCGTGCTCGCGCTACGGCCTCCAGGCGCTGTCGGGACACGGCCTGGCTCGCGGTGGATGGCTGATCGTGCGACGTCTGCGGCGGTGCGGTGCCGGCGCCGCCACGCTGGACCCGGTGCCGCCTCGGCGCTGAGCTGCGAGTCTCAGCCGTAGGTGTCGCGCGGGCCGCGGCCGTCGCGGGTCGAGCGGCGTCCCTTCTTCCACGTGGGCAGGTGCGGGCCGCGGACCTCGAGCACCCGGACGGTGCCGGAGCCGAGATCGGCGTTGAGGCGGCCGAGGATCGTGGGGGTGAGCAGGGTCAGCTGGGTGGCCCAGGCGGTGGAGTCGGTGCGGACCACCAGGACGCCGTCGACGAACGACTCCGGCGTGCAGTGGCCGGCGACGTCGTCGCCGACCAGCTCGGGCCACCGGGCGAAGACGCCGCGCATCCGCAGCGGCAGGTCCCAGCCGCCGCGTCCCACCAGCCTGGCGACCTCGCTCTCCAACAGCTGCGGGTCCCGCTCGTCGGGATGAGCACCCGAGATCGCACCCCGGCGGCGATCGGGATGGGCACTGCGGACGTCGTCGGGCAGGGGGGTGCCGGTCGGCGTCGGCCGACGGCGCCGGCGCCGCGCGGCCGGTGAGCCGCTGCTCGCGGCCGCGCGAGTGACCTGGCGGGCCAGGTCGAGGCCGTCGTCCACGCGCGGCTGCTCGGGCGCGGTGCCGTCCTCAGACGGACTCGGGGTCGGGGGCACGGGTCACCTCCCCGCCGCCGACGAGATAGCGCGCGCCGCGCAACGCCTCCGGGACGTCGTCGGCCACCGCCGCGGTGACCAGCACCTGCTCGGCGTCGGCGACCAGTGCGGCCAGCTGCGCGCGGCGCTCGGCGTCGAGCTCGGCGAAGACGTCATCGAGGATCAGGATCGGGTCGTCGCCCTCGGCGCGCAAGAGGTCGAAGGAGGCCAGGCGCAGGGCCAGCGCGAACGACCAGCTCTCGCCGTGGGAGGCGTAGCCCTTCACCGGCAGCCGGCTGGTGGGGTCGGAGGGGTCGCGGCCGAGCGAGAGCAGCAGGTCGTCTCGATGCGGGCCGACCAGGCAGACCCCCCGGTCGAGCTCGTCGCCACGACGTCGGCCGAGCTCGGCCAGGAGCGCCTCGGTGAGGTCGCCCCGGTCGGGCCGGTGCGGCGCGGCCGCCACCGACCCGGGCAGGTCGAAGGAGGATCGGTAGGCCAACGCGGCGTCGTCGCGGGTCGCCCCGCGCGCGACGGTGGCGTACGCGGCGCCGACGTAGGGCCGCAGGACCTCCACCAGCGCGAGGCGCTCGGCGAGGATCTCGGCGCCGACCCGGGCCAGGTGGGCGTCCCACACGTCGAGGGTCGACAACGCGGCATCCTGGCTGGAGGAGCCGCGGCGGGCGTGGCCGGCCGTCTTGAGCAGGGACGCGCGCTGCTTGAGCACGCGGTCCAGGTCGGAAAGGGTGCCGGCCAGGCGTGGGGCACGCAGCACCAGGAGGTCGTCGAGGAAGCGACGGCGATCGCCCGGGTCGCCCTTGACCAGGGTGAGGTCCTCGGGCGAGAAGACGACGGTGCGCACCAGGCCGACAAGGTCGCGGACCCGGGGCAATGTCGACTTATTGATTCGTCCCCTATTCGACTTTCCGGGGTTCAACTCCACCTCGAGCACCGCGGTGCGGCCGTCCTTGACCACCGCAGCGCGCACCACCGCCTGCGGTGCTCCCGCCCGGATCAGGGGCGCGTCGCTGGAGACGCGGTGCGAGGAGAGCCGCGAGAGGTAGTCGATCGCCTCGACCAGGTTCGTCTTGCCCTGTCCGTTGCGTCCGACGAACGCCGTCACCCCCGGGCCGAGCGGCACGTCGACCAGCTCGTAGGAGCGGAAGTTGTGCAGCGCCAGATGCGAGACGTGCACCGCTTCTCCTCGGATCGTGTGGTCGCCGGATTCGGGGTCGGCCTCGGCAGTGGTCCAGGGAGACCCCGGTGTCCCCCCGGGATCGTGCGAGTCCGCCCCTGCGCCGAGCCTACGGTCCGTAGGCTGCGCACATGAGCGAAGACCCGCTGGCAAAGCAGCCACCCGAGGGCGAGAACCCCTATCCCCAGCAGCCCCCGCCGCCGTCCTACGGCGGAGAGCAGGGACCTCCCGGAGCCCCGGCCTACGGCCAGCCCAATGCCGGGTACGGCCAGCCGAACGCCGGGTACGGCCAGGTCGGCGCCCCCACCGGACCGTTCTACATCTCCGCCTTCGGCGGTGAGCAGGGTCCGCTCGAGCTGGGGCAGCTGGCCCAGATGGCGGTCGCCGGCACCCTCAAGGGCGACACGATGGTGCGCACCGGCGAGAACCCGAACTGGTTCCCCGCCAAGCAGGTCCCGGGGCTGTACTCCGACAAGGACTGGCTCACCGCGCTGCTCCTCTCGGTGCTCGTCGGCGGCTTCGGCGTCGACCGCTTCTACCTCGGCTACACCGGACTCGGCATCCTCAAGCTCGTCACCTGCGGCGGGGCGGGGATCTGGGCCATCATCGACCTGGTCCTGATCGCGATGCGCAAGCTTCCCGACGCCAATGGACGTCCGCTCGCCTGAGAGAGCCACGCGCCCCCCGATCGCCGGCACCGAGCTCGTCGCGATCGGGGGGCTCGGCGCGCTCGCGCTCGCCTTCGTCCTCGCACCCGACGGCGTCGAGGACGGCCCGATCCTGTGCCCGTTCCGCCGGCTCACCGGGCTGCCCTGTCCCGGCTGCGGGCTCACCCGATCCTGGGTCTACCTCGCGCACGGGCGCTGGGAGGACGCCTTCGCCGCGCACCCGTTCGGGATCGTGGCCGTCCTCGCCGTCGTGGCGCTGGTCGCGGTGGTCGTGCTCGCCCGCGTGCGGGGTCGCCGGCCGCCGAACCTCAACACACTGGCACGCCTGCGCTGGGTGCAGGTGATCCTCGGCGCCTGGCTCGCCTTCGCCGCCGTCCGCCTGGTGCTCGCGCTCTGAGCGGACCGACTGCCGGGATGTCGCTCAGGCGTCGTGCTCGGCGATGTGGACCGCGTGTCCACCGAACTGGTTGCGCATCGCCGCGACCGCCTTCATCGCCGGGCTGTCGTCCTGGCGGGAGGCGAACCGGGCGAACAGGGCGGCCGCGATGACATTGGCCGGGACGGCGTTCTCGATCGCCGCCTCGACGGTCCAGCGGCCCTCACCAGAGTCCTCGGCGTAGCCCCGCAGTGCGTCGAGGTGCTCGTCCTCCTCGATGGCCGCGGTGAGGAGGTCGAGGAGCCAGGAGCGGATGACGGTGCCGGTGCGCCAGGAGTCGAAGATCGCCGGGACGTTCTCGACCAGGTCGATCGTCTCGAGCAGCTCCCAGCCCTCGGCGTAGGCCTGCATCATGGCGTACTCGATGCCGTTGTGGACCATCTTGGCGAAGTGCCCGGCGCCGGGCTTGTGGCCCGCGTGCACGTAGCCGCCCTCGGCCGGCTTGAGCGCCTCGAAGGCCGGCATCACCTTGGCGATGTCGTCGTCGGAGCCGCCAGCCATCAGCGCGTAGCCGTTCTTCAGGCCCCACACGCCGCCGCTGACCCCACAGTCGACGAAGCCGACGCCGTCCTCGGCCAGTGCCGCGGCGTTGAGCTGGTCGTCGGTCCACTTGGAGTTGCCGCCGTCGACGACGAGGTCGCCGGCGCGCAGGAGCTTGCGCAGCTCGGCGATCGTGGATCGGGTCGGCTCACCGGCCGGCACCATCACCCAGACCACGCGCGGCTCGTCCTCCGGGAGCGCCTCGACCAGGGCGGCCAGGCTGTCGACGTCGGAGAGGTCCGGGTTGCGGTCGTAGCCGACGACCGTGAGCCCGGCATCGCGCATCCGGGTGCGCATGTTGCCACCCATCTTGCCGAGTCCGACGAGTCCGATGTGCATGCGAGCCTCCGTTGAGCCAGTGGTCCGGTGGTCAGGGTGGTGCCGTGGGGCGGTCAGGACAGGAGGCGCCGCGGCATCAGCAGGTAGCGGAAGCCGGTGTCGATGCCGGCGTCGTCGCCCTGGTCGGCGGTGACGCCGCTGATCACGACCGGCTTGGACGGCTGGGTGAACGCCAGCTCGACGACGTCCTGGTCGATGGCCGAGAGGCCGTCGAGGAGGAACTGCGGGTTGAACCCGGTGGTGAGCTCGGCGCCGTCGATGGTCGCGGGGATCGACTCCGAGGCCTGCGCCTCGTCGCCCGATCCGGCGTCGAGCGTGAGGACGCCGTCGGCGAAGTGGAGTTGCACGGCGGTGTTGCGCTCGGCCACCAGAGCGACGCGCTTGACCGACTCGATGAGCGCAGCCTTGTCGACCTTCGCGGTGGTGAGCTTCTCGTTGGGGAACAGGCTGCGGACCTTCGGGAACTCGCCGTCGAGAAGCCGGGTGGTGGTGCGGCGGATGCCGCCGGGGCCGGCGCCCTCGAAGCCGATCAGCCCCTCCCCGGTGCCGGTGTTCGACAGCGCGAGGGTGACCTCGCCGCCCGCGGTGAGCGACTTGGCGGTGTCGCCGAGAACGCGGGCTGGTACCAGCGCGGCGACGGACTCGTCCGGGGTGCGCGGGTTCCACTCCAGCTCGCGCTGGGACAGCCGGAACCGGTCGGTGGCCAGCAGCGCGATCGTCGAGCCGTCGATCTCGACCCGGACACCGGTGAGCACCGGCAGCATGTCGTCACGGCCGGCCGCGGTGACCGCCTGGGCGACGGCGTGCGCGAAGACGTCGCTGGGGACGGTGCCGGTGGCATCGGGCATGTCGGGGATGGTCGGGTAGTCCTCGACCGGCATGGTCTGGAGGCTGAAGCGGGCCGAGCCGCAGGTGAGGGAGACGCGGGCGCCGTCGATGACCATCTCGACCGGCTTGGCGGGAAGGCTGCGGCAGATGTCGGCGAGGAGGCGGCCGCTGACCAGCGCGGTGCCCTCGTCGTGCACCTCGGCGGTGAGGGTGGCGCGCGCCGAGGTCTCGTAGTCGAAGGTCGACAGGACGAGGCCGTCGTCGCTGGCCTCGATGAGGAGGCCGGCGAGGACAGGGGCGCTGGGGCGGACGGGCAGGCTGCGCGCGGCCCAGGCGACGGCGTCTGCGAACACGTCGCGGTCGACACGGAACTTCACAACTGATCCTTCGCAGGGGTCTGTGCACGGCGGGAAGGGTGGCGGGCGGGAGGCGCTGCGATGAGTCGTCCCGCGTTCGCATCCTGCCACGCGGACGGAGTCGTCCACAGCGGGTGGGCCGGTTGGAGTTCCACGGAGATTCGCTGCGGGTAGGTACTCGTAGGAGTCATAGGAGCTGTGTGATCTGTGGAGAACCGGCGTTCGCGCTGGTGGGAGCGCTGCCGGGCTGTGCACGAGGGGTGTGGAGATCGTCGCGCGAGCGTGGTCGGGTTGTGAGTCGCGGCGAGGCCGTCGGGTCGTCGTCCCCAGTTGTCCACAGATCCTCCCCGTGTAGTTCGAACTACAAGACCGAGCTGATCCACAGGCCGGTGGCAGCGGCGCTCAGGACTGGCGGGCCTGCATCTTGACCCGGTTGGTGAGCTCGCTGACCTGGTTGAACACCGCGCGGCGCTCGCCGAGGAGCTGGTTGATCTTGCGCTCGGCGTACATGACGGTGGTGTGGTCACGGTTGCCGAACTGGGCCCCGATCTTCGGCAGGGAGAGGTTGGTGAGCTCTCGACACAGATACATCGCGATCTGGCGGGCGATGACCAGATGCCGGCCGCGGCTGGGCCCGGTGAGCTCCTCGATGGAGAGACCGAAGTAGGCGGCGGTCTGGGCGATGATGAGCGAGGCGGTGATCTCCGGCTCGCCGCCCTCGGGGATCAGGTCCTTCAAGACGATCTCGGCGAGGGTCATGTCGACCTCCTGCCGGTTCAGGTTGGCGAAGGCGGTGACGCGGATCAGGGCACCCTCGAGCTCGCGGATGTTCGTCTGGATCTTCGAGGCGATGAACTCCAGCACGTCCGGAGGCGCGGTGAGGCGGTCCATGGCCGCCTTCTTGCGCAGGATCGCGATGCGCGTCTCGAGGTCGGGGGGCTGGACGTCGGTGATCAGGCCCCACTCGAACCGGTTGCGCAGCCGGTCCTCGAGCGCCTCGAGCCGCTTGGGGGCACGGTCGGAGGTGAGGACGATCTGCTTGTTGGCGTTGTGGAGGGTGTTGAAGGTGTGGAAGAACTCCTCCTGGGTCTGGGTCTTGCCCTCGAGGAACTGGATGTCGTCGATGAGCAGGACGTCGACCTCGCGATAGCGGCGCTTGAACCGATCCTGCCGGTCGTCGCGGATCGCGTTGATGAACTCGTTGGTGAACTCCTCGCTCGAGACGTAGCGGACCTTCGCCCCGGTGTAGAGGCTCCGGACGTAGTGGCCGATCGCATGGAGGAGGTGGGTCTTGCCGAGTCCGGAGTCCCCGTAGACCAGGAGCGGGTTGTAGGCCTTGCCCGGGGCCTCGGCCACCGCGACGGCGGCTGCGTGGGGGAACCTGTTCGAGGAGCCGATGACGAAGGTCTCGAAGGTGTACTTCGGATTCAGCCGGGTCTCCAGCGCAGAGCCCTTGCTCGGGTCGGGCCCGAGGAGCTGATCGCGCTCGTGGGTGGGTGCCGTGGGACCCCCCACCCCGGCTGTGTTTGTCGACATATCGATGGATTCACTTGTCGATGTGTCGCCACCTTCGTGGATCTCCATGGGCGGCAGGTCGCCCAGCTCGGAGTTCACGGTGACCAGGATCCGGATCTCGTGTCCGAATTGACCCGAGAGCGCGTCCTCGAGCTGACCGCGGAGGCGACCCTCGAGCTGGGAGCGGGTGAAGTCGTCGGGAACCGCGACGATCGCGGTCTTCTCGTGAAGGGTGACCGGCTGACTCGTCTTCAGCCACGCCTGGTGCTGCGGCTGCAGGTCCTTGATGACCGAGCGCCAGGCGACGTCGAGGGGAGAGTCCTGGGTGGCGGTGGCCTCGGCGTGTGCGCCAGCACCCTGCGCTATCGATCGGTCCCCGGACGGGGGTGCGGCTGGGGTGTGCTGCTGGTCGTCCACGAACGGGCTCCTGATGCTGGGCTGTGGGGGCGGGCTGCGCCGGGCAGCCGGCGAGGGAGGTGCGACGAGGGTGCGGGGGCTTGGTCAGGGATGGGTCAGAGATGGGTCAGGGATGGGTCACGGATATGGCCTGGGTGCGCACGGCAGCGAGGCGCCGAGACTCTGTTCCACAAGTTTCTCCACAGGGTGTGAACCAGAACTCGGACCTGTGGAGAGCGCCCGGAGGGCTGCTGATCGCGGCGGCTTCACAGGGGTCTCCAGACGGTATTCGCGCAGGTCAACGGGTGAAGCCTGGCATGCTGGACGACACGAGCCGAACCGGGGCCCGCATCGGGCCAGGAGCTGGCGGGGAAGCCCGATCTATCGAAAAAGTAGCCCGGTGACGGCGACCGGAGCAAGCCGTTGTCCACAGGTCCGGGGCGAGCGGTGCCGCATCGGCTCCGGGCAGGACGCCGCATGGTCCAGTGTCGGTTTGACCCTGTCTCTCGCGAACGCGTACCGTTCCTAGGTCACCCGGGGTCGACGGGTGCCGCATGTCCACTCCCAGCCACGGCTCCACAGCCTCGGCGCCCTCGGAGTGGATGGGCGGTGCCAGCCGAACTCGTTCGTCGCCTGACCCGCCGCACCAGTGTGGGTCGTTCGACGATCAGATCCGGTAGGCGCGCCCAACACTCGCAAGCAGTTCGGGGCCCTCACCGTGTGGCCCAGGACCGAATGAACGAAGGAATGCCGTGAGCAAGCGCACCTACCAGCCGAACAACCGTCGTCGTCACAAGACGCACGGGTTCCGTCTCCGCATGCGCACCCGCGCGGGTCGCGCGATCCTGTCGGGTCGTCGTCGCAAGGGTCGCAAGAGCCTGGCCGTCTGAGCCTCGGCTCAGTCAGCCACGCTCCGCGTCCCGTCGGCCAGCCACCGCCGGCGTCGTGCTGCCCGCAGCACACCGCCTGACAGACGCTGCAACGTTCCGTACCGCGTCGCGGCGTGGGAGGCGTGCGTCCAGCCGTCGCCTGGTCACCCACCTGTGGTGCCCCGAGGCCGGCTCGGCCGATGATCGAGCGCCCCGCGTTGGTTTCGTCGTGAGTAAGGCGGTCGGCAACGCCGTGGTCCGGAACCGGGTCCAGCGGCGCCTGCGACACCTGATGCGACCGCGGGTGGAGGGCTTCCCCGCGGGCTCGGTCCTGGTGATCCGGGCTCTGGCGCCGGCGGCCGGATCCTCTTCGGCCGCACTCGGCGCCGACCTGGAACGCTGCCTGGACCGGCTCGGGCTCCCGGCCGCGTCCGAGGCACCGGCATGAAGTACTTGTTGATCGGGCTGTTGAAGCTCTACCGCCTGCTGATCAGTCCGTTGTACGGACAGGTCTGTCGGTACTACCCCACCTGCTCGGCCTACGCGCTTGAGGCCGTCCAGGTGCACGGCAGCATCAAGGGCTCGTGGCTCGCCGTGCGTCGCCTGGCACGCTGTCATCCGTGGGCCGCCGGCGGCGTCGACAAGGTCCCTCCCCGTCGTTCTGTTCCACCCGTCTCCAAGCAAGGAGCTTGAGTACCCGTGGGTTTCCTCTCCGACATCGGCAGCATCATCATGACGCCGCTGTACTACGCCATCTCCGGCATCATGCTCGCCTGGCACGAGGTGTTCAGTCTCTTCCTGGATCCTCAGGGCGGTCTGTCGTGGGCGCTGTCGATCATCGGTCTGACCGTGGTCATCCGGGTGCTGCTGATCCCGCTCTTCGTCAAGCAGATCAAGTCGCAGCGCAACATGCAGCTGATCCAGCCGAAGGTCAAGGAGCTGCAGAAGAAGTACGGCCACGACCGGCAGAAGCTCGGCGAAGAGACGATGAAGCTGTACAAGGACGCGGGTACGAACCCGTTCGCGTCCTGTCTGCCGCTGATCCTGCAGATGCCGATCTTCTTCGCGCTGTTCCGGATCCTCGACCAGGCGGCGCGCAACAACGAGGGCCGCGGCTTCCTGAGCGATGCTCGGGCCCAGGACTTCGCGAACTCGTTGATCTTCGGGCACATCCCGATCAAGGAGTCCTTCTGGCAGGCCCGCGTGTGGGGCCCCAACGGCGACGCCACGGTGATGATCGTGGCGGTGATCCTCGTGATCGCCATGACCGCGACCACGTTCACCACCCAGCGCCAGCTGATGCGCAAGAACATGCCCAGCGATGCGCTGACCGGACCGTACGCCCAGCAGCAGAAGGTGCTGCTCTACGTGCTCCCGCTCGTGTTCGGTATCAGCGGCGTGGCCTTCCCGATCGGGGTCCTGCTGTACTGGACCACCTCGAACCTGTGGACGATGGGCCAGCAGTTCTACGTCATCCGCAACAACCCCGCCCCGGGGACGCCGGCGTTCGCGGCCAAGAAGGAGCGCGACCTGGCGAAGGCGCGGGCCAAGGGCATCGCCTCGGGTGACATCGAGCCGGAGCCGGAGCCCGAGACCGATCGCCGCCCCGCCGTCCGGCAGCAGCCGAAGCGGCAGAGCAAGGCCGAGCGGCAGCGTCAGGGCACGAGTCGTAGCGGCCAGCCGGTCGAGGCCAACCCGGCTAACCCGGCTAACCCCGCCAACACGGCGAAGCCGTCGCTGGCGAAGACCGACGGCTCGGCCGAGGTGGACGCCGAGCCGGAGCAGGCCCCGTCGAAGCCCGGGCAGGGCAAGTCGTCGCCGGCCAGCGGGACGCGTGCCGGCGGTGGCCGCCAGGGCGTCCCGAACAAGTCCAAGAAGAAGAAGAAGCAGGGAGGCCGCCGATGAGCGCCGATGCCGAGATCGAGACCGCGGACCAGCCGGAGGCTGAGCAGGACGACCGCCTGACACACCTCGAGCAGGAGGGTGACATCGCGGCCGACTACCTCGAGGAACTGCTCGACATCGCCGACCTGGACGGCGATCTCGACATGGACGTCGAGGGCGACCGCGCGGCCGTGTCGATCGTCGGCGCCGATCTGCAGCAGCTGGTGGGTCCGAACGGCGAGGTCCTCGAGGCCCTCCAGGAGCTCACTCGCCTGGCTGTGTACCGCGAGACCGGGGAGCGGTCCCGGCTGATGCTCGACATCTCCGGCTTCCGGGCCGCGCGCCGCGCTGCGCTGGAGAAGCTCGCCGCCGAGACGGTCGCCACTGTCGAGGAGTCCGGTGCGCCGGCGTCCTTGGAGCCGATGACGCCCTTCGAGCGAAAGGTCGTGCACGACGCCGTCGCTGCCGCTGGTCTCACCTCGGAGTCCGAGGGCGTCGAGCCACGCCGCTACGTGGTGATCCTGCCGCGGTGATGGGCACCTGGTGAGCGACGAGGTTTCACGTGAAACACCCCCTGTGCCCGAGGAGGCGCAGGGGGTGTTTCCGCCTGGGCGATTGGACCTTGCCGTCCGGTACGCCGATCTCCTTGCCACCGACGGAGTGACCAGAGGGTTGATCGGGCCGCGCGAGGTGCCGCGGCTGTGGGATCGCCATCTGCTGAACTCGGCGGTGCTCTCCGAGCAGGTCGCCGAGGGCGCGACCGTGGCCGACATCGGCTCTGGGGCGGGCCTGCCCGGTCTCGTCCTCGCGATCGCGCGTCCCGATGTCACGGTGACCCTGGTCGAGCCCTTGTTGCGGCGGACCACCTTCCTAAAAGAGGTGGTCCGAGACCTGGGTCTGGACGTACGGGTCGTCCGAGGGCGGGCCGATCAGCTCCATGACATCGAGCGGTTCGACGTCGTGACCTCGCGAGCGGTCGCTCCCCTGGACAGGCTCCTGGGGTGGAGCATGCCGCTGGTGAGCCCGAACGGCGCTCTGGTCGCGATGAAGGGGTCCCGCGCCGAGCAGGAGATCGAGGATGCGGCGTTGGCCCTCGAGCAGTGGGGTTGCGCCACACCCGAGGTGCACGAGTTGGGCTCCGGGAGCCTCCCCTCCACAACTCGCGCGGTCCGAGTCGCCTGGGCCGATCCGTCGTCGGTATCGTGGCCGGTCCAGCGTCCCGGGTCGTCGGGGAGCGGGTCGTCCACCGCGCCACGCAAGAAGAAGGCGCGACGTCGTCGCCGTTGAGCTACTCCCGAGTTATCCACCGGCCGTTCCCCGCGTGAATCGGCAGGTTCTCCACAGATTTGCATCGAGTTTTCCCCAGGCCGTCGCGGCCTGTTTCACGTGAAACGGAGTCATCAGTGACCAGCAGTTCCGGTTCCGACGGCCAGTCGGCAGAACCCACCGAGCCGACCGTCCGTACAGCGGGGGATCTCGCCTCGTACGACTCTTTCGACGCCGAGGAGACACCGCTGGCGCGGGCTGCTCAACACACCCTTCTCGCGCGACGCACCGGGCCGAGCGCAGGCCCGGCGGTCGGGGCGGCCGAGCGCCCTCGAGCGACTCGGGTGATGGTGGTCGCCAATCAGAAGGGCGGGGTCGGCAAGACCACCACGACCGTCAACGTCGCTGCCGCGCTGGCGCAGCTGGGTCAGCGCGTGCTGGTCGTCGACCTCGACCCCCAGGGGAACGCCTCCACCGCCTTGAACGTGGAGCACCACCGTGGCGTCCCGTCGACCTACGACGCGTTGGTGGACGGCCGACCGCTGGTGGAGATCGCCCAGGTGTGCCCCGACCTGCCCGCGCTCCAGGTGGTACCCGCGACGATCGATCTCGCCGGCGCGGAGATCGAGCTCGTCAGCGTGGTCGCCCGTGAGGGCCGGCTGCGCAAGGCGATCCACGGCCACCCGCTCGTCGGAGCCGAGGGTCTGGTGGGCGAGGACCGCTTCGACTACGTGCTCATCGACTGCCCGCCGTCGCTGGGACTCCTGACCCTGAATGCCCTGGTGGCGGGCGAGGAGATGATGATCCCGATCCAGGCCGAGTACTACGCCCTGGAAGGGCTCGGCCAGCTGCTGGAGACGGTGGAGATGGTGAAGGCTCACCTGAATCCGGACCTCTCGGTCTCCACCATCCTGCTGACCATGTTCGACGCTCGCACCAGGCTCGCGGCCGGCGTGGCGCAGGAGGTGCGGACCCACTTCGGCGACCAGGTCCTGCGGACCGCTATCCCGCGGTCGGTGCGCGTCTCGGAGGCCCCGTCCTATGGGCAGACCGTGATGACCTACGATCCCGGTTCGCCGGGGGCGCTCTCCTATCTGGAGGCCGCCCGTGAGATCACGACCCGAGGAGTACGAGCATGAGCGCGCCTGGCACCCGACGCGGACTGGGCCGCGGGCTCGGTTCTCTCATCCCCACCGCCCCGGCGACCAAGCCCGACGCGGCGGACTCCTCGCTCGCCGAGGAGACCGCGGCAGCCGGCCGGCAGGCGGCGCATCCCGGTGGCGACGGCTCGGCGGACGGCGCCGGGCCGGGCTCGGCCACTCCGGGCTCGACCCTGGCACCGGTGGAGGGTGCGTACTTCGCCGAGCTCCCGATCGAGCAGATCGTCCCGAACGCGGTGCAGCCTCGTCAGGTCTTCGACGAGGAGGAGATGGCCGAGCTCGTCCACTCGGTGCGCGAGGTCGGGCTGCTGCAACCCATCGTGGTCCGCTCGACCGGTCCGGAGTCCTATGAGCTGATCATGGGCGAGCGCCGCTGGCGTGCGTCCCAGGAGGCCGGTCTCACCACGATCCCGGCGATCGTGCGGCAGACCGAGGACGTCGACATGCTGCGCGATGCGTTGCTGGAGAACCTGCACCGCAGCCAGCTGAACCCGCTGGAGGAGGCCGCCGCCTACGCCCAGCTGCTCGAGGACTTCGACTGCACCCACGAGGAGCTCGCCACCCGGATCGGGCGGTCCCGGCCGCAGATCAGCAACACGCTCCGCCTGATGCGGCTCAGCCCCGCGGTACAGCGCCGCGTCGCGGCCGGCGTGCTGTCGGCGGGCCATGCGCGCAGCCTGCTCGCCGTCGAGGACGCCGACCTCCAGGACCGGCTCGCTCAGCGCGTGGTCGCGGAGGGGATCAGCGTGCGCGGGCTCGAGGAGATCGTCGCTGTGGCCGACGGCGAGCTGGCCGGCCGCACGAACCGGCAGACGCGACGCAAGCCGGTGGCCCCGGGTCTCGCCGATCTGGCCGAGCGGCTCTCGGACCGCTTCGAGACCCGGGTGAAGGTCGACCTGGGGCAGCGCAAGGGCAAGATCACCGTCGAGTTCGCCTCGCTGGACGACCTGCGCCGCATCGTCGACATCATGGACCCCCGCAATCGCACCGATCGCCCGATCTGAGCCGTCCAGCAATGTCGACATATCGAGATGTCGAGGGAACGACACATCGATAGGTCGATAGATCGAGGAGCCCGGCTCAGTCGCCGCCCTGGGCCGCTCGGCGAGCCGCTCGGCGAGCCACCCGCTCCCGCTTCTCCGCCGCGTCCATCCGGGCGGCCTCCTCGGGCGTCGGTGCGCTGCCGCCGTAGGACGCCGGGAGCCACCACGAGCCGGGCGGCTGCTCGTCCTCGGGGTAGGTGCGGATGGTCTCGTCGAGCAGGGCCGTCATGATCCGCCGCAGCTCGGCCGTCTCGGCCACGGGATCCGCACCGCTGGGTCGCATCGGCGGTGCGCAGCGCACCGCGATCGTCTTCCCGCGACCCAGATCCAGGTCGTGGTCCTTGGTCATCATCCGATGGGTGCCCCACAGGATCACCGGAATGATCGGTACGCCCGCCTCCGCGGCGATCCGGACCGCGCCGGTCTTGAACTCCTTCAGCTCGAACGACCTCGAGATCGTCGCCTCGGGAAAGATCCCGACGACCTCTCCCGAACGGAGGTAGTCCACGGCGGCGGCGGCCGAGGCGGTCCCGGCGCCCCGGTCCACCTCGATGTGGTGCATGGAGCGCATCAACGGTCCCGACACGGGGTTGTTGAAGATCTCGTGCTTGGCCATGAACCTCACCAGGCGGCGCGACGGGTTGGCGGCGAGCCCGCCGTAGATGAAGTCCAGGTAGCTGATGTGGTTCAGCGCCAGCAGCGCCCCGCCCTCACGGGGCACGTGCTCGGCGCCCGAGGTCTGGAAGCGCTGGCCAAGCATCCAGAACGCCGTCTTGGCGCTGGCGATGATCGGCGGATAGGTCAGGTCGCGCATCGGGGCTCCTGGATCTCAGCGGTCAGCGGCGGGTGGCGAGGAACTCGGCGATCCGGCCGATCGCCTCCTCCAACATGACGACGTCGGGCAGCGTCACCAGCCGGAAGTGATCGGGGTGCGGCCAGTTGAAGCCGGTCCCGTGGGTCACCAGGATCTTCTTGGCCCGCAGCAGGTCGATCATGAACGCCTCGTCGTCCTCGATCCGGTACACGTCGGGGTCCAGCCGCGGGAAGCAGTAGAGCGCGCCCTGCGGCCGGACCGAGCTGACCCCGGGGATCTCGTTGAGCAGCCGGTCGGCGAGCATGCTCTGCTCGTAGAACCGGCCGCCGGGCACGATGAGCTCCTCGATCGACTGGTAGCCGCCCAGGGCGGTCTGGATCGCGTGCTGTGCCGGCACGTTGGCGCACATCCGCATGTTCGCGATCAGGGTCAGGCCCTCGAGGAAGTCGGTGGCGATCTCCTGCGGTCCGGAGATCATCACCCAGCCAGCGCGGTACCCGCACACGCGATAGGCCTTTGACAGACCGCTGAAGGTCAGGCAGAGGACGTCGTCACCGGCCGCCGCAGCGGCGTGGTGGTGTACGGCGTCGTCGAAGAGGATCTTCTCGTAGATCTCATCGGCGAACACGACGAGCTCGTGGCGCCGGGCGATGTCGACGAGGCCGTCGACGATCTCCTTGCTGTACACCGCACCGGTGGGGTTGTTGGGGTTGATGATCACCAGGCCGTGGGTGTTCTCGGTGATCTTCGACTCGATGTCGGCCAGGTCGGGGACCCAGCCGTTCGCCTCGTCGCACAGGTAGTGCACCGGCGTGCCACCCGACAGCGTGACCGCGCCGGTCCACAGCGGATAGTCCGGTGCGGGCACGAGGATCTCGTTGCCGTCGTCGAGGAAGGCCTGCAGCACCATCGAGATCAGCTCGGAGACGCCGTTGCCGATGAAGACGTCGTCGACGGTCGTGTCCCGCAGGCCGCGCTGCTGGTAGTACTGCGCGACGGCGGTACGCGCGGAGAAGATGCCGCGCGAGTCGCTGTAGCCCTGCGAGGTCGCGAGGTGGTGACTGACGTCGGCGAGGATCGCCTCGGGAGCCTCGAAGCCGAACGGGGCCGGGTTGCCGATGTTCAGCTTCAGGACGCGGTGACCTTCGGCCTCGAGTCGCTGGGCCTCGACGAGGATGGGGCCGCGCACGTCGTAGCGGACGTCGTGCAGCTTGCGGCTCTGACGGATCTGGCGCACGGCGGCATCCTCGCAGGTCGGGCCGGGCGCAGTACCGTGCATCCCATGACACGCCGTCCGGCGACGCGGCGAATCGTCCGACTCACACCCGACGTGCTCGAAGCGCTGGGCGAGGCCGGTGTGCGCTGTCGGTGGTGCTGCTGGTGGGAGCTCGACGCGGTCCGGCGCGGCGGGCTGGACGAGGAGGACTGCGCGGCCGAGAAGGACGCCTGGCTCTCGGTGGTGCTGCGCGAGTGGGGTTCGTGCGGCCGAGTGGTGTTCGTCGACGACGCGCCGGTTGGCTACGTCTGCTACGCGCCTCCCGGCCTGGTCCCGGGCGCTGCGGCGCTACCCACCGCGCCGGTCTCCGCCGATGCCGTGCTCCTCACCACCGCGTTCGTCGCCCCCGAGTACGCCGGCGGCGGGTTGGGCCGGATCCTGGTGCAGGCGATGGCCCGCGACCTGATCGAGCGCGGCGGGATCCGCGCGGTGGAGGCCTTCGGAGCTCGAGCGTCGCCTGGCGGGTGCGTGGTGAGTGCGGAGTTCCTGGCCCGGGTGGGCTTCAAGACCCGCCGGGACCACCCCCGCACCCCGCGCCTGCGGATGGACCTTCGCTCGGCGCTCACCTGGCGCGATGAGGTGGAGGCGGCGCTGGAGCGCCTGGTCGGCGTCGTCCGGCCGCCGACTCCGGCGCTGCGTCGCGACGGGCAGCGGCCCGCGACGCACACGACCCCGGACGTCGGGTGACGTCCGGGGTCGTGACGGGTGCCGGCAGGCAGCGCGGGCTCAGGCCGTGAAGGCCTCGAGCTCCTTGAGCAGGGCGGCCTTCGGGCGAGCGCCGACGATGCTGCGCACGACCTCGCCGTCCTGGTACACGTTGATCGTCGGGATGCCGGTGACGCGGTAGGACGACGGCGTCACGGGGTTCTCATCGACGTTCATCTTCAAGAAGGTGATCTTGTCGCCGTACTCGCCGGCGATCTCGTCGAGGATCGGGGCGACCTGGCGGCACGGACCGCACCACTCGGCCCAGAAGTCGACCAGGACCGGCTTGTCGGACTTGAGGACCTGCGCCTCGAACTCTGCGTCGGTCACGGCTGAGATGTTGCCCACGGATGTTTCCTTCCTTGACTGCTTCGATGCTCGGATTGAGGTCGTCATCGGCTCAACACCGCCGCGACCACGGGTGTTCCCGGGCCAGCGGCGCCCTAGATCAGTGCGTCGGCGGCGGCCTCGGCCGGGGTGGCGGCGAACTCGAGGTCGGCCAGGTAGCGCTCGGCGTCGAGGGCGGCGGCGCATCCGGTGCCGGCCGCGGTGACCGCCTGACGGTAGTGATGGTCAACCAGGTCGCCCGCGGCGAAGACGCCGGGAAGGTTGGTCTCGGTGCTGGGCTGCTTGACCAGCACGTAGCCGTTCTCGTCGAGGTCGACCTGGCCGTGCAGGAGCTCCGAGCGCGGGTCGTGTCCGATGGCGATGAAGAGCCCGGTCGCCTCCAGGGTGCTGGTCGCACCGGTCACGGTGTCGCGCAGGGTGACCGACTCCAGCGCCTCGGTGCCGTTGATGGACTCCACGACCGAGTTCCACACGATGTCGAGCTTGGGATCGGCGAAGGCACGCTCCTGCATGATCTTGGAGGCGCGCAGCTCGTCGCGGCGCACGATCAGGGACACCTTGGAGCCGAACCGGGTCAGGAAGGTGGCCTCCTCGACGGCGGAGTCCCCGCCACCGACGACGGCGATGTGCTGCTCGCGGAAGAAGAAGCCGTCGCAGGTGGCGCACCACGAGACGCCGCGTCCGGACAGGGCGTCCTCGTTGGGCAGTCCGAGCTTGCGGTAGCCCGAGCCCATCGCCAGGATGACCGCCTTGGCGGTGTAGGTGTCGGTGGCGGTCTTGACGACCTTCACCTCGCCGGTGAGATCGACCTCGACGACGTCGTCGGCGACCAGCTCGGCGCCGAAGCGCTCGGCCTGGGCGCGCATGTCGTCCATCAGGGCCGGACCCATGATGCCGTCGCGGAAGCCGGGGAAGTTCTCGACGTCTGTGGTGTTCATCAGCGCGCCGCCGGCGGTGACCGATCCCTCGAAGACCAGGGGCTGCAGGCTCGCTCGGGCGGCGTAGATCGCCGCGGTGTAGCCCGACGGGCCGGAGCCGATGATGATGACGTTGCGGGTCGACATGGGTAGGGGAGCTCCTCGGCTGTGTGGGTCTGACGGGGATCCCCTACGTAGCGGATCCGGTTCGTGGGGGAACGCGCTCGTAGAGGATCGGGTTCGTAGCGGCGCCCGGCCGGACCACACCCCAGGGCAGGCAGTGCGGTACGTCGGCGTACCGATCCGGACGGGTTCAGCGGTGTAACTGATCGTAGGCGAGGGTGATTCCCGCCGGAGAAGGACGAGGTCAGGGCGCGGGCACGACGGTGGAACGCAGGATGTATCCGGTGCCGCACTGGATCAGGTCGACCGACTGGACGTCGCCCTGCGGGTCCCGGTAGGCGAGCACGGCCGGGCGGCCGTCGAAGGTGACACCGAGCATCATGCCGGATCCGGTGGGCGTCGCCTCGCAGACGAACATCGGGTCACTGCTGAGCTGCTCGCCGGTGACGACGGCTCCGGCCTCGGCCCGATAGACCGCCTTCGAGCGCAGATCCAGCGCGTCGGCCTTGAATGCGGCGACGGACATGCTCGGAGCGAGTGGACTCGCCTCGGGCGGTGGCGCCGAGCCGCCATCGGGTCCGGCCGGGCGGGTCTCCTGCTGGAGCGAGGGGGCCTCGGCGCCATCGTCATCTCGGGACAGCTCACCGAGGTCCACCGAATCCGCTCCCCCCGCATCGCTCTGGGAGGAGTCTTTGTCATCCAGGCTGCTGATGACCGCCGTGCCGCCGACACCGACGATGACCACGGCGGCGGCGGCCGCGAGCAGGGCGGTGACCCGGCGTCGTCGGCGATCGGCGAGATCGACGACCTGGGTCGACCAGTTCGGCGGTCCCGGCGGCGGGTTCGGCCGGCCCGACGGCTCCCCGGTGGGCGGCGGCGGGTCGATGGCGCGGGGTCCGTCGGCCACGAGCCGGGCGAGCGCGCTGTCGAGTCGCTGCGCCACCTCGGGCGGCAGCGTCCCGGTGTGGCGGGCCTCGGCAAGGAGGCTGCGGACGCGGGCCTCCTGCTCGGGCGTCGCCTGCGGCTGCTGGTCGGACATGGTCACTCTCGGATCGGTGGAATCAGGCGGGTCGGGAGGTCACGAGGAGGGTGGCCCGCGTGGGGGGTTCGTGGTTGGGACGTCGCCGGGGCCGATTCGGTTCCGCGGAGCGACGATCCGGGTTCTCGTCGGCGGCGGCATCAGGTCGGCCAGGATCGAGGCGAGCCGGGACCGACCGCGCGAGCAGCGCGACTTGACCGTACCCACGGCGCACCCGAGGATCTGGGCGACCTCGGCGACGGAGTAGCCCTCCATGTCGACCAGCACCAGCGCGGCACGCTGGTCCTCCGGGAGCTCCTGGAGCGCGGCGAGCACCCGGCGTCGGCGATCGGCGGCCACGCTGAGGTCGGCCGGGTCGGCGACCTCCTCGGACGGCCCGCCGGTGGAGGTCGCCAGGGAGCCTCGGCCGCCGTACTCCTCGAGGTCGTCGGGAAGTGCGTCGGCGCGGCGCACCTTGGCCGCGCGGAGCCGGTCGAGACAGGCGTTGACGACGACGCGGTGCAGCCAGGTCGTGACCTGTGCCTCCCCGCGATAGGACGCCGCGCGCCGGAAGGCGGCCACCATCCCGTCCTGCAGCCCGTCGGCGGCGTCGTCGGGATTGCCCATCGTGCGCAGGGCGACCGCCCACAGGCGGTCGCGGTGGCGGGCGAACAGCTCACCGAAGGCTTCGGGATCGCCCGCGACGTGCGCGGCGAGGAGGTCGCGGTCGGTCGCTCCGTCCGGCTGCGGCGCGGTGGCGGGGGAGAGGTCACTCACCGTGCACCACGACCTCGGCGACCCGGCCGCGGAAGCGCCCGTCGTCGCCCTCGGGGAGCGAGGTGAGCCACACGATCAGGTGGGTACCGGTGGCGCCGTCGACCGGCAGGCGCAGCTTCGTGCCGTCTGCGGTGCCCTGGGCGACGGGCTTGAGGCCGTCGGCCTCCGGCGCCTCGGTGGGCGCGGCATCGGTGACGTAGAGGGACACCGAGGTCGGTGCGCCGACGAAGGTGAGGTCGACGGCGGTGACCGAGCGCTTCGCACCGAGGTCGATCACCAGGCCGACGCCAGTCTTCAGCGCCGGCGCGGCGGGACCGAGCTGGTCGTTGTAGCCGACCGTCGACCAGCTGGTGGTGGCGTCGCCGTCGACGGCGAGCCCGGCGTCCGGGTCGTTCTCGGCGCCGTTGCTGTCCGAGCCCCCGAGCGGATCGAAGGCGGTGGCGACCAGGCCGGTCAGCGCCGGTGCGGGACCGGGCGAGCGCTGCGCCGAGGGCGAGTTCGACCGCGACGTCGAGGACTCGGGCTCACGACCCAGCGGCCCTCTGCCGTTGCCGAGGTTGACCGCGACCATGACGCCCAGCCCCACCACGCAGACGACGGCGATGATGATCGCCAGGCGCAGGAACGAGCGCCCGGGCACCGGCTCCTCCTCGACGGTGGCGAGGTGGGTGCCGGTGGACACCAGGCCGACCGGGCCCCCGGTCTCCCAGGGCCAGTACTCGTCTCCGGACTTCGAGCCGCCACTCTTCGACCCCGCCCCCTTCGGTCCGGAGCCGTGGGAACCGGACGCGACGCCGTTGCGAGGCTTGCGGATCGGCTCGCCGTCGGCCGGCGTGGGCGCGAACAGCGGACGCTCGGGCGGGTCGTCGAAGGGCGGCGGCGGCGCCGCCGGCGTGGAACGGCGCTCGAGCCACGACACGTCGTCGCCCTCCCCGAAGATCGGCACGCCGGCTTCGGTGGGCAGCTCGTCGTCGGAGTTGTCGCCCCCTGCGCCCTGGCCGGTCTCGGTGACCCTCTCGGTCTCGGTCTCGGTGTCGGTGCGGATCGAGGTGCTCGTCTTGGTGTCGCCCTGCGCGTGCCGCGCGCCCGGCTCGGCACCGGGCACCTCGGCGAGCTCGGGCGGCTCGTCGGCGAGGAAGGGACGCAGCTCGGGGACCGGGGGGAGCACGACCTGCTCCTCGTCGGCTGGGACGTCTGGCAACGAGGCGAGCAGGGCCTCGGAGATGCCCGTCGCGTCGCCGACGAAGGAGCTGAGGAAGCCCTCGATGCCGCGTGCGCTGATCTCGACGTCGGCGGTCTCGCGGTGCCGGGGGCGTTCGGGCACCAGGACGTCGTCGCAGATGTTGTCCAGGGGACGCGGGATCCCGGCGCGCACCTGGCGCGGCCGCAGCACGTCGCCGCCGCCGCGGGGCGCCGCGGTGGCGCCCGAGCGCGAGGCGCCGGCCCACTTGGCGGTGAGGGCGTAGTAGAGCAGGCCGCCGAGGTCCTCGACGTCGCGCTGGATCGCAGCAGACTGGCCCGACTCGCCCTCGGTCTCCACGCCGTGCAGAGCGGCGTCGACGCTGAGCCCGATGATCCGCACCGCGCCGTTGCGGTCGATGAGCACGTTCTCCGGGTTGAGCTGGCCGTGGGCGATCCCGGCCTCGTGGGCCGCCGCGATCGAGTCGGCCACCTCGGCCACGAGCCACGCGGCGTGCCGCGAGCGCAGGGTGCCGATGCTGGCGACGATCACGTCCAGCGAGCTGCCCCAGCCCCACTCGTTGACGACGAAGCACAGCTTCTCGCCGATCTCGGCGTCGAGCACGCGGAGCATCCGGCGGTCGTGCACCGTCGCCGAGCGCCGGGCCGCGTCCATCAGGGCCGAGGCACGCTCGTCGCCGGCCGCGATCACATGGATCGCGACATGCCGTTCCAGGATCCGGTCGTAGGCCCGCCAGAACCGGCCGGAACCGCTCTCGGTGAGCAGGTCGACCAGCCGATAGCGGTCGCCGAGGAGATCACCGGGTCGGGTGGCATGCGGCACCGGACGTGTCTCCTGGTTGCGGTACGGGTACGAGGACCCAAGGCGGGTGGGGGGCCTTCGGCCTATCGTAGTTCTTCGAGGCGGTGATTCACCGCCTCCGTGCTCGCGAGAGGCGCGAGGCGACCATGTCGATCACCGCGGTCACCTCGGTGATCCGCAGGGCGCGGGCGACCACGACGAATCCGGCGACCTGGACCGCACCGACCACGGCGGCGCGCACGCCGGCCAGCACCCAGTGCGGATCCTCCAGGGCGCGGCCCAGGAGCCACGCGACGCCGGCCGCCACCGCGGTCGAGATCGCCACGGCGATCGCCAGGCGCACCACGAACCGGACCAGGCGGGCGGTTTCAAGGCCGTCGAGCCGCCGGGAGAGCACGACGTAGGACACCAGGGCTCCGGCTGCGTAGGAGATCCCGTAGGCGACGACCAGTGCCGGGGAGGTGTCCACCGCGGCCACGCCGTGGACCAGCATGATCGCCCCGATGATGTTGACGACCGCGACCACGCACTGGATGAGGAAGACGGTCCGGGTCTCCTCCAGCGCGTAGAAGCCGCGCAGCATCAGGTAGTGGATGGTGAACATCACCAGCCCGGGGCCGAAGAGCACCAGGGAGGGCACGTAGCCGTCGTAGCCGTCGGCGGCTGCGCCGTGCCCCCACACGACGTGGGCGACGTCGTCGGCGATGAACGGGAGGAGGGCGGCGAACGGGATCACCACCGCCAGGGCGGTGCGCAACGCCGACGACAGGGTCTGGCTGAGCCGGTCCAGGTCGCCGACCGCGGCCTCCCGCGAGAGGCGCGGCAGGATCGCGGTGGCCAGGGAGACGGTGATGATCGAGTGCGGCACCATCACGATCAGGAAGGTCGAGGAGTAGACCGAGTAGCCGGTCCCGTCGCCGCCGTCGACCGTGCCGGTGGAGGCCAGGCGCACCACGACGGTGTAGGCGATCTGGTTGACGACGACGAAGAGCACCGTCCAGATCGCCAGCCGGAACGTGTGGCCCAGGCCGGAGCCGCGGAAGTCGAAGCGCGGCCGGAAGGTGAACCCGGCCCGCTTGAGGTAGGGCAGCAGGATCAGCAGCTGGGCGGCGATGCCGGCGGTCGAGCCCAGGCCGAGCAGCATCTCCTGGCCGGAGGTGTAGGGGCCCTGTTGCTCCGCGCCGGTGGCCGGGCCGTAGGTGAGCAGGTAGACCACCAGGACGAACACCGAGATGATGTTGTTCGCGATCGGCGCCCACATCATCGGCCCGAAGCGACCGCGGGCGTTGAGGATCTGCCCGACGAGCACGAACATGCCGTAGAAGAACACCTGCGGCAGGCAGTACCGCGCGAAGGCGATCACCGAGTCCAGATGAGCGGCCCGGTCGGGCCGGTCGAATCCGGAGTCGAGATAGAGCGACATCAGCTGCGGCGCGAAGATCACCAGCGCTGCGGTGACCCCGGCCAGGAAGAGCGCGGCGAGGGTGACCACCCGGTCGGTGTAGGCGTCGCCGCCATCGGGGTCGTGGGTCATCGCCCGCACCAGCTGCGGCACCAGCACGGCGTTGAACACGCCGCCGGCCAACAGGATGTAGAGCATGTTGGGGACGGTGTTGGCGATGTTGAAGATGTCGGCGTGCAGGCTCAGGCCGAGTGCGGCCGCGAGCAGCGTGGAGCGGACGAAGCCGCTGAGCCGCGACACGACCGTGCCGGCCGCCATGACCGCGCTGTTGGCCAGCACCGACTCCTGGCTGCCGGACCCCGCGGCCGGGGCGACCGGCTGCACCTGGGTCGCCTCCGGCTCCTCGTCGGGTCCCCCCGGGACCTGCGGGCCGTGGAGCATCGAGTGCTCGGCCAGCCGCGCCTGGCGGCGTGCGATCGGGATCGCCTGGGTCCGCTCGCCCGCGCTCTCCGAGGCGGCCCGGGCGCCCCCGCCCTGCCCGGCGGCCCGGGGTGGCGGGGGTGGGGGTTCGGAGTGGACGCGGCGGATCACGGGGGTGGGCGCGAACCGCTCCATGGTCGGGTCCTCGACCAGCTGCCAGTCGCCCTGACGGCCGCGCTCCCACTCCGCGAGCAGCGGCATCATCCGTTCGACGGTGGGGTGCTCGTCCTCGTAGGGCATCGGCTCGTCGTCGGGCCCGCGTGCGTGGCCGGGTGCGCGATGCTTCGGTCCGCGCTCGGTCATGGGGCCTCGACCGGGTCGGTGGCATCGGTCGACTCGGCTGCTTCCTCTGCCGCCCGCGCGGACTCCGCGGCGCGCTCGGCCCGGGTGGCGAACAGGTCACCGGCCTCCCCGCGCCGCGCCGCACGCAGCCGCTTGACGACGCGGACCGCGATCGCCAGGAAGAGCAGCCCCGCGCCGGTGCCCATGATCAGCCAGATCACGTCGCTGACCTGGGCGGACCGGATCGGCACCGAGTGCGTCGCGCCGAGCGGTGTGCCCTCGGAGTCGGTGAGCACGAGGTCGACGTTGTGGACGCTGGTGTCGGTGGTCCGGGCCTGGAGCACCACGGTCGTGCGGCTCTGGGGACCCAGCTCGGTGACCTCGGGCCCGGTGATCTCGATGCCGGCGTCGGAGACCCCCTGCACGCGCACCGACACCGCCTGGTCGAGGTCGTTGCTGATGGTCACCGAGAACTCACCGGAGGCGCCGGCGAGGGTCACCCCCCGCGACGTCGTCACGCCGATCTCGTCGAGATGCCGGTCGACCCAGGCCTGCGATCCCTGGGTGAGGAAGCGCCCCGAGGCCTGCTCGGGCCGAACCGAGTACGACAGCCCGGTGAGCCCCTCCTCGGTGAGCACCGCGCCGATGTCGTTGTTGTCGACCAGCACGTTCTGCAGGACGTCGCCGGACGAGATGAGCTCGGCGACGTCGGAGAAGGTGGCCGAGTCCAGCTCGCGCTGGGCCTGGAGGGCCGGATAGTCCAGCGTGGCGGGATCGACGTCGACCGGGGTGGTCGCCGCCTCGAGGTCGCCGACGGTGCCCAGGTCGAGCCAGGGCGTGTCGAGTCCGGAGTAGAAGCCGACCGCGTCGGCCAGCCCCCAGCCCTGGGGGAGGACGACGCTGAGCGGACGCTGCTCACCGCGGACCAGCCGGACCGCGGCCTCGGCGAGGAAGCGCTGGCGCAGGCCGACCGACGTCCGCGACGGGCCCGGGCCGGGCGTGCCCTCGCCCACCGCATAGGACGCCGCGACGAGCCGGTGGCCTTCGACCGACGCGACCGCCGGCCGCGGGCCGCGGGCGGCGATCATCCGGTCGGTGACGATGACCGTGGTGTCGGGATCGAGGGCGCGGACGCTGGAGAGGTTGAGGTAGCCGCTGGGCGACATGACGCCGGGGCGGGTCTCGATGCCGAGGCTCTTGAGCACCGCGCTGTGCTGGGTCAGGGCGAGCTTGAGCAGGTCGGGGTCGTGCTGCACGGCGGCCGGGAGGTCGATGTTGCCGTAGGGGAGGGCGAGCACCTCGTCGCCGGCGACGGCGCCCTTGAGCCGATCGAGCCAGGCGGCGGCCGCCTGGGCCTCGGGCGAGACGGGCTCGGCGTCGGTGCTCCCGCCGCCGGTGCCTCCGCCGCCGGCCCCCTCGGTGAGGCCCGTCGCCTCGCCGCCGGGGGTCGCCGTGCCGCCGGTTTGGCCGGTCTCGCCCGGCGGGGTGGTGGGCTCGATGTTGCGGGGCGGGTTGCCGCGAGCCAGGTGGCCGACGGCGTCGACGAGGGCCGGATCGATCAGCCACGTCAGCGGCGCGGACCCGGCCTGCCCGAAGCCGAGCAGACGGGACAGGCGACCCTGCGGTGCCAGCCAGCGGGCCCACGTCTCCGGGCTGTCGATCCGGCCGTCGGCGGTGTAGCGCACCGGAGCGGTGATCGGGACGACGAGAGTCGCCGGCAGCGGGGTGTCCTCGAACCGCTTCGGCACGTACGGGATGAGCGTCCGGGCGCGGCCGTCGGCGAGCAGGTCGTCCGGCGCGCTGGCGCTCGCGCCGAGAGCGTGCACGCCGAACCAGTAGACCCCGGCCCGGGTCACCGGGAGCTTCTTGGCCGGGACCGTCACGGTGAACGACTCCGACTCGCCCGGCTCGAGCTCCTCGATGTCGCCGCGTTGCTCCCCGACGTTGATCAGCCGCTCACCGAGCAGCGAGTCGTAGGGCTCGCTCATCGCGGCCTCCAGCTGGGCCTCGGTGCGCAGCGCCGTGCCCTCGGCGTTGCCGAAGAACGGGTAGAGCGCGATACCGGTCCAGGTCTCGGTCGAGCGGTTGGTGACGGTGCCGGTGACCCGCACGTCGCCTTGGGCCGGCAGGCTCGCCGGGGAGAGCGTGGAGATCCGCACCTGCAGGGGCGCGGTGTCGGGTGCCAGCTGGTCGGTGGTCCGAGGGTGGTGGGGATGTCCGGCGAGCGCCCGCTCGGCGGCCGGGGTGGCCGCCCTGGTCGCGCTGCCGACGTGCGGGTCGGTGGCCGTGGCGGGGGAGGCGCCGGCTCCGAGGAAGGCGGCCGAGGCGAGGATCCCGCAGGCCGCCACGAGGGCGCGCGAGAACGTCGGGGGTCGGACCACGTTTCCGAGGGTATCCGCCCCGCACTGCCAGACCGTGCACTCCGTAGACTCCGCGCCGTGCCCGCCCCCTCGACCCCCGAGCCGCTCTCGATCATCGAGGTGCAGCGCCGGGTCGGCCTCGAGCTGGACCGGTTGGCACCGGTGCTCGACGATCTCGGTGCGCTTTTCGCCGACGCGGGCCACCAGCTGTACCTCGTCGGTGGCCCCGTCCGCGATGCGATGCTGGGCCGCTCGCACACGGATCTGGACTTCACCACCTCGGCTCGTCCCGAGGAGACCGAGCGGCTGTTGGGCCGCTGGGGCGACGCGCTGTGGGACATGGGGCGCGACTTCGGGACCATCGGGGTGTGCAAGGGGCCCTGGCAGGTCGAGGTGACGACGTACCGGTCGGAGACCTACGACCCGGCCTCCCGAAATCCGGTCGTGGCCTACGGCGACACCCTCGACGGCGACCTGGGCCGGCGCGACTTCACCGTGAACGCGATGGCCGTGAGCGTGCCCGGGCGGGAGTTCGTCGACCCCTACGGGGGCGTCGTGGACCTGGCCCATCAGGTGCTGCGCACCCCGGGCCGTCCCGAGGACTCCTTCGGCGACGACCCGCTCCGGATGCTCCGGGCCGCCCGCTTCGCCGCCCAGCTCGGCTTCGCCGTCGCCCCCGAGGTGGTGGCGGCGATGACCGAGATGGCCGAGCGGATCGACATCATCTCGGCCGAGCGGGTCCGCGAGGAGCTGGTCAAGCTGATCTGCGCGCCCTACCCGCGCCGCGGGCTCACCCTCCTGGTCGACACCGGTCTCGCCGACCGTGTGCTCCCGGAGCTGCCCGCGCTGCGTCTGGAGCGCGACGAGCATCACCGCCACAAGGACGTCTACGAGCACACGCTCACCGTGCTCGAGCAGGCCATCGACCTGGAGTCGCGGCTGGGCGGCGAGCCCGACTTCGTGTCGCGGTTCGCCGCGCTCATGCACGACGTCGGCAAGCCCAAGACCCGCCGCCTCCTCGACGACGGCACCGTGACCTTCCATCACCACGACGTGGTCGGTGCCAAGCTCACCGGGAAGCGGATGAAGGCCCTGCGCTTCTCCAACGACGACGTCGCCGCGGTCACCAAGCTGGTGGAGCTGCACCTGCGCTTCCACGGCTACGGCTCGGGAGAGTGGACCGACTCGGCGGTGCGCCGCTACGTACGCGACGCCGGCGACCAGCTCGAGCGTCTTCACGTCCTCACCCGCGCCGACTGCACCACCCGCAACCGACGCAAGGCCGAGCGGCTCAGCCGCACCTACGACGACCTCGAGGCTCGCATCGAGCGGCTCTCCCAGGAGGAAGAGCTGGCCTCGCTCCGCCCCGACCTGGACGGCAACCAGATCATGGAGATCCTCGGTCTGGGGCCCGGCCGCAAGGTCGGCGAGGCCTACCGCTTCTTGCTCGACCTGCGCCTGGATCGCGGCCCGCTCTCGCAGGAGGACGCGCGCGAGGCGCTGCTGGCGTGGTGGGCCGAGCGCTCTACGTCGTGAACAGGGCGGTTCCGTCACGTCCGGGTTCCCTCACGAAGCGGAGCGCTCACGTGGCGGACCGCTCACGTGGCGGAGCGTGTACGTAGCGGGTCCGCCACGTAGCGGATCGCGTTCGAGGCGGTGGTTGACCCTGCCCCTGGGGCAGGCTCCAGTCTCGGGGGACCGGTGAACGGTTCACCGGATCACGAGGAGACATGGTGAGCGATCGCGTTCCCGGCGAGCTGATGACGATCGGCGACGTCGCCCGAGCCACCGGGCTCAGCGCCAAGGCCCTGCGGCTGTATGACGAGTCCGGGCTGTTGGTTCCGGTCGACGTCGACCCGGTCACCGGCTACCGGCGCTACGAGCCCGAGCAGCTGGTGCGGGCCAGGCTGGTGGCGCGACTGCGGCTGGCGGGAGTCCCCCTGGCGCGGATCCGCGTCGTGGCGGATCTCGTCGAGCAGTCGGCGCCCGCCGCGGCGGCCGAGCTCATTTCGTACTGGCGCCAGGTGGAGGCCGACACGGCCTCCGCCCGGGTGCTGATCGCCGACCTCGTGGCCACGCTGAGCGACCAGGAGCCCCCGATGAGCACCACGAGTCACATCCGACCGACGACCCACCCCCGCGCCGCGACGCGATCCGGGATCGGCGCGCGCGACACCCAGGAGGATGCGGTTCACCTCGGCGAGGGGATGTTCGCCGTGGCCGACGGCATCGGCGCGGGCGCCTCCGGAGTGAGCGCCGACGTCGTCGCCCGGGTGGGCGAGGTGGATCGCTCCGCCGCGCCGCTGGCGGCGCTCGACACCGCGGTGGCAGCGGCAGCCACCCTGGTCTCCGAGCGGTACGCCGGCCAGCCCGAGGCCGGCTGCACCCTCACCGCGGTGCTGCTCAGCGGGGAGCAGGCGGTGCTCGCGCACGTCGGCGACTCGCGCGCCTACCTGGTGCGAAAGGGCCGGCTGGAGCGGCTGACCCGCGACCACACGGTCGTGCAGACCCTCATCGACGAGGGCCGGCTCACCGCGGAGGAGGCCCGATCCGACGAGCGCCGGGTCCAGCTGAACCGGGCGATCGCCGTCGACGGTCCCTACCAACCCGACCTCGCCGTGCACCCCGTGGCTTCCGGCGACCGGCTCGTCCTCACCACCGACGGCGTCCACGGCCGGCTGGACCCAGCGGCCCTCACCGACCTCCTGGTCGAGGAGTCCGACCCCGACGCCGTCGTCGCGGCCGTGGCGGACGCCGTCCTCGCTGCCGGCGCGGACGACAACTGGGCGATCGTCGTCATCGATCTCTGACCGCTGGGAGCGCCGCCGGCCGGGGATAGTTTGAGGCGTCATCAACCTCAACCTGGCCCTGCGAGGTTGATGACGCCTCAAACTATCCCTCTGGTGACCTGCCCAGCCGATGCCGGCGGCGGCTCAGGCAGCGACCTAGGCGCCGCGTTCGGAGGCGGCCTGCTGGGCCTCGCGGCGGGCGGCGGTGAGCAGGGCGTCACCGAGGACCGTGCCGACCAGCGCCCGCTCGGAGAGCGCCTGGCGGTCCGTGCCCGCGCGCTTGACCCAGGCCAGCTCCAGCGCGGCCAGTCGCTCGGCCGCGTCGGCGTAGACCGTGGCGAACTCGGCCAGGTCGCCGTGACCGAGCGCCTCGGCGGTCGCCACGACGTCGTCGGCCCGCGGCGTGGGCACCGAGCGCTGGACGGCGCCGAGCACCTGGTGCTGGGTCCGGCCGGGGTGGTCGATCACCGCGAGCACGTCCTTGGCGGCGGCGATGCTCAGACCGCCGAGCTCGAGGAGCGCTCGGACCAGGCGGACCCGGCGCACGTGGTCGGTGGAGTAGCGCGTCTGGTTGTGCCCGGTCCGCTCGCCAGGGGGCACCAGGCCCTCGCGCACGTAGTACTTCACCGTCGCGACGGCCACGCCGGCGGACTCGGCGACGTCTGCCACGCGCAACCCGGCACTGATAGCATCACTATCGATAGTGCTACTCACAGCATGGAGGATACCCATGACCCCGTTGCGCATCCTGGCTCTCGGCACCGCCGCCGTCACGGCACTCTTGCTGGTCGTGGGCTCCCACGACGCGGAGTTCGTAGTCGCCGACCTCGTCGTCGTCGCCCTGCTGGTCGCCGGCGCGCTCGTCCCGAACCCGCGGTGGGCGGTGCCCGCGCTCCTCGCCGGCTTCGCCTTCGCCCTCGGCGTCTACGTCGTCGCCTTCGGTGCCACGGTCGCCGAGGAGGAGCCGAGCTACGCCCTGGTCGCGGGCGTGCTGACCTGCCTGGTCGCCGCGGCCCTCGCCGTCCGACGTCTCGCCGCCACCCCCGCTCCGATCGCCGGGTAGCCGGATCGCCGGATAGTTTGAGGCGTTATCAACCTCAGGTCACCCCTTCGAGGTTGATAACGCCTCAAACTATCCCGAGCCGCGGCCCCACCGGGCGCAAGCGCGCGTCTGGACGAAATGAGCCGAGGGCGGACACCCCATTCGGGATGCCCGCCCTCGAGCAGGTCGATCAGGAGAGCCGGAGGGTCACTCCGTGCCGGCGATGAACGCCTCGACGCGGGCGCGGCCCTCGTCGTCGGGGAGCTGGACCGGCGGGCTCTTCATCAGGTACGACGACGCGCTGATGATCGGGCCGCCGATGCCGCGGTCCTTGGCGATCTTGCAGGCGCGCAGGGCGTCGATGATGATGCCGGCGGAGTTGGGGGAGTCCCAGACCTCGAGCTTGTACTCCAGGTTCAGCGGGACGTCGCCGAACGCGCGACCCTCTAGGCGCACGTAGGCCCACTTGCGGTCGTCGAGCCAGGCGACGTAGTCGGACGGGCCGATGTGCACGTTGCGGTCGTGGACCTTGCCGGCCAGCTCGCCGTGCAGGTTGGAGGTGACGGCCTGGGTCTTGGAGATCTTCTTCGACTCCAGGCGCTCGCGCTCGAGCATGTTCTTGAAGTCCATGTTGCCGCCGACGTTGAGCTGGTAGGTGCGGTCGAGGACGACGCCGCGGTCCTCGAACAGCTTGGCCATCACGCGGTGGGTGATGGTCGCGCCGACCTGGCTCTTGATGTCGTCGCCGACGATCGGGACGCCGGCGTCCTCGAACTTCTTGGCCCACTCGGGGTCGGAGGCGATGAAGACGGGCAGGGCGTTGACGAAGCCGACGCCGGCGTCGATGGCGCACTGGGCGTAGAACTTGTCGGCCTCCTCCGAGCCCACCGGCAGGTAGGACACCATCACGTCGACCTTGCGGTCCTTGAGGACCTGGACGACGTCGACCGGCTCGGCGCCGGACTCCTCGATGGTCTCGCGGTAGTACTTGCCCAGGCCGTCGAGGGTCGGGCCGCGCTGGACCTCGACGCCGAGGGTCGGGACGTCGGCGATCTTGATGGTGTTGTTCTCTGAGGCGTTGATCGCCTCGGAGAGGTCCTTGCCGACCTTCTTGTCATCGACGTCGAATGCGGCGACGAACTCGACGTCGGAGATGTGGTAGTCGCCGAAGGCGACGTGCATCAGGCCGGGGACCGTCGTCGACGCGTCGGCGTCGGCGTAGTAGGTGACGCCCTGGATGAGGGAAGTGGCGCAGTTGCCGACTCCCACGATTGCTACTCGAACCGAACCCATCGGGTTTCCTTCCTGGGGTGGCCTCGTCTGAGGCCTCTTGGGGATTGCCACACCGCGACCGGCCACGCGACCGGTCGGGAACGGCAGCTAGGCGGACGACGCCGGCGGGGCCGCCGGGTCCTGACTGCGGGGGTGGTGGTTGTTGCGCTCGGCGTTGATGAGGTCGGAGAGCCACTGCACCTCGCGCTGGGCCGACTCGACCCCGTGCCGCTGGAGCTCGGCGGAGTACCGGTCGACCTCCTTCTCCGTCATCGACAGCTGCGACTGGATGCGGTCGAGCCGTTCTTGGAGGCGGGTGCGGCGTCCTTCGAGGACGCGCAGCCGGATCTCCATGTCGGTGCGGCCGAAGAACGCGAACCGGATGCCGAAGTCGTCGTCCTCCCAGGCGGCCGGTCCGACCTCGGACATGAGGCGCTCGAACTCGGCGGTGCCGGCCGCGGTGACCTGGTAGACGATCTTCGGACGCCGGGAGACCGGCGTCATCTCCGGCGGCAGCTCCTCGATGAGGTTGCCGCGCAGCATCTTCTTCAGCGTCGGGTAGAGCGAGCCGTAGGAGAGCACGCGCCCCCACCCGAGCATCAGGTTGAGCCGCTTGCGCAGCTCGTAGCCGTGCATGGGGCCCTCGTGCAGCAGACCGAGGACGGCCAGCTCGATGGACTCTCCACGACGTGCCATGCGATGCATCGTAGCGATATATCCACCGAATAGGAATCGACGATGGCTCGTGTCGACCGGTCGGGCGCTCGGCCGCGGACCGGTCGCGCCGTCCGGCGTCCGCCGCGCACGTCGCGCGCGCCGGAATTTCGGTGGCATGACCGGCTGCTGCGTACCCTCGTACGTCGTGCCGGGGATGCCGGCGAGAACTCTCGGTGGCGGACGAGGTGACAGGTGGCGGGCAAGCGCAGCGCGGGCGGATCGACGGGCGCCCGGTTCAGCCGGTTCCGGCGCAAGCGGAGCGACGACTACTGGGACAACCCCACCCCGACCTGGCGTCGGCGGCTGTGGAAGTTCACCAAGTGGAGCATGATCACCGGCCTGGTGCTCACCCTCATCGCGATCGCCGGCTTCATCTACCTGTACAAGACCACTGACATCCCCGAGCCGAACGCCGAACTGCTCACCAACGCCACCTTCGTCTACTACCAGGACGGCGAGACCGAGATCGGCCGGTTCGCCACCCAGTTCCGCGACTCCCTCGACTATGAGGACATGCCGCAGAACATGAAGGACGCCGTGGTGGCGGCCGAGGACAAGTCCTTCTGGACGAACTCGGGCATCGACCCCAAGGGCATCGTGCGCGCGCTGTTCAACAACGCCAGCGGCGGCTCGCAGCAGGGCGCCTCCACGATCACCCAGCAGTACGTGAAGATCCTCTACCTCACCCAGGAGCGCAGCTACAAGCGCAAGGTGAAGGAGGCGATCCTCTCGCTGAAGATCCAGCGGGAGTACTCCAAGGAGGACGTGCTCGCCGGCTACCTCAACACCATCTACTTCGGGCGAGGGGCCTACGGCATCGAGGCGGCCGCCGACGTCTACTTCAACAAGAAGGCCGCCGACCTGAACCTTCGGGAGGCGGCGGTGCTGGCCAGCATCCTGAACAACCCGAACAACCTCGACCCCGCCGACGGCAAGGCCGTGCGCCAGGACCTCAAGGGTCGCTTCCAGTACGTCATCGACTCGATGGCCAGCGAGGGGTACATCACCGACGTCGAAGCCGCCAAGGCACGCAAGAAGCTGCCCCCGTTCCCCGAGCAGGACGTCGAGGACAGCTACGGCGGGCAGACCGGCCACGCACTCACCCTCATCAAGAACCAGGTGCTCGGCCTCACCAAGGAGGACGGAACGCCGTTCACCGAGGAGGAGATCGACGGCGGCGGCCTGCGGATCACCACCACGCTCACCAAGAAGGCGATGGACGCCGCGAAGGCCGGCGTGAACTCGGTCCGCCCGAAGTTCAAGGGCACCGACGACCTCCACATCGGCGCGGCCAGCGTCGAGCCCGGCACCGGAGCACTGCGCGGCTTCTACGCCGGCCAGGACTACCTCGACTCCCAGCTCAACTGGGCGATCCTCGGCGGTCAGGCGGGGTCGACGTTCAAGCCGTTCGCGGTGGCCACCGCGCTCAAGGAGGGCTACGCCCTCAAGGACACCTTCGACGGCAACTCGCCCTACGAGACCGAGGACGGTCTGGAGTTCGAGAACCAGGGCGACGAGGACTACGGCAGCGCCGTCTCCCTCACCAAGGCCACCCAGGACTCCATCAACACCGCCTTCATCGACCTCACCGTCGAGATGGACGACGGCCCGGAGAAGATCATCGAGACCGCCGAGTCGATGGGCATCCCGCCGGAGAAGGCGCGCAAGAAGGACGCCTACGGCATCCCCACCTCCTCGCCGGGCCTGGAGCCGATCACCGGTGTCGCGCTCGGCTCGCAGACGGTGAGCCCGATCAACATGGCCAACGCCTACGCCACCATCGCCAATGGCGGCACCGCGGCCGACGTGTTCGTGATCTCCAAGATCGAGGACGCCAACGGCAAGGTGCTCTACGAGCACAAGGTCACCAACCACCGCGCGATCAGCGCCGACATCGCCTCCGACGTCTCCTACGCCCTCCAGCAGGTCGCCGAGTCCGGCTCCGGCACCCGGGCCAACCTCGACGACGGGCGCCCGATCGCCGGGAAGACCGGTACCGCCACCAAGACCGGCGGCGCGGTGTCGTCGTCGTGGTTCGCCGGCTACACCCCGCAGCTGTCCACCGCGGTGATGTACGTGCGGGGCGAGGGCAACGGCCAGCTCGACGGCTGGCTCCCGGCGTCGGCGGAGGACGGCGCCCAGGGCTACTTCGGCGGCAACTATCCGGCCAAGACCTGGAAGGCGATCATGACCCGCGACATGGCCGGCGTCGAGATCGAGCAGTTCCCCGAGCCGGCCTTCGTCGACGGCGAGCCGCCCCGCGACGGTCACGCCCCCTACACGCCCCCGCCGACCAGCTACAACCCGGGGAACAACAACGGCAACAACAACAACGGCGGCGGCAACAACCACACCAGCGAGCCGCCGCCGGAGATCGTCACCACCGACCCGACCGAGGAGCCGACGACGAGCAACCCGCCGCCCTCGACCACCAATCCGCCGCCGTCGACCAGCAACCCGCCGGACCCGACCAGCGACCCGCCGGACCCGACCAGCAGCGCGCCGCCGTCCCCGAGCAACCCGCCGGGGCAGCTCCAGCGCCAGCGCGGCCGGGAGCGGCGCCGCGGACGCCGATCGCCGGCGTCGGCCGCCTGAGGGCCACCTGAGCAACGTGAGCCGGTCGCACCCCACCCACGACGATCCCGTCCTCGCCGGGCTGAGCCCGGCGGTCGGCGGTCGGCTCGGCTCGCACGCCGGGGCCGGGGGACCGGTCCGGGCGCTCGGCGTGCTGCTCGCGCTCACCGCGCTCACCTTCGCGCTGGGGCTGCTGTCGAAGACGACGTGTGCACTGGACGACTGGTCTCCGACCGAGGCCGATCGGTTCACCCACGTGTGCGTGTCCGACGTCCCGGCCGCCTACACCGGCACCGGCCTGGTCGAGCTGGCCTGGCCCTGGTCGGGCGATCGCGACACCCGTGAGCGCTACCCCGTCACCGAGGAGTCCGCGCCGGTCGGGCTGTGGAACTACGCCGCGGCGCGGCTCACCCATGTGCTGGCCGGCTCCCCGGACGTCTCCGAGCGCTACGGCCAGCCGGTCGACGTGGTGGCCGAGTCCGACGACGTCGCCAGCGAACGCTCGCTGTTCATGGCGATCAACGTGGTCGGGCTGGCGGTGCTGGCGCTGCTCACCACCGCGGCCCTCGCGGCGGTGCACCGACGTCGTCCGTGGGATGCCGCGGGCTTCGCCGCCGCCCCGGTGCTGGCCTTCGCCGGCGTCTTGTCGTGGGACCTGATCGCGGTCGCCGCGGTCGCCGGGGCGATGTGGGCCTGGTCGCGCGGCCGTCCGGTGGCCGCGGGGGCATTCCTCGGCGTCGGTGTCGCGGCCGGCGTATGGCCGCTGCTGGTGCTGGTGGCGTTCCTGCTCGTGGCGATGCGCGAGCGTCGCGTGGCCTGGGTGCTGCCGACCGCCGTCACCGCCGCCGCCACGTGGGCGCTGTTCAACGCGCCGGCGTTCCTGACCGGCCGCGCCCAGTGGAACCGGTTCTGGGACGTGCTGGTCGAACGCGGTCCCGATCGCGGCTCGCTGTGGCGGATCGTGGCCGACACCGCCGGCCTCTCCCACGACGTCGGGCTGCGGTTCTCCTGGCTGTTCGTGGCGTTGTGGGCCGCGCTGGTGATCGCGCTGGTGCTGCTCGCGCCGAGTCGTCCACGGGTGAGCCAGGTCGCCTTCCTCCTGGTCGCGGGCCTGGCGCTCTTCGGCCTGCACTACGACCCCTCGCAGGCGCTGTGGCTGCTACCGCTGGCGGCGCTGGCCCGCCCCCGCTGGCGCGATCTGCTGATCTGGCAGTCCGGCGAGGTCCTCTTCTTCGCCGCGACCTACTGGTGGGAGGGCGGCCTGCTCTCTCCCGGCGACGGCGAGCAGTCCGGCTTCTACTGGCTGGCCATCGTGATCCGGCTGGTCTGCACCGGCTGGCTGGTGGCCATGGTCGTCCGCGACCTGTGGTGGCCCGAGCAAGCCCCGCTCGACGACCCCGAGACCGCTCCGGCGGGGGCTCCCCAGGTGCCGGCCGGGCCTGCTTGTTACTGACCGTTGTGACTTGTTACTGACCGTTGTGACCTCTGGCCTGCTCTTACAAGCGCAGGCCAGAGGTAAGAACGGTCAGTAACAAGCCGACGATCTCAGCTGAACGCCAGCCGACGCCAGCCCACACCGGACCGGCTCAGCTGACCACGACCCGGTCGAACGTGGTGGCGGTGAACCGCACCCGGACGTCGATCTCGTCGCCGACGTCGGGGACCCGCGCACCGGCGGGGAGGAAGAGCATGGAGGCCTGCATGTGGGGCGGCTCGGCGAACAGGCGCTGCTTGCGGTCGATGGAGAACGGTGAGCGGACGAAGCCGACGGCGTCCAGGCCCCCGCGGGCCAAGGTGGCGGCGCGCGACTTGAGGGAGGAGTCGCCGGTGGGCGCCTCCAGGCCGATGCCGTGCGCGGTGCCGCCGCACACGACGACCACGTGGCCCGCCTTGGGAGCGGTGCGGCCGCGGTAGCCGAAGGCGTCGCCGCGCTCGACCGCGTGGACGTCGAGGACGGTCGCGGTGACCCGCAGCGCCGACCGGTCACCGAGCCACAGGTCGGTGCCGATCCGGGGACGGATGGCGAAGTCGGCGAATTCGCGACGCAGGGTCGCCAGCTCGCTCGCGGTGAGGTGGCTGACCCACACGGTGTGCAGACCGGGCAGGCCAGCGCCCACGGCGTCGTTCATCAGCCGCCGGACCTCCCCCAGGTGGGACCCCTGGGCCAGCGGCAGGTGCAGCGCGACGCCCTCGACCCGGGCCGCGCGGGCCGCGGGGGAGCGCCGCAGGTACTCGGCGGCCTCCCACAGCCCACGCGCGGCGAAGCCGTGACGGCGCATCGAGGTCTCCAGCTCGAGCACCAGGCGGGCGTCGGGCTGGCGGGAGAGCAGGGCCTCGACGTCCTCCACGCGACCGACGGTGTGGATCACCCGGCCGGCCAGCGCCGGGTCGAGGTCGGCCACGAACGGCCGCCACGGCGTGAGCACCAGCAGCGACCCCTCGAAGCGGGAGGCCACCTCGGGCAGCTCGTCGTACGTCCCGACGGCAATGGTGTCGACGCCGAGCCACTGACTCTTGCGGGCCAGGCGGCCGAGCGTGAAGCCGTAGCCGTTGCCCTTGGCGACCGGCACGAGGCCGGGGTTGGCCTGGGCGACGTCTCGCAGGTGGGCGCGCCAGCGCTCGCCGTCGACGGTGAGGGTCAAGGACACGGGGTCACCTCCGCTTCAGGTACTGCTGGAAGGCGAAGTACAGCGGCCGGTTGAGGGGCAGGTCCCACTCGCCGGCGTACTCGACGACCTCGCCGCCGGTGCCGACCTTGAACTGGATCAGCCCGGCATGCGGGTCGTCGGAGTCCAGGGTGTCGGTGATGCCGCGCAGGTCGTAGACGTCGGCGCCGGCCGTGAGCGCGTCGCGCATCATCTCCCACTGCACGGCGTTCGAGCCGCGCACCTCGCGCTTCTCGGTGGAGGAGGCGCCGTAGGAGTACCAGGCGTGCCCGCCGACGCGGATCGCGAGCGTGGAGGCCACCAGGTCGCCGTCGTGGCGGGCGTTCCACAGGCGGATCCGGTCGGGGTCCTCAGCGGAGAGCGCGGCGATCATGGTCTGGAAGTAGGAGAGCGGCCGCGGCGTGAACCGGTCGCGCTCGGCGGTGTGCACGTACAGCGCGTGGAACGCCGCCAGGTCGTCGGGGGTGATCGGCGTCGGCCCGCCGGACGCGACGACCTCGACCCCGGACTTCGCGGCCTTCTTGATGTTGCGGCGCCACAGCTGGTTCATCCCGGCCAGCACCTCGGCCTCGGTCTTCGCGGCCCGCTCCGCGTCACCGCGGTGCCGCAGCGGCACCTGGAAGACGTGCCGCGGCTGCCCGGCGGCGAACCCACCCTCGACGGCCTGCGGCTGCCAGCCCAGCGCCCGCAGCTGGGAGACCACCCGGGCCCCCACGGGGTCGCGCTCGGTGGGCGGTACGTCGTCGAGGCTGCGGACGTCGGGGTCGGCGAGCCCGGCCTTGACGGCGGCGGTGTCCCAGCGCCGGGTGACGACCGGCGGGCCGATCCGGATCCCGAACGCGCCCTGACGCTTCACGTGCGCGGCCAGCGGGCGCAGGTAGGCGGCGAGGTCGTCGCCGGCCCAGTCGATCACCGGGCCCTCGGGCACGTAGGCCAGCGAGCGCTTCAGCTTCGGGAGGCGCCGGTAGAGCACCAGCGCGGCGCCGACCTGCTCGCCGCCCTCGAAGAAGCCGATCGACTCCCGGACCCACTCCGACTTCACCCGGCCCCAGGCCGGGGTCTGCAGGAAGCTCGCCGAGCGACGGGACTCCAGAAAGCTCAGATGCTCGTCTTCGCTCGTCGTCCGCACGTCCACCTCGACCATTCCACGAGGCTATCCACAAGCGCGCCCGGCCCCGGTTTCGGCCTCGACGTCGAGGGCATCGAGTCCCGCCATGACGCGCCACGAACTCCGCACCGACCCGCCGGCTCTCTCCGCGGTCGCGCAGGTGTGGGAACGCCAGGTCGAGGAGCTCCACACCGCCCGCCGGCTCCTCGCCGGGGCCGACCCCGGACTCCTCGGCGTCCGGGTCGCCCCGGTCGCGGCCGGCTTCCTCGACCACTGGAGCACGACGCTGGGCGCCCACGGCGTCGCGGCCGAGGAGCATGCCGGCGCCGTGCGGGCGCTGTGGCCGGTCCTGGGCGCCACCGACCTCGACGCCGCGCTCCGCCTGGGCCGGCTGCCCGACTCCGGACCGTGGTGGTCGCGGTGAGCGCCCCGCCGTTGCCGCCGCCGGCCCCCGCGGTCACGCCGCTCGGCGTCGACGTCACGGCCGCCACGGTCACCCACGCCGTGCGCGCCGCGAGCACCGTCCTGGTCGACGTCGTCGCCCAGGTGCGCGGCGCCGGCTCCCTCACCGGCGGCTCCGGAGCGGCCGACGACGCCGCGCGAGCCGAGGCCGACCGGTTCGCGCGCTCGGTCGACCTCGCGGCCATCGCGCTCGAGAGCGCCACCCGCGGCCTGGAGTCCTTCGAGGACCACGTCGCCGACCTCGGCCGCCGGCACGCGGCCCTCCAGGCCGACTCCGCCTCCTACGACGCAGCGCTGCGCGAGCTCCGCAGTCGCCTCCACGGCGATCCGGCCCCAGAGCGGCTGGCCGCCGAGATCGAGTCGCTGGGGCGGTGGCGCGAGGGGCTGGTCAGCGACGGCGTCCAGATCGCCTCCGACCTCGCCTCCGCCGAGGACCGGCTGATCGCGATCCTGCGCAGCCTCGACACCGACGCCGAGGCCACCGCCACCGCCGACGCGCTGCCCCCCGGCGCGCGCCCGGACGCCGAGCGGATCGCCGACCTGCTGCGCCGGCTCCGTGCGCTGGCCGATGATCCCGAGCGCGTGCACGCGTGGTGGGTCGCGTTGAGCGGCCGGGAGCGCGACGCCCTGGTTACCCACCACCCCGAGGTGGTCGGCAACACCGATGGCATCCCGGTCTCGGCTCGCGACGACGCCAACCGGGCCGCCCTCGCCGTCGACCTGGCCGCGCTCGCCGCCGGCCTCGTCGCCGGTGCGCGCGGCCCGTGGCGGGCGACGGTCACCGCCGTCCGCGACGCGCTGGCGCGGGCATCGCGTTCCGGTGCCGCGGTCTACCTGGTCGAGTACCGGCCCGATGCCTTCGACGGCGACGGCTCCGGAGCGATCGCCATCGGCGACCCCGAGCAGGCCGACCACGTCGCGGTCACGGTGCCCGGCCTCACCAGCGACCTCGCCGGCATCGACGGCCAGGTCGCCAGCGCGCTCGACCTCTACGAGGCGATCGAGGACCGCAACACCGGGTCCACCTCGGTGATCGCCTGGATGGGCTACGACGCCCCGACCTTCGACCCTCCCGGCGTCCGCGACCTGCTCGACGAGGGCGCCGACGTGCTCGGCGTCGCCGATGCCGACGCGGCCGAGGACGGCGGTCACACGCTGGTCGACTTCGTCGACGGCCTGCACGCCACCGACGTGGGCTCGCCCGCCGAGGTCACCGTCGTCGGTCACAGCTACGGCTCCACCACCGTCGCGCACGCCGCGGCCGACGGGCTGCAGGCCGACGCCGTCGTGCTGCTCGGGAGCCCCGGCGCGGGCGTCGACACCGTCGACGACCTCGGCTTCGGTGGCGACGTCTACGTCGGGGCTGCCGACCGCGACCCGGTCAGCTGGCTCGGAAGCCCAGGGGAGCCCGGCCTGGGCCAGGACCCGGCGCAGGACTCCTTCGGCGCGATCCGCTTCGACGTCGACCCGGGCGAGCCGTTCCACGTCCAGGAGTTCGTCTCGGTCGGCTTCGAGCAGAACCACTCCTCCTACGACGACCCCGGCAGCCACGCGCTGGCCAACACCGCGGCCGTGGTCGCCGGCGCCGACCCCGACGTCGTCCCCGGCCGCGACGACCCCGCCCCCACCTACCTCGGCGCATGGCTCGACGACGAGCGCGACCACTGGGTCGACGAGCTCGTCGACCAGGGCCACGCCGCCGCCGGCGACCTGCTCGGCACGCTGGAGGGCCTCGGCATCGGAGGTTGAGCGCCGACGAAAACCCGGCAACCGTCGCTGCCAGCGTTGCCGAGGAGGCTTGCGAGGTTTCGTCGGCGCGGGACGAGTTCGTTCCTCACTCGTCCCGCTTGCTCAACCTCCGAGGACTGCGCGCGCCGGAGGTTGAGACGCTTCTATGGGTTGTCAAGCCATTGTGGTGGCGAGGTGTCGGTAGATCTCGCGGGCGATGTA
>NZ_JBBMMC010000029.1:0-1715 GCF_037936805.1 Nocardioides epinepheli | reverse complement strand
GTGCCGGGCGCGTACTGCTCCATGAACCACACCCGCTCCTGGGCGAACGACAGCACCCGCGCGTCCGTGCCCGGGGGCACGTGGAGCGCCGGGGCCGGCTTGTCGGACCGACCGGCGGCCGCCGTCCCTTCCGCCGCGGCCTTGAGTCGCTGCGCGAGCAGTGCGCGCCGGTCGCCGGCCGATCGGGGCGGGGGCTTCGGGCCGGAGGCGTCGGTGTCGGTGCCGGAGGTCATCGGTTCACAGGCTCCTCGGCGGGATCGGAGACGGTCGGGGTGTCGGCGGCGAGCAGCTCGCGGGCCTCCTCATCGCTCAGGGCGTCGATCTCGGCGAGGACGAGTTCCTCCACGGCGCGCGCGTAGGCATGCAGGGTCGGCTCCTCGAAGAGCACGGCGACCGGTACCTCCACGTCGAGGAGGGCAGCGACACGGACCGACACCTGAGTGGCCAGCAGGGAGTGCCCTCCGAGCCGGAAGAAGTCGTCGTGGGGCCCGGGCCGCACGCCGAGGACCTCGCTCCAGACCGTCGCGACCAGCTGCTCGGACTCGACGGCCGCGTCGTCGTCGGGCGGGGCGTCCTCGGGCCCCGGAGCAGCGCTGGGCGCCACGCGTGCGGCCAACGGGATGCCGAGCTCGCCCGGCAGGGTGCCGGGCAGTGCGGCCAGCCGCGCCAGCGCTCGGGACCAGTGCCCGGCGAGCTCGACGATGGTGGACTCCTCGAAGAGCGCGGTGGAGTAGGTGAAGGTCGACCGGAGCCCGCCGGCGACCTCGACCACCTGGCACTCCAGGTCGAAGCGGGTGCCGCCGGTGTCGACCGGCTGCCACCACGCCGACAGCCCGGACCTGCTCGCGTCAGCCTGGGCCGAGGCGGCGTGGTCGCGCAGGGCGAAGTTCTGGACCGCGAACAGGGTCTGGGCCACCGGCGACCGGCTCACGTCGCGCTCGATGCGGAGGTCGGCGACGAGGAGCTCGAAGGGGAGCTCCTGGTGCGCCAGCGCATCGAGCACCGAGTCGCGGACCTCGCTCACCGCGTCACCGAAAGGCTGGTCGGGTGCGACCAGAGCCGGGATCGCCAGGGTGTTGACGAACATCCCGACCAGACCCTCGACGTCGGGGCTCACGCGTCCGGCGACGGGCGTCGCGACCGCGAACCGCTCCTGCCCCGACCAGGCCGCCAGCAGCCAGGTCCACGCGGTGCGCAGCACCATGTGCAGGGTCGCGCCGCGCTCGGCGCCGAGCCGGGCGAGCGCCACGCGCGTCGACTCGTCGATCGTGGTCTCGACCGTCGCGCCCGCGAACTGCTGGCGTCGCGGCCGCGGACGATCGGTCGGCAGGTCGAGCGCCGGGACGCCGTCGAGCCGCTCGCGCCAGAAGGCCAGGTGCTCCTCGAGCCGGTCCCCGGCGAGCCGGGCTCGCTGCCACTGCGCGAAGTCGCGGTAGCCGACCGTGAGTCGGGGGAGCGCTGGCTCGCTGTCGGCCGTGAGCGCGCGGTGGACCGCGACGACCTCGCCCACGAGGAGGTCGGAGGACCAGCCGTCGGTGATGAGGTGGTGGGCCACGACGACGAGCAGGTGCTCGGTGGTGTCGTCGGTGGCGTTGGGCCAGGCGAGCAGGGTCCAGCGGACCAGGGGACCGGTGGCGACGTCGAAGGGGGTGCCGGCCAGGTCGCGGGCGCGTTCCCAGGCGGTGGGCTCGTCGGCGACGGTCTCGCTGGTCAGG
>NZ_JBBMMC010000028.1:0-5491 GCF_037936805.1 Nocardioides epinepheli | reverse complement strand
CCGGCGGCGTCCTACTCTCCCACAACCTCGCGGTTGCAGTACCATCGGCGCTGGCAGGCTTAACTTCCGGGTTCGGTATGGGACCGGGTGTTTCCCTGTCGCTATGGCCGCCGTAACTCTATGAACCCACACCCCCCAATGGCGGTTCGCCCCTTGGGTCGGGTGGGTTGGTATGTGTGTTGTTGTGGTGGACGCGAGACACGCATGACGGTTGTCTGTGTGTGGTTGGTTGAGGGTTTGTGTATGGCAAGCCCTCGGCCTATTAGTACCGGTCGGCTGGGCATTACTGCTGTACACCTCCGGCCTATCAACCCAATAGTCTGTTGGGGGCCTTAACCCCTCATAGGGGGTGGGAAACCTTATCTTGAAACGTGCTTCCCGCTTAGATGCATTCAGCGGTTATCACTTCCGAACGTAGCCAACCAGCCGTGCCCCTGGCGGGACAACTGGCACACCAGAGGTTCGTCCATCCCGGTCCTCTCGTACTAGGGACAGCCTTTCTCAAGTTTCCAACGCGCGCGGCGGATAGGGACCGAACTGTCTCACGACGTTCTAAACCCAGCTCGCGTGCCGCTTTAATGGGCGAACAGCCCAACCCTTGGGACCTACTCCAGCCCCAGGATGCGACGAGCCGACATCGAGGTGCCAAACCATCCCGTCGATATGGACTCTTGGGGAAGATCAGCCTGTTATCCCCGGGGTACCTTTTATCCGTTGAGCGACCACGCTTCCACATGCCGTGGCCGGATCACTAGTTCCGACTTTCGTCCCTGCTCGACATGTCTGTCTCACAGTCAAGCTCCCTTGTGCACTTACACTCGCCACCTGATTGCCAACCAGGCTGAGGGAACCTTTGAGCGCCTCCGTTACATTTTAGGAGGCAACCGCCCCAGTTAAACTACCCATCAGGCACTGTCCCTGATCCAGATCATGGACCTAGGTTAGACATCTAGTACGACCAGAGTGGTATTTCAACGATGACTCCACCCACACTGGCGTGTGGACTTCACAGTCTCCCACCTATCCTACACAAGCCGAACCAAACACCAATACCAAACTATAGTAAAGGTCCCGGGGTCTTTCCGTCCTGCCGCGCGTAACGAGCATCTTTACTCGTAGTGCAATTTCGCCGAGTCCATGGTTGAGACAGCGCCCAAGTCGTTACTCCATTCGTGCAGGTCGGAACTTACCCGACAAGGAATTTCGCTACCTTAGGATGGTTATAGTTACCACCGCCGTTTACTGGGGCTTAAATTCTCCGCTTCAACCCACAAGTGGGTCTAACAGGTCCTCTTAACCTTCCAGCACCGGGCAGGAGTCAGTCCGTATACATCGTCTTACAACTTCGCACGGACCTGTGTTTTTAGTAAACAGTCGCTTGGGCCTGGTCTCTGCGACCCTCACCGCTACCCGCGCAAGGCGGTACACGGATCAGGTCCCCCTTCTCCCGAAGTTACGGGGGCATTTTGCCGAGTTCCTTAACCATGGTTCACTCGATCGCCTTGGTATTCTCTACCTGATCACCTGAGTCGGTTTGGGGTACGGGCGGCGCATAGCTCGCTAGAGGTTTTTCTCGACAGCATAGGATCACCCACTTCGCCCATCAGGGCTCGGCATCACATCTCAGACTCGACATCAAAGCCAGCGGCCCGGATTTACCTAGACCACGTCCTACATGCTTACCCCGGGACAACCATCGCCCGGGTTGGGCTACCTTCCTGCGTCACCCCATCGCTTGACTACTACCGGATCGGATCCCACGCTCCACCACAACGCCAACCCGTCGAAACGGGCCAGTCAAAGTGGCTTCGGATGGTTAGCATCACCGGGCTCATCATGGGCGCTACTTTGCCGGTACGGGAATATCAACCCGTTGTCCATCGACTACGCCTGTCGGCCTCGCCTTAGGTCCCGACTTACCCAGGGCAGATTAGCTTGACCCTGGAACCCTTGATCATTCGGCGCACGGGTTTCTCACCCGTGATTCGCTACTCATGCCTGCATTCTCACTCGTGTCGCATCCACCCCTGGATCACTCCGGAACTTCACTCGCGACACGACGCTCCCCTACCCACCCACGCACTCGACCACCCAGTGGCCAAGATCCCCACTCAAGGGGCACGTGAATGCCATAGCTTCGGCGGATGACTTGAGCCCCGCTACATTGTCGGCGCGGAATCACTTGACCAGTGAGCTATTACGCACTCTTTCAAGGATGGCTGCTTCCAAGCCAACCTCCTGGTTGTCACTGCGACTCCACATCCTTTTCCACTTAGTCACCGCTTAGGGGCCTTAGCTGATGGTCTGGGCTGTTTCCCTCTCGACTACGGAGCTTATCCCCCGCAGTCTCACTGCTGCGCTCTCACTTACCGGCATTCGGAGTTTGGCTAACGTCAGTAACCTGGTCGGGCCCATCGGCTATCCAGTGCTCTACCTCCGGCAAGAAACACACAACGCTGCACCTAAATGCATTTCGGGGAGAACCAGCTATCACGGAGTTTGATTGGCCTTTCACCCCTATCCACAGGTCATCCCCTCAGTTTTCAACCTAAGTGGGTTCGGTCCTCCACGCGGTCTTACCCGCGCTTCAACCTGCCCATGGATAGATCACTCCGCTTCGGGTCTTGATCATGCTACTCAAACGCCCTCTTCGGACTCGCTTTCGCTACGGCTACCCCACACGGGTTAACCTCGCAACACAACGCAAACTCGCAGGCTCATTCTTCAAAAGGCACGCCATCACCCCCACACCCACCACGGCTGGCAGGCGGCTGGGCTCTGACGGATTGTAGGCACACGGTTTCAGGTACTATTTCACTCCCCGCCAGGGGTACTTTTCACCTTTCCCTCACGGTACTTGTCCGCTATCGGTCATCAAGAAGTATTTAGGCTTAACGGGTGGTCCCGCCAGATTCACACACCATTTCAGGAGTGGCGTGTTACTTGGGAAACACTACAGACAGACCTGCATTTACGACTACGGGGCTATCACCCTCTACGGCGCCGCTTTCCAACGGACTTCAACTTCACACAGATTTTCTTACTGTCACGTCCACCGGCAGATGAACACGAATGCTCCCACAACCCCCATCACGCAACCCCTGCCGGGTATCACACGCAATAGGTTTAGCCTCATCCGATTTCGCTCGCCACTACTCTCGGAATCACTTTTGTTTTCTCTTCCTATGGGTACTGAGATGTTTCACTTCCCCACGTTCCCTCCACACACCCTATTTCATTCAGGTGCAGGTGACTGGACATGACTCCAGCCGGGTTTCCCCATTCGGACACCCCCGGATCACAGCTCGGTTGCCAACTCCCCAGGGCTTATCGCAGGCTCCAACGTCCTTCATCGGCTCTTGATGCCAAGGCATCCACCATGTGCCCTTCAACGCTTGCCAAATACACAAACACTCAACAAACAACACAAAGACACACTACATAAAACAACAACCCACAACCCCACACCCCACAACAGGGCAGGCGATCGCGGGCCGATGCTCGCGTCCACTATCAACAAAACAAACACCAAGAAACCAACCAGCCATACCACCCCACAGGGCAGCTGGGCCTGATGTCTCAGGGCCCAACAGTGTGTCACACCCACCACCCCCACGGGACACCAACCACGTTCCACACCCACACCACAACAGATGCAAGTAGTACTAGCGCCGGCACCCACACGAGTGACAAGCATTCATCGACGGTTCCACTAGAAAGCACCACCAAAGTGCCGCCGACACCCCCACCCCAGAAAACCCAGGACAGATCGGCCGACGCGCGCGATGCATGCTCCTTAGAAAGGAGGTGATCCAGCCGCACCTTCCGGTACGGCTACCTTGTTACGACTTCGTCCCAATCGCCAGCCCCACCTTCGACAGCTCCCCCCACACAAGGTGGTTAGGCCACTGGCTTCGGGTGTTGCCGACTTTCGTGACGTGACGGGCGGTGTGTACAAGGCCCGGGAACGTATTCACCGCAGCGTTGCTGATCTGCGATTACTAGCGACTCCGACTTCATGGGGTCGAGTTGCAGACCCCAATCCGAACTGAGACCGGCTTTTTGGGATTCGCTCCCCCTCACGGGATCGCAGCCCTTTGTACCGGCCATTGTAGCATGCGTGAAGCCCTGGACATAAGGGGCATGATGACTTGACGTCATCCCCACCTTCCTCCGAGTTGACCCCGGCAGTCTCCTATGAGTCCCCACCACCCCGAAGAGCGTGCTGGCAACATAGGACGAGGGTTGCGCTCGTTGCGGGACTTAACCCAACATCTCACGACACGAGCTGACGACAGCCATGCACCACCTGTACACCCCCAAAAGAAGCCCCATCTCTGGAGCGGCAGGGTGTATGTCAAACCCAGGTAAGGTTCTTCGCGTTGCATCGAATTAATCCGCATGCTCCGCCGCTTGTGCGGGCCCCCGTCAATTCCTTTGAGTTTTAGCCTTGCGGCCGTACTCCCCAGGCGGGGCGCTTAATGCGTTAGCTGCGGCACGGAACCCATGGAATAGGCCCCACACCTAGCGCCCAACGTTTACGGTGTGGACTACCAGGGTATCTAATCCTGTTCGCTCCCCACACTTTCGCTCCTCAGCGTCAGAACATTCCCAGAGAACCGCCTTCGCCACCGGTGTTCCTCCTGATATCTGCGCATTTCACCGCTACACCAGGAATTCCGTTCTCCCCTGAATGCCTCAAGTCTGCCCGTATCGAAAGCAAGCACTCGGTTAAGCCCAGTGTTTTCACTCCCGACGCGACAAACCGCCTACGAGCCCTTTACGCCCAATAATTCCGGACAACGCTCGCACCCTACGTATTACCGCGGCTGCTGGCACGTAGTTGGCCGGTGCTTCTTCTCCACCTACCGTCACCACACAAAAAGCATGGCTTCGTCAATGATGAAAGAGGTTTACAACCCGAAGGCCGTCATCCCTCACGCGGCGTTGCTGGATCAGGCTTCCGCCCATTGTCCAATATTCCCCACTGCTGCCTCCCGTAGGAGTCTGGGCCGTGTCTCAGTCCCAGTGTGGCCGGTCACCCTCTCAGGCCGGCTACCCGTCGAAGCCTTGGTAGGCCATTACCCCACCAACAAGCTGATAGGCCGCGAGCACATCCCCCACCCACAAAAGTTTCCACACACATCTCATGCAAGAGTGCGTCGTATCCGGTATTAGACACCCTTTCGAGTGCTTATCCCAGAGTGAAGGGCAGATTACTCACGTGTTACTCACCCGTTCGCCGCTCGTGTACCCCCGAAAGGGCCTTACCGCTCGACTTGCATGTGTTAAGCACGCCGCCAGCGTTCGTCCTGAGCCAGGATCAAACTCTCCGTAGAAACCTCTACAAACAATACAATCCCAACAAACGACACTAGCAATAAAGCCAGAATCATCGTCGCAAAAAACAACCCAAACCTCACGAAAAGATCAGGGCATACAAACTAATCCGTCGACTATGACACACTGTTGAGTTCTCAAACATCAGACG
>NZ_JBBMMC010000027.1:0-11743 GCF_037936805.1 Nocardioides epinepheli | reverse complement strand
GACCCCACACCGCACTAGCCGGAAGACCCCCAGTCACCCGCACCCCCGGTGTCACCAACCTCGCGGTATAGAACAGCCAGCGAGCGCCGACGAAACCCCGGCAACCGTCCTTGCCAGGGTTCGCGAGGTCGGTTGCGAGGTTTCGTCGGCGCCGGTCGGGCTCGTTCCTCGCCCTCCCGGCTTGCTCAACCTCCGGACGCTGGCGGGTTTCGTCTCGACGTCGCGGCTTCGTTCCTGCGCCGCGGGCTTGCTCAACCTCCGAGGGCGAGACCCTCGATCACCTCGGCGCGGGGGAGTTCGCCCAGTACCGAACCGGTGGCGAGGAGCTTGGAGCGGCGCAGACCGGACCCGATGACGGCGACGTCGATGCCGACGACGCGCGCATCGACGAGCAGGCGCCAGGACTCCGGGAGACCGACCGGGGTGATGCCGCCGTACTCCATGCCCGACTCCTCGACCGCGCGGTCCATGCCCAGGAACGAGCACTTGCGGACGTCGAGCAGACGCTTCACCAGGCCGTTGACGTCGGCGCGGGTGTCGGCGCGCACCAGGCAGGCGGCGATCCGCTCCTCGCCGGCCCGACGCCCCGCGACCACCACGCAGTTCGCGCCGGTGTCCATGCCGAGGTCGTAGGCCTCGGCCATCGCCGCGGTGTCGGCGACGTCGGGGTCGATCTCCACGACGCCGACCGCCCCGGCCTGCTCCCACCGCGCCAGGGCGGAGGCCACGGGTGCGGCGAGCAGGTCGGGGCGGTCGAGGGCGGGCACGGTGGTGATGCGCCCGAGGGACGGACTGGCAGGAGAGGTCACGGCTCCATGATGTCGGGTCCGGTCGTGTCGGTCGGCTGGGCACTGGCCTCGGCCCACTGGCGGCGCTGGGCGCCGGCACGGCGACGCTCGGCGGTGATCAGGCCGATCAGGCCGGCCACGCCGGCCAGCACCCACGGCACCGGCATCAGCCAGCGGATGTCGTCCCCCTCGACGACGTGGCCCACGATGAGCGCCCACACCAGGAGCAGGCCGGCGAACGCCACACCCATCACCAGGTAGCCGACGCTGAGGGGGTGGCGTCCCGAGGCGAGGAAGCCGGGCTGCAGATCGGTCTCGTGCTCGGCGAGAGGCTGGGTCTGCTGGTCGTTCATCGGGAGGCTCCTACTCGGTTGATCTCGATCTCGCCGAAGGTCACATCCACGTTGATGCGAAGCTCCGGCGCGTCCGGGCCGGCGTCGTAGGTGGTCGTGCGACGCCCGGTGTCGCCGAACTGGTCGCCGAAGATCCACCGGTCGCCGGCGGCGAGGTCGGTGACGACCACGACGTCGGTCCCCTCGGGGACGGTGACGTCGACCCGTCCGCCCCACACCTCCAGGTCGATCACGCGGCCGTCGAGGTTCTCGACGTCGGCGACATGGGTGAGGTCGAGCTCGATCTCACCGAAGCTGAGGTCGTAGCTGCCGTCGACGCCCGCTGCCGAGGTGGGTGTGTCGCTGATCCGGCCGGCGTCGAACTCATCCGAGGCGGTGACGCCCGCGGTGGCGAAGGTGGCGAGGAAGCCGAGGAGGATCAGGCCCCCGGGGCGGCCCCAGAACGCGCCGACGAGCAGCATCGCCGCGGTGATCCCGAGGGCGACGGCCGGGTAGGCGGAGTCGGCGATGGAGGCGCCGGCGACGTCGGCGATACCGAGCACCCCGCAGGCCAGCGCGATCAGGGCGAGCGCGTAGGGGAACAGGATCGGGCCGCGGCGTCGTCGGCTGGGGGCGGGCGGCTTGTAGCCCGGAGCGGTCGCGGTGGGCTGCCCGGCCGCGTAGGAGGGGGCCTGGTCCGGCGCCGGCTGGCCCGGCGTGGGCTGACCGGGGGTGGAGTCCCGCAGCAGCGGGTGGAGCCGCGGCTCGCGGCCCCGGGCGAGCATCACGACCAGCAGGATCAACCCGATGACCGCGACCGGCCACGGGAGTCCCCACCCTCCGAGGCTGTCGCCGAGGAGGGCCAGGGAGGCGAGGACCCCGGCGATGACCAGGGCGACGGTGCGGCTGCGGTTGTCGAGCCGGACGGTGGCCTCGCCGGTGCTCCGGTCGGGGACGATCAGCCACATCACGCCGTACAGCAGGAGGCCGGCTCCACCGAAGAACGCGAGCACGGCGAACATCACCCGGGGAATGACCGGGTCGATGTCGAAGTACTCGGCGATACCTCCGGCGACGCCGGCGACCTTTCGATCCGTGTCGCTGCGCCGGAGGCGGGCGAGGTCGTCGATACCGAAGCCATGGTGGTCTCCGGGCGGCGGAGGAGGGGGGACGCCGGGGCCGTGCGGGCCCGGTGCCTGGGCTGCGTCGGGGTGGTTCGTACTCATGGCTCCAGCGTGGTCGAGCGAGGCGCCTCGCACCATCGGGGACGCCCCTGATCCTTCAGCATCCCTGAGGCGTCCGCGTCTCAGGGTCGGGCCGGGGATTCACCTCATGGGGCGCACGTCGGCGTTGTGTGACGATGGAGGGACCATGAGCACACCGACCCAGAGCGCGCTCCCGCACGGGACGTCGCACGGCGCCGCCGGTCCGCGGTCGCTGCCCGGGCCGCGTGATGAGCGTGGCCGGCGCCGCGCGACCCGCGACCTGCACGACTCGATGATCGGCGGGGTGGCTGCCGGCCTGGCGCGCCACCTCGGCCTGCCCGTGCTGTGGATGCGCCTGGCCTTCGTGGTGAGCACCGCTCTCAGCGGCTTGGGGCTGGTCCTCTACGCCGTCTTCTGGGCTGCGCTCCCCGCCGAGTCGAAGTTCGCGCCCGACGCACCGGGCCTCGAGGGCGCCACCCGCGACGGACGCCGTCCGGCGCAGGCGCGCCGCCTGGTCGACATGGGGCCGGTCATCGTCCTCGGCGTCCTGGGCGTGGCGGCTCTCTTCACCGTCCAGGCGATCTTCGGTACCAGGGTCGTGTTCTGGCCGCTCATCATCGCCGCCGTCGGCCTCGCGCTGCTGTGGCGTCAAGCCGACGAGGCACAGCGTGAGCGGTGGTTCGACCCGCACGGCCGCGTGAACCCGTTGCGCATCGTGTTCGGCAGCGCCGGCTGGCCGGCGGTCGCCCGGATCGGCGCCGGGCTGCTCCTGCTCGTCGGAGCGTTCGCGCTCGCCGGGCTCAACGGGGGCACCCTCGGCGGGCTCGACGGCGCCTACGGCATCGCCCTCGTCGTCGCGATCGCCATCGTCGGCATCGGTGTCGTGGTGGGTCCGTGGGTGTGGCGGCTGGCCATCGAGCTCTCGGACGAGCGGGCCGAGCGGGTCCGCACCCAGGAGCGCGCCGACGTCGCCGCGCACCTGCACGACTCGGTGCTCCAGACCCTCGCCCTCATCCAGAAGAACGCGGCCGACAGCGCGACGGTGGCGCGGCTCGCCCGCTCCCAGGAGCGCGAGCTGCGGGCCTGGCTTTACTCCAGCGAGTCGCAGGACGACAGCACCGTCGGCAGCGCACTGCGCGCCGCGGCCGCCGAGGTCGAGGACGCCCACGGCATCGCGGTCGACGTCGTCACCGTCGGCGAGGCCGACCTCACCGAGCAGCTGCGGCCCATCGTGGCCGCGACCCGCGAGTCGATCACCAATGCGGCCAAGCATGCCGGCGTCGACCGGGTCGACGTGTACGCCGAGATCACCTCCGGCGCCGTCGACGTCTTCGTGCGCGATCGGGGTGCCGGATTCGACCTCGACGGCGTGCCCGAGGACCGCTACGGCGTCCGGCACAGCATCATCGGCCGCATGGAGCGGCACGGTGGGTCGGGCGAGATCCGCTCGACCGCCGGGGAGGGCACCGAGGTCCGGTTGCACCTGCCCCGCGAGCAGGAGGAGAGCGATGACTGAATCAGCCCCGGCGGCGGCCCAGGCGGAGGGGGCCACACCGGTCACCGTGGTGATCGTCGACGACCACGCGATGTTCCGCGGGGGTGTGCGGGCCGAGCTGGTCGCCGCCGGTGCCGGCCAGGTCGAGGTGCTGGCCGAGGCGGCCGACGTCGATCAGGCGGTCGCCGCCGTCGAGGCGCACCGCCCCGACGTGGTGCTCCTCGACGTCCACCTCCCGGGCGGCGGGGGAGTCGAGGTCATGCGACGCTCCCAGGCTCCACAGACCCGCTTCCTCGCCTTGTCGGTGAGCGACGCCGCCGAGGACGTGATCGGCACTATCCGCGGCGGCGCCCGCGGATACGTCACCAAGACGATCACCGGACCCGAGCTGGTCGCGGCCATCAAGCGGGTCTCCGAGGGCGACGCGGTGTTCTCTCCCCGTCTGGCCGGCTTCGTGCTCGACGCCTTCGCCGGCTCGATCGAGGTCGCGGCCGTCGACGAGGATCTCGACCGGCTCACCGAGCGTGAGCGTGAGGTGATGCGGCTGATCGCCCGCGGCTACGCCTACAAGGAGGTGGCCAAGGAGCTGTTCATCTCCATCAAGACCGTCGAGACCCACATGTCCTCGGTGCTGCGGAAGCTCCAGCTGTCCTCGCGCCACGAGCTCACCCGCTGGGCATCGGACCGCCGGCTGCTGTGAGGCGCCGACTCGCCGGGGCTGGTCGCTGACGCTTCACCCGCTGTTCACTCGCGAGCCCGACTCTGGTCGTCCTCGCTGGGGAGGTCGTCGGGCACGCAGCCGCCGACGCAGGAGCAGTGATGGGTTACACCCCAGAAGAGACCGACGAGATCTACGCCGACATCGAGGCCCTCTACCGGGTAGGGAGGATCACGATGCCCGACCAGGCCGAGGCGCTCTCCGGTGCGGCCTCGCGGCTCAGCGCCGCGATCGACACGATGAACTCCCGCGCCGCGCAGCTCGGCGATCCCGCGATCACCCAGAACGCGATGGCGGTCTGCTCACGGGTGAACAATGCGCTGGTCCAGGCCGTGAGCACGATGAACGACGTCGCCGCCGGTCTCGTCTACGTCGCCGACGACTTCGTCGCCCGCGACCAGACCGCGCAGGACGCGTTCAACGGCCTCGACAAGTCGCTGACGACCGGACAGGTCACGCAGGCGACGGTCCCACCCACGACCGACGAGGACAGCCTCCTCGACGAGGGTGACGGCGACGACTACACGGCGGTGCCGGACTACCAGACACCCCAGGACGAGCTCGACGACCTGAACGAAGACCTCGACGACGCGCAGGACGACGTCGACGACCTGACCGACCTGCCGGGGGTGAGCTGAGGTGGCCTTCGACCTGGGGGAGTTCTACTCCCTGTGCAGCAAGATCGAGTACAAGCTCGGCATCCTGCGCGGCAACGAGCTGGTGCGGGAGTGGTGGCAGGCCTGGCAGGTCGAGCTCGGGAACACTCCGCGCTACGGGTACCTGACCTATGTCTCGACCCCTGCCGAGTGGGAGTACATGGTCCAGTTCCTGTATCACGGCATGCCCTCTGCCGATGGCGCCGACTACGACGACGCGATCGCGAACGAGCGGGCGGCGCACGCGCAGGTCGACGCCGCCGCGGCCGAGGTCTGGGCGAACGGCCGCGCCTGGGCCTCCAGCCTCTCGGAGTACCTCAACCAGATCTGCGCCTCCTTGATCCGACCCGACAAGGACTCCCTCACCGAGCTGACCGAGGAGCTCAAGTCACTGCGGGACAACCTCAATCGCTCGGTGCCCCCGAACTGGGCCGAGGGCGGTCTCGACCTCGCCGACTGGGTCGGCGGCAGCAGCGACGCCTTCGGCTCCTTCGCCACCCAGCTCCACGACCAGGTCCAGACCTACGCCGACTACGTGAAGCACGCGATCGCCTGGTGGGCCTCGGCCTGCGCGCTGGTGCTGGAGACCCAGACGGGGCTCAACAGCTTCCTCAAGGAGGTCGACGACAACCTGCACAAGCAACTGGTGGCGTGGGCCGAGACCCAGGGCAACCCGCAGAGCACGACCGGGGAGATCAACCCGCTCGTCGCCGACATCGTGAAGCTCGGCGACGAGATCATCGACTTCATCCCGGTGGTCTCCGACGTCCGCGACAAGGCCGTGGACGCGATCGAGGCCGCAGATGCCGCACTCAACCTGTTCGGCGTCGATGTCGAGCTGACGCTCCCGGCCAAGTTCACCGTGCAGACCGCCGAGGAGATCTGGACCGGCCTCACCACCACCCTGCACGAGGACTACCGGGTCAAGTGCGACGAGAAGCTGGCCGACATGGCAGAGCAGTCGACGGCGGCGGTCGCCGACATCGACGGGCTCGGCGAGTCCTTCTACCCGGTCAAGGTCGGCGACGGGGCTCGGGCGCCGGAGTGGACTCACCCGTTGGAGTCCTGACGGCGCGGTACTACTAGGGTCTGGTGGCATGGAGACGCTGCGCCTCATCTTCCTGTTCCTCCACATCCTCGGCTTCGCGGCGCTCATCGGCGGCCTGCTGGCCCAGGCCGGTGACAAGGAGAAGAAGGTCAACGGCGCGATGCGCGACGGCGCCGGCACGGCATTCATCGCCGGGCTGGCGCTGGTCGGCGTCCTCGAGGGCATGGACGGCGACGTCAACCACGCGAAGGTCGCCGTCAAGGCGGTGATCGGGCTGGTGGTCCTCGTGCTGGTGATGGCGAACCTGCGCAAGCCCAGCATCCCTCAGGGCCTGTGGCTGGGGCTCCTCGTGCTGTCGGTGCTCAACGTCGCCGTCGCGGTCTTCTGGTCCTCCGTGCACGCCTGATCCACAGGCTCGATCCGGACGGCGTGAGCTGTCCGCTCTCGCCCGTAGGCTGGAGCCAGTATGAATGCGCAGCCGTTCCTCGAAGGTCTCGGCGTCGAGGGCATCGCCCCCGACGAGGCCCGCACGACCCGCCGCGGCCCCACCGCTGACGAGCTCCTGACGGGGCTCAACGAGCCGCAGCGCGCCGCCGTCCAGCATGCCGGCGCACCTCTTCTGGTGGTGGCCGGCGCCGGCTCGGGCAAGACCCGCGTGCTCACCCGGCGCATCGCCTGGCTGATCTCCGAGCGCAAAGCGCATCCCGGCTCGATCCTGGCGATCACCTTCACCAACAAGGCCGCCGCGGAGATGAAGGAGCGCGTCGAGGACCTCGTCGGCAAGCGTGCCCGCCTGATGTGGGTCAGCACGTTCCACGCCGCGTGTGTGCGGATCCTGCGCAAGGAGATCGACAAGCTCGGCTACAAGTCGAGCTTCTCGATCTACGACGCCCAGGACCAGAAGCGGCTGATGAGCCTGGTGCTCAAGGACCTCGACCTCGATCCGCGTCGCTTCCAGCCGGGACCGGTGCTGCACTGGGTGAGCAACCACAAGAACGAGCTGCGCGACGACGAGGAGGTCGCCAAGGACGCGCAGAACCATCTGGAGGAGACCTACGCGAAGGCCTACTCGCTCTATCAGCGGCGGCTGCGCGAGGCCAACGCGCTCGACTTCGACGACCTCATCATGACCACCGTCCACCTGATGCAGGCCTTCCCCGACGTCCGCGAGACCTACCGGCGGCGGTTCCGCCACGTGCTGGTCGATGAGTACCAGGACACCAACCACGCGCAGTACGCGCTGATCCACCAGCTGTGCGCCGACGACCCCGAGCTCACCGACGGCGAGCGGGTCGAGCCGGCCGAGCTGATGGTCGTCGGCGATGCCGACCAGTCGATCTACGCCTTCCGCGGCGCAAACATCCGCAACATCCTCGACTTCGAGCAGGACTTTCCCGACGCCACCTCGATCCTGCTGGAGCAGAACTACCGCTCCACCCAGACCATCCTGACCGCCGCCAACGGCGTCATCGGCAACAACCAGGGCCGCAAGGAGAAGCGGCTGTGGTCCGAGGCCGGCGACGGCGACCGGATCGTCGGCTACGTCGCCGACGACGAGCGCGACGAGGCCCGGTTCGTCAGCGACGAGATCGACAAGCTCACCGACGCCGGCCATCGGCCCGGCGACGTCGCGGTCTTCTATCGCACCAACGCGCAGTCGCGGGTGCTGGAGGAGGTGTTCATCCGCACCGGCATGCCGTACAAGGTGGTCGGCGGGGTGCGCTTCTACGAGCGGCGCGAGGTGCGCGACGCGCTGGCCTACCTGCGGATGCTGGTCAACCCCGACGACTCGGTCTCGCTGCGCCGGATCCTCAACGTGCCCAAGCGCGGCATCGGAGATCGCGCTGTGGAGTCGGTGAACGCGCTGTCCGAGCGCGAGCGGATCACCTTCTGGGAGGCCCTTCAGCGCGCCGACGAGGCGCCCGGCCTGGCCACCCGCTCACGGTCCAACATCCGCGGCTTCGTGGGCTTGGTCACCGAGCTGCAGTCGATGGTCGATGCGGGGGAGCGGCCCGACGTCGTCCTCGACTCGGTGCTCGACCGCACCGGCTACCTCGCCGAGCTCGAGGCCTCCGACGACCCCCAGGACGCCACCCGCGTGGAGAACCTCGGCGAGCTCGTGGCCGTGGCCCGCGAGTTCTCCGAGGACCCGGTCGCAGCACCCTCGGCCGACCCCGCCGACGTCGACGCCGATCTGGTGACGCCGGGCCTGCCCGACTTCCTCGAGCGGGTCGCGCTGGTCGCCGACACCGACCAGATCCCCGACGACGACGACGATCAGGGCGTCGTCACGCTGATGACGCTGCACACGGCCAAGGGCCTGGAGTTCCCCACGGTCTTCCTCACCGGCCTCGAGGACGGCGTCTTCCCGCACGGCCGCTCGCTGGGCGACCGCACGGAGCTGGAGGAGGAGCGCCGGTTGGCCTACGTCGGCATCACCCGCGCCCGCGAGCGCCTGTTCGTCTCCCGCGCCGTGGTCCGCTCGGCCTGGGGCGCGCCGTCCCACAACCCCGCCAGTCGCTTCCTCGACGAGCTGCCGGTCGACCTGGTCGACTGGCGCCGCACCGAGGCCGCCCAGACGCGCTGGGGGCGCCCCGACCTCGCCTCGTCGTCCCCGGCCTCCACCGGCTTCGGCTCACCCACCGCAGCCGGCCGCCGCAACTTCTCCGCCGCCGCGGCCCGCGCCGACGCCGCCACCAAGGCCAAGCAGGCCCGCGAGATCCCCAGCCTCGAACCCGGCGACCGCGTCCTCCACGACTCCTTCGGCATGGGCACCGTCGTCGCGCTCGAGGGCGCCGGCGAGAAGGCGGTCGCCTCCATCGACTTCGGCTCCGAGGGAGTCAAGCGCCTGCTGCTCCGGTACGCCCCGGTGGAGAAGCTCTGAGGGGTGCCGGTCCGCAGCGGCCGATAATGGCCCATGGCCGAACTTGAAGACGCACTCACCGCGGCTCGCAGCGCCTACGCCGCGGCGACTCGGGCGCTGGCACTGGCCGAAGCCGCCGCTGATGCTGCCGAAGTCTCGGTTGCGCCGATGGTTGTGGACGAGTTGACGGTGAAACGGATCAACGTCGTCGAGGACGACGGGTCGCTTCGGATCGTCATCGGAAACTCGACTCACGGAAAGACGATGCCGCTCCGTGGCGAGCTCATCGAGCATCCCGGACGACACCCAAGCGCGGGCATCCTCTTCGTCAACGATGAGGGGACCGAGTGCGGTGGGTTGCAGTTCGCCGGCACTCGCGGCACAGACGCCGCTCAGCAGACGGGCTACCTGGCGTTCGACGACTTCGAGCAGAACGAGAGCTTCCGGCTCGGGCTGTACCAAGAGGGCGGCGCATCACAGAAGTTCCTGGAGTTCGCCGACCAGCCGGCGTGGTCGATCGCCGACCTGGTCGCCGAGACCGATGGCCAGGATGAGGAAGGGCGCCGACAGGTGCACGACCGATACTTCGGCGACGCCGACGGGCGAGGCCGGTCACGCATGCGTCTGGCTCGTGAGAACGACGGCTCCGTGCGCCTGGTCTTGCGGGACGCTCACGGCAGAGATCGACTCAGATTCATCGTTCCAGCGGATGGCGACGCGGTGGTCGAGGTCGTCGATCACGAGGGGACATCCCACTCGATCCTCTGAACTCAATCTCTCTGCGGATCCGCCGACCTACGTCCGCATCGGATGGGCTTGTCCGGTGGCGTGGAGCTGGTGGTGGTGGAAGGGGCAGTGGAGTCGGGCGTCTCGGGTGTTGGTGTCGCCTCCTTGCTGCCATGAGTGGGCGTGGTGGGTGTGGCAGTAGGCGGCGGGGGTGTCGCAGCCGGGGGTTTGGCAGTGCTGTTGTTCGAGGCCGATTGCGAGGCGTTGGGCGGGGGTGTGGAAGCGGCGGGTGCGGCCGAGGTCGAGGACTTCGCTGTTGCTGCCGAGGACGGCGGGGATGATCCCGGCCTCACAGGCGAGGCGTCGGGCCTGTCCGGGTGAGAGGCCTGCCCCGGTGTCGAGGTGCGCGGCTTCGAGTCCGCCGAGGAGGGTGTCGAGGGTCATGGTGACGATGACGGTGGCGTTGAGTCCGCCGGCCTTGGGCAGTCGGTCGGTGGGGAACCGCTCCACGTACTCGCAGAAGGCCTGGCCGAGTCTTTGTGGGGTGGGCTTGGCGTGGTCGTAGGTGCCGGCGCCGTCGGTGGCGCGGACGTGTTTGGGGGCGGCGAGGGCGGTGAGGGCTTTGCGGAGCATCGAGCCTTGGGCGGCGGGGAGGGTGAAGCGGCCGTGGGTGAGGCCTTGGTCGTCGTCGTACATCGAGAACGTCGTGTGTTTCCGGGCGCGGGCTTCTTCGGCTTCGAGTAGTCGGGCTTCGTGTGCGTCGGCGCGGGCGGGGTCGATGACCTCGAGGATGCGGCGGCCGAGGATCTTCAAGGCTTTCGCGTCGTGATGGGTGGCTTCTGCGATGAGGTGCTTCTCGGCGAGGTCGCGGTGTTCGGGGTCGAGTTCGTCGACCGCCGCGACGATCACCGCGGCTTGGTCCGGAAGGACCCTTCCCTCGGCGGCAGCTTGTCGGGTCGGTTCGTGGGTGGTGAGCTCGTGGGCGAGGCGGGTGGTGCGGTGCGCGTGGCCGGGGGTGATCGGGACCAGCCGCCGCAGCCACGCGCTGGTCGAGCGGGCGCCGATCGTGCCGGGCAGGTCCAACGCTTCGGCCTGGGTCACCGCTCGGGCCTCGAGCTCGGCGAGGCTGGCGGCGACCTCGGCCAGGTCGACCAACAGCGCAGCGGTGTCGTCGGCGTCGAGGTTCCACAGCGGGGTGTCGACGTGGCCGGCGAGGTCTTTCTTGAACCGCGCGACCAGTACCGCGAGCGGGTGCCCGGGTTCGGTGTCGGTGGTGGCGGCCATGCCTGATTCTACCTCGTCCGGCGGATATTCGCTAGTATGTTCTAGTCCGTCTTCGTGGGAAGTTCGGCAGTGAGGGGTGCCGGGGTTTCGTCGGCGCTCGCTGGCGCTCGCTTGCTCAACCTCCGGCGGCGGGGCGATTCTTCGGAGGTTGAGCAAGCGGTGCGCGTGAGGGACGAGCGCGGACCGCGCCGACGAAACCTCGCAACCGACCCCGGAAACGCGAGCCGCGCGAATCGGGCGCGAGCGAGTCGGCGACGGCGGACCGAGCAGGGGTGGCCGCGCAGGCGGCGGCGCGGGCGGAGCCCGTGCCGGCAGCGCGCCGGATGAGTCGACCGACCGGGACCCGCAGTCAAGGACGGACGAAGTCCGCCGCGAAGCGGGCGCCGAAGGCGATCCTTGACGGCGGGTGTCGGTCGACTACGCGCGCGGCCACCCCACCACCCGGCCGAGTCGGCACCCATGCGCGCCGACCCACCGACCACAATCTCGCAGTCCGCCGCCGGGGTTTCGTCGGCGCTCGCTGGCGCTCGCTTGCTCAACCTCCGGCGGCGGCGCTCGCTTGCTGTGAGGGTTGGTGGTGGCTGGCCTGGGGCTGGCTGGCAGGGTGGACCGGCTGGTTCTCCTCTGT
>NZ_JBBMMC010000026.1:0-12801 GCF_037936805.1 Nocardioides epinepheli | reverse complement strand
GCCGACCCCGACGCCGTGATCTCCCCACTCGACGAGCCATGGGTCGTCTACACCCAATGACTCCCGCCGACTCCTGACCGAGCGGTCGGGGATCCGGTGCCAAGGTGGCTTGTCAGAGAGGGTGAATACGCGTTGACAGTCTCGTACCCAGATGCCGCGAGGCATGAGTTCGCCGGGGCATTGCAATCGGCCCTGACGGTCGAGGAGGTCGGGCGCGCCTTCTTGTCGGCAAGCGGCAGGGTACTGCCGGCTTGCGCCGTCGGCCTGTACCGGCTCGACGTCGACTCGGGCGACGTGATCGAGGTGCATTCCGACGCCGAGGGCCTGTTCCTCGAGGAGTACGAACGTTACGGCCGTGCTGACGACCCCGTCCTCGACTTCGTGCTGCAGCAGCGTCGGCCGATCGACTCCACCCGTGCTGCAGGTGGCAAGAAATGGGAAGCAAGCGGGGCCCGAGCAGCGCTCGGCGGAGCCGGCCTCGAGCATTCCCTCGAGGCGCCATTGGTCGTGTCTGGCATGCTGCTCGGTACGGTCAACTTCGCTCGCGCCGCCAAGGAACCCGCATTCAGCCATGATGATCTCCTATCAGCTCGGTTGGTGAGCGAGCAGGTCGGCCTCGCCATGGAACGGGCGCTGCGTTTCGAACTGACCGGACAACGCTCATCCATGATGGAGAGCGTCCTGGATCGGGTGCCGCAGGCGGTGATCGTGACCGACCTGGACGCGCAGGTGATATTCCGCAACCGGGCGGCGCGCAACGACCTCGAGCCATCAGGCCCGGCAGGCGTCGGCACGCAGGCGACATCCGCCGTCGAGAAGGCGATCGTCGAGGCCATGGCCGAATTCCGGGTCGACGGCAAGCGCGTGCACATTCAGAGTTTCCGCGACCACAAGACCAGCGCCCGGCGCATCCTCAAGAGCTATCGCCTCGGCCGCACTCAGGGAGCCGCGGTGAACCTCGTCTTCGAGTGCGGCGACCAGCATGACGTCCAACAACTGCCCGTCTGGCAGGTGCTCTCCAAGCGCGAGCAGGAGATCGCACAATTCGTCAGCGAGGGCCTCACTACCAAACAGATCGCCGACCGCGCCTACATCAGCGAGAACACCGTGAAGCAACATCTCAAGCGGGTGTTCGCCAAGACGGACGTGCGCAACCGAGCCGAGCTCGTGCAACTGATCTGGGCGTCGGGGAGACAGAGTTCGACGCCACCTTCGGGCGCCTGAGAGCGGGCTGACTCAGCTCAGCCTGGATCCACCGATTGTCGGCGTTTGCTGCGCGTCATCAGATGGGTGCGATGGCAAGGCGCGGTCGCGAAGGCGTTCTGGTTGACCGTCGAGCGGCCGCAACGCCGCCAGCGTGCCCATATCGTGGCGCGTAGCAGGCGAGAATCGGTGAATCCAGGCTCGGATCCAGCGTGGATCCGAACTCAATGATCTCCGGGATCGGGGATCGAGGTGACGTCGAGCGAGACGTCGACCAGGACGGGCCCGCACCCCGGCTGGATCATCTCGGCCAGTCTGTCGAAGTCCGACCATGCGCTCACGCGCAACCCGGTGGCTCCCAGGGCGGTGGCGACGTCGACGAAGTCGGGCCACTCGAAGGTCGTCAGGCTGGGATCCAGGGATTGGGCGACGAAGCGGTAGTACTCAGCGCCGTACGCCCCGTCATTGAGCAGCACGATGACGAGGTCGAGTCGCTCACGCACCGCGGTGTTGAGTTCGGCCAAGCCACCGAGCATGAAGCCACCGTCACCGACGATGACCAGGCTAGGCGCTGCGGGGCGCCCGATCGCGGCGCCGATGCCGTAGCTGACGCTCATTCCGATGTGTCCGACATTGAGACAGTGTGCGTAGTTCCACGGGTGCTCGACGCGCAAGATTCGGAGTGACTCGTGGGAGAACCGTCCACCGTCGATCGTCAGCGTCCGATCCGAGGGCACGATCGACTCCACTTCGTGGAGTACGCCCGTCAGAGTCAACGGGCCGTCCGAGGGCGCCGTCCCCTGGTCTTCCTGGCGCCAGGCCTGCAGCCGCGCGGCGAGGTCGTCGCTGCGGAAGCGTTTGGGCTCTGCCTCGGCTTCGTCGAACAGGTCCAGCAGAGTCGTTGCCGTCACCGCCGCGTCCCCGGCCACCGCGATGTCCGCCGGAAAGTTTCGGCCCAGCGCCACCGGGTCACTGTCGACGTGGATGACTCTCTTGCCCACGAGCAGCTCGCCGTTCCACGTGGTGAGCGAACTCAGCGCAGCGCCGAAAACGACGAGGCAGTCTGCTCGTCCGATCACCTCCATCGCAACGGGATGAGAGAGCGTGCCGACGATGCCGATGTCACACGGGTCACCTGAGAACAGGCCCTTGCCCCTGAGCGTCGTCGCCACGGGAGCACCGATACGCTCGGCAAGAGCGCGCAACGCCTCAGAGGCTCCGGGGCCGCCGGCACCACGTCCAGCGATGACAAGCGGCCGGGAGGACCCGATGATGGCGCCCGCCGCGTCCTCGAGCTCCTCGCGGGTCGGCGTCAAGACCCCGCTCACGAGGTAGGGAATCCGACCCACGCCTACGCTTGTCTCGGCCTGCTGGAAGTCGGCCGGCAAGTCGAGCACGACTGGCCGGCGCTCTGCGCGCGCCTGAGCCAGCGCGGCCGCCAGGTCGACGCCGACCGTCTCGACAGAGCGGACCTCGCGGTAGGAGGCGCCGGTCGGTGCGACGATCTCGCGCTGCGGAATGTTCTGCAGGTGATAGCCCTGGGACCGAGCCGTGTCACCCGCGATCACGACGAGGGGATAGTGACCTCGGGCGGCATCGAGTAGCGCGCTGACGCAGTTGGCGATGGCGCCGTGCGTCACGGTCGCGACCCCCACGCGTCCGGTGACCGCGGCATAGCCTGCGGCCATCAGCACCGCCCCTCCTTCGTTGGAGGTCGCCACGAACTTGCAGCCTTGTTCGCGGTGAAAGGAGTCCGCGACATACATGTTCGCGTCCCCCATGACACCGAAGACGACCCCGACGCCGTGGGCCCGCAGCCCTCGGGCAATGACTTCGTTGACTCGCATCATTGCCTCCTCGGGCCAGCGATGGGGGTGGTGCAATCGGTGTCACGGCTCGAGGCAAGGCGGCGGCTGCCCGGCCCGCGTGAGTATCGGCCTTCACCGACCAACCTCGGGTCGTGCCCAGCCTCACGTGAAGGAGGGCATAGCGGCCATGAGCCGCGGCCTATCCTCTCAGCCGACGACGGCGAGGTCGGGCAGCCGGGGCTGGCCACCGAGTACCCCGTTCAGATGATCGGCGAGCCGCTCTGCCAGGGCCATGATGGTCAAGGACGGGTTGTAGGTCAGCGTCCGTGGGATCACGGACCCGTCGCCGATGTACAACCCGCTGACGTCCCAGAGTTGTTGGTCACTGTCGCAACAGGACCGGTCGGGATCGGAGCCCATGGTGACACTGCCTTGCACGTGGGAGGTGATGTAGCCGGTGGACACCACACGCTTGGCGCCCGCGGCGTACAACACCTCGGTGCAGAACGCATGCGCCTCGTCGAGCCGACGTTGGTCCTCTGGCGGAATCGGGACCTCGAAGCGCCCGACGTGATCCTCGGTAGCGGTGACCTGCCCGAGGTTGGAGTCGTTGGTCATCATGAAGAGGCCAGCGAGATGCCGGTAGGCGCTCATGGTCTCGGTGAGGGGTGTCCCGATCAGGGGCGTGAAGTCGTCGGCCACGAGGGCGGAGGCGAGCGCGATCGGGTCCATCACGGTGGTGGCCTCGACAATGAAGCCTCCGGCGGCGTCGTCGGCGAAGTCCTGACAGTGAGCGGTGATGGGGTAGACGACGTGCGTGTCCATGATCTCGTCGAAGACCCCGTGCACCATCCGCGCCGTGTGGGTGCCCAGGGTGCGTCCTACGAGCTTCGAGGCGGGGGTGCCGAGGTCGGCCAACCCCGACAACTGGAGTAGTTGTGGGGTGACGAGTGACCCGGCTGCCAAGACGACTATCGAGCTCTCGATGGTGCGCTCCACACCGTCGGGCCCGACGGCGACCACCCCGATCGCACGCCGCCCGCGATCTCCATCGGCCTCGGTCAGGATCTGGACGACTCGCGTCTCGGCTGCGACCTTCAACTGGCCACGCACGACAGCACCGTGTATGTATCGGTTCAGGGTGGTGCTGCCACTGTTGGTAGGACAGCCCGCGGTGCACGAACCACAGCTCTCGCAGTCGCTGTTCGTATACGAAGGCACAGGATGCAGTTCGTGGCCCAGGGACTGGAAGCCCTTCTCAACGACGTGCACACCAGGTGTCCAGTCCGCGCGATGCCGCACCCGCATGCGCCGCTCGACGACGTCGAACCAAGGGTCGAGGTCCGCCGCCGAGAATGCCTGGCCCTCTCGATTCACCAGTCCAGTCGCGTCGTGCCACTTCCGGTAGTCCTGCTCGATCGCTCGCGCTCCGACCTTGGTGTTGATGTTGGTCGTGCCGCCGACGCTTCTACCCGACACCATCGCGATCGGGCGTTGTCCATCCGCGCGGGTCTGCGCCATCCGCGGAGGGTTCCACAGTTGCCTGGTCGCACCTAGCTCCCATCTGCTGAAGGAACCGGCCAGGTGGTATCCACCGGTCTCGATCAGCAGCACGTCATGACCAGACTCGGCGAGTCGGGTCGCTGCGATGCCGCCCCCGGCTCCTGACCCCACCACCACCACGGTGTGCTGCTCGGATGCCATCGTCTGCTTCATGAACTGCTCTTCTCGTCTCGGTGGCACCGCAGGAAGGTCCAATCCTGTTTGGCGCGCGCGGCCATAGGGGCGCTGGTGAACGCGATCGCGTCCCAGGCTCCGGGTCCCTCGTAACCAGGTTGGCGGAAATCGCTGTAGTAGGCCTCGATCGCTAATGCACGCAACCAGCCGAACCATGGACGCGTGGCCAACTCCTGCCAGGAGCCTCCGCCGAGCTGGGATTCCCGGGCTTCGTCGAGAATGGCGCAGAGGGCTTCCCTCGGCTCGGCTGCGAGGTCTGCCGCCATGCTGTCGATATAGACGGCCGGTCCGGCCGGCGCGCTGCCGGGCACCACGAACTCGCAGATGCCTTCGAGCACTTCGAACTGCTCGGGGTTGAAAGAGAACAGCGCTCTATTTGTTTCAGCCATCAGTAGGTCACACTTCCACCGTCGATGTTGAGCACCTGACCGGTCACCATGTCCGCGCCCGGAGAGCACAGATAGGCGATGCCTGGCGCGAGGTCCGTGGGTTCGAGGCGGCGCTTGATCATCTGACTCGCGACGACCCCGTCGAAGAATTGGGCGACGTCTCCGTCAAGAGCGGCCTGGGTTGCGGTGAGTCCGGGCGTCACGACGTTGACGGTGATCCCATCGGGTCCCAACTCGGCAGCCAGCGAGCGAGCCATGCCGATCATCGCTGCCTTGGTGGCCGCGTATGGAACGAAGCCAGGAATGCCTTGATGCACCGCAGATGAGGAAATCAGGATGATGCGTCCATGATTCGAGCGCCGCAACTGCACCAGCAGCGCCTGGATGACCGAAAGTGCTCCAGCGACGTTGAGGCGCCAGAGATCCTCGAATTCATCTGACGTCCACTCCTCGACCCGTCGGCTGGGGAAGCGGCCAGCAGCCACCACGAGCACGTCGACCACCTCGGTCACGTCCTTCAGCGATTCGCTGGCGCGAGCAACAGATTGGGGGTCGGTGACGTCGCACTCGATCTGCGTGACACCGGGCAGATCCGCGGCAGTAGCGATGTCGAACCCATAGACGGTGGCCCCTTGACCCACGAGCTCCGCGGCAACGGCACCACCGATTCCTCCGGCAGCGCCAGTCACGACAGCCTGAGTCCCAGAAAGCGTCTCTTGAAGTCTCATCGGCGCTGATGCTATTCGCTGCGCACATCAGCCGATGTCACCCGAACGGGGTCTATCGAGGTGCTTGCTCCAATGCCGCGGGAGTCCGGCTCAGGCAATCCATCAGCGATGTTTGTACGCCTCTGCGCCGCACTGGTGCGGAGCCTCAAGCCGCAGGCTCCCAGAGGCAAGGGGGGGGGCGTTCTTGCAGGCGATCCGAAAACCTTGACGACTACCCCTGGTCATCAGAGACTCACGTGCTCTGTCACTAACCGAAGGAGTCTTGATGAACTGCCGCCAGCCGATGACGAGGACGTGGCTTCGATGAGCGGGCCTTCAGGTGCGCCGACCGCGCTCGACCGATTCCACAACCACCTTGAGATGACGGTCCGGATTAACGACCCCGTCGTGGGCTTCTCAGACGTCGCCGGGTTCAAGTCAGGCAGCCCCGCCTGGCCCGGCCTTCCGACGTGGGCACAGTTGCAGGAGGTGCGCGAGATTGTGGGGGCTATTCGCACGGTGAGCGAGTACATTCTGATTCCACACGACGACGAAGCTCCGCCCCTTCGATTCGCGGTTGTCTGGGACGACTCACAAGGCGCCCGGCGGCACGCTCGTGTCTATTACGATTCGCGAGCCTTCGGCTATAGCGTGCCGAGGCCGCCCGTGGTCGCGCCTGATCGCTATATCGCGCGACCGCACTTCATGGGACGATTCGAGGAGGCCATGGTCACAGGGGACCCCGACGTGTTCGCTGCGGCGCTCGCCGCGGACGCGATCGTTCACGAGTCCACCGCCGCCCTCGACGGCGCGAAGTTCGCTTCGATCATCGGGAACCCGTCCACTCCCGATGACAACAGAGACGGCCGAAGCGCCGGCGTTCCGCTCCAGTTCTGCACGGTCACCACCGACGGCGCGGTCGCGGCCGCCGAGCACGTCGTGTGGCGTCGCCCCCCACATGCAGGCTTGGGTGTCTATACCCAGGGACCGGACGGCAGGATCAACGAGTTCAGGGTCTACGAGACTCCGGCCGTGCACTAATGCCGGGACCGCGCCGAATCTGGTCGATGTCCCTGCCAGGCGCGCTGCGACCATGCGAGGTCGCGCCACCCCGTGATGCCCGGGCCCGACCCGTACCGCATGAGCAGTGGGCCGTCGCCAGCATCGGCGGCCGGCTCGCGTCGCCTGAAGTCCTGGGGCAGGCCGGTCACGCTGCGCACGCTGGGTGGCGGTGCGCGGACGGGTTCGAGACCATTCCGGTGACCGGAAAGCGCTCGCTGCAACGACCACACGCCGTCGGTAGCATCACTACATGAGAACCGCAATCGAGCCGTCCCCGCTGGAGATGCGCGCCGCGATGGGCAACTTCGCAACCGGCGTGACGATCGTGACCGGCCTGGACGAGGGCGAGCCGGTCGGCTTCGCCTGCCAGTCCTTCGCGTCGGTCTCGCTCGAGCCGCCGCTCGTCCTCTTCTGCGCCGACCACCGGGGCCGCGCCTGGCCACGGATCCGGCCATCCGGCCGGTTCACCGTCAACGTGCTCGGCGAGGACCAGGCCGAGCTGTGCCAGCGGTTCGGCTCGAGCCGCGGCCGCAAGTTCGAGAACCTCGCGTGGGACCTCTCCCCCGAGGGCACCCCCAACCTGCCCGACACGCTGATGCGGGTGCACGCCACCGTCGAGGACGTGCACGTCGCCGGCGACCACGACGTCGTGATCGGCCGGGTCACCCGCCTCGAGACCCCGCACCGCGCCACCCCGATGCTATTCTTCCGCGGGAAGTTCGGCGTCGAGAACCAGCACGAGCATGTCGTTCCGTACCTGTGGGGCTGGGGCGACCACTGGGGGTGAGTGGCCCCGAGCTCGTCGAATGGCCGCGAAGGCGCTGGCCGGGTGGCGCAACGAGACTGTGAGGACTCCTTGCGTCCCCGCTCTTGCCGGGCCGCGACTCCGGGTGTCCGCTTGGGGTTTGCCGGCCCCGGTCTAGGCGCGATCAGCTGGCCTGATCCGGAGTCAGTGGCGCGCGTCGAAAGCTGCTGAACCTATGACGCCGGAGAGGTCTACTCGCCAACCCGACGCAGAGCGCGGGATCTGGCGGCCGGGCCACGCAGCAGATCGACCGCCAACCGGATCACCCGCTCCCGAGGCTGTTCAGGAGGCCGCAGTCCTTGGGCGACCGGCCCACGCGCATTCCCGGGCCGACCGCCAACCGGATCACCCGCTCCCGAGGCTGTTCAGGAGGCCGCAGTCCTTGGGCGACCGGCCCACGCGCATTCCCGGGCCGACCGCCAACCGGATCACCCGCTCCCGAGGCTGTTCAGGAGGCCGCAGTCCTTGGGCGACCGGCCCACGCGCATTCCCGGGCCGGCCGCCACGGGCCTTCCATCAGCGCAGCGTCAGTGCGTCGTGCACCATCAATCGTGACCAATCGTGCGCAGGACCAACAAGCACCTAGACCTCGACGCTTCGGGGACGACCGCCTTGACCGGCGGTCATTCGACGCCGAGGTCGGCGAGGAGACTCCTGCGCAACGTGCTGAAACCGGGGGTCCCGGGAGTCCGTTCGTTGGGTTCGACGACATGCTCGGAGAGGATCACGCCATGGTCGAGCACGATGACCCGGTCGGCCAACGAGATCGCCTCATCGACATCGTGGGTGACAAAGAGGACTGCTGGCTGATGGCGTTCACATAGGCGCTTCAGCAGATTCTGCATCTTGATTCTCGTGAGTGCGTCCAGCGCCCCGAACGGTTCGTCGGCGAGCAGCAACTGCGGCTCGCGCGCCAATGAACGCGCCAGAGCCACTCGCTGCTGTTCGCCACCGGACAGCTCACGCGGCCATGCGTTCTTCCGGTGACCGAGCTCGACCTCCTCCAGCGCGAGTTCGGCTGCACTTCGGTTGGCCGAACGTGACCTGCCTAGGGCGCGGCCATTCAGCCCGAACGTGACGTTGTTCATCACGTTCATCCACGGCAGCAGACGCGAGTCCTGGAAGACTACGGACACGCTGTCGGGGACGACCACCTCGCCGTGGCCTTTCACATCCCAGTCGAGTCCGGCCAGTGCCCGCAGCAACGTGCTCTTGCCGCTACCACTGCGGCCGAGCAGCGCCACGAACTCGTCTCGTTGGATCGTGAGGTCCAGGCCCTTCAAGATCTCAGTGTCCCCGAACCTGCGGCTCAAGCCGAGGACCTTCACAGCCGGTTGAGCGATAGCCGGTTGGGCGATCTGTTCCATTGATGTCTTCGTCATCCGACCGTCTTCCTCCACCGAAGTACCCGCCGCTCCAGAGTGCGCACCACACCGTCTGCCAGAAGTCCGATCATCGCGTAAACCACCAGGCCGACGATGATCACGTCGGTCTGTCCGAGCATCGAGGCGTTGGCCATCATGAAACCAATGCCATTGGTCACGTTGATCTGCTCCACGACCACCAAGCCGACCAGAGCGATCGTCACGGCATATCGAAGTCCGACGAAGACCCCCGGCATTGCGCCGGGAAGCAGGACCCGCCAGGCGAATTCACGACGGCTGATTCCGAGAGTCTCCGCCAGTTCCAGGTGACGACTGTCGATGCCTCGCAGGCCGGCGTAGGTGTTCAGGTAGACAGGGACCAGCACGGCGGCCGAAATCGTGATGGCCTTCATCGACTCACCAATACCGAACCACACGATGAACAGCGGAATCAGCGCCATCGTCGGGATCGAGCGCTTGACCTGGATGATGCCGTCCACCACGCCCTCCCCGATTCGGGACATGCCCGCAATCAACGCCAGGACCGTGCCGACCAGGACTCCGATGGCCAAGCTGGTCAGGGCACGCGCAGCAGACACCGCCAGTGCGCTCTGCAGACGCCCGGATTCGATCAGTTCCCAGCCGGTCGTGACCACCTTCCAAGGGGCCACCAATGTGTAGGGATCGATCCAGCCGAACGCAGAGGCGACGCTCCACACGATCAGGAGCAGGGCCGGACCGATGAGCACGTTGAACGGGATCCGCTTACCTGGCCCGAGCCGGTGACGCAGGGGCCTGGTGTCCACCATGCTCGGCGGCTTGAGGTTGCGTGTTGTCGTCGTCACGAGACTCCTCTAAGCGGCTCGTAGGGCCGTACGAGATGACGGCGAACGCCGGTCCCGTTCACTACGAAGCCTCAGGCGCATCTGGCTCGAACCGCCGGTCGAAGAGGTCGTTGACGTCGAGCTCCTCCATGTCCTGGAACTCGGCGAGCAGGTCAGCGTTCACCTGGAATCGCTTCATGCTTTCAGACCAATCCTTGGGAACGTCGAAGGTGCCAAGGTTCTCTACGAGCTCCTCCGCCGCCGGGACGGGAAGTCCGAGGACCTTGGAGTAGTAGCCCGCGGCGAACTCTTTCGGGTTCTCGTTGATCCACAGCTGCGCTTCTTGCCACACCTCGGTGAACTGCTTCATCGCCGCGGCCTTCTCGGAGTCACGCAGCACCTCGCCGTTGGCGATCAACATGTAGGCGTCCTCGCGAACCCCGGGCTGGAAGTAGCTGCCGCCCTTGTCTCCGTACTGGGCCAGGTACTGCTGGAGGTGCCCACGGTTGAGATTGAGCGGAGCGACATCGACCTGATCGTTGGCCAGTGCCCGAAGATAGACGTCAGGAGTAGTGGTCGGCATCTCCACCATCTCGACGTCGTCGGGCGACAAGCCCAACTTGTCCAGCAGCAACAGGATCGTCACGCTGGGCTGGGCGCCCGGTGGGTAGGCGATGGACGCCCCCTTGAGGTCTTCGGGGCCGGTCACGTTCGACCCGGGTGAGATACCGAAAGCTGACTGCGGGTGGTCGAGCGGGTCCACCGTCTCGCGCAATGCCACAGTCCGGAGGTCGAGCCCGCCCCAGGTCCCGGTATAAACCATGGAATCGGTTCCAGCAAAGGCGTCCAGCGAGCCCCCGCGTACCGCCTGGATGAGCTGGTCGCCCGGCAGGCCCGCCACCCACTCGATCTTGAAGCCGAGCTTCTTGTCCAGACCGGACAACTCCATGGCCGCCTGCGTGCCGGTGTCTGAGATCTTGAGGACCGTCTCCGAGGAGACGTCATTCGAGATCGGGTCGGTCTCACTACCCGTCGCTGTATCGTCGCCGCCGCAACCGGCTGCCGTGGCAACCATGAGGCCGACAGCCGCAACTGCCGCCACGCGGCGTGCCCTGCTCCAGAATCCGCCCGCATAACCTCGGTCTCGGTCGCCTAGGCTGAGGCGCCGCCTTAGTGTCGTCGACAAAATCGATCCTCTCCGTGCAACCTTTGACTTGGGTTGGGAGCAATGAATCGCACTGCCCCGCCGTACGGTGGCCGAAGCATGCAGTGTGTGGTGTGAGGCGAGCAACACCGACGTTTTGCTGAACGGACCAGGATTGGACTTGTCGTAATGCACGAGCGCTGAGAGGTGTCGGGCATGGTGCCCGAATGGCTCATCCCACCTGAAATGGGGGTGGTGAAGTCCGCTGCCGAGAGCGCCGTGAGTAACCGTGTGTCCCAGGAGAGCACGTGCTCATATGACCGCCTGGATAGGCCGAGCAGGCCAGCCCTGGGCTTGGGCGTGACTCGCTGTCGAGCCAGCTCCTCACCATGCCCGCTCTTTCGGCGCGGACAGATGCCTATCGCGGTTCGTTCAGCGAAATAGGTCTGTTGTTGCGCCTGAACCTGGGCGACGATGCTCCGGCAGAACGAGTGATCAATGCGACCCCGTCGGGCGGCACATGAGCCGTGTGACGGACGAAGGAGTTGTCGTGAGCGCAACGGTTGAGACCGGTGAGGTGGCAGAGGTGGTCGCGCAATGACCGCGGAGACGATGGACGTCGACGGTCGTGCCGTACGGGTCGAGGTGGCCGGCGACGCTGCGGCAACGCCGGTTCTGCTCCTGCACGGCAGCGGCCGGAGCCTGGAGGACTGGGACGAACTCACCGAGCGCCTCGCCGGCAGCCACCGGGTGATCCGAATCGACCTGCCCGGCTTCGGCTACTCGGCCCCCGCGGCCGGCGCCATCGGTCTGGGACCGATCGCGGCGACCATCCCCAAGGTGCTCGACCTCGTCGGCGAAGTTCGTCCCGTCCACGTCTGCGGGAACTCGCTCGGCGGCGCCGTCGCCATGCAACTGCTTGCCGATCATCCCGACCGGGTCCGCTCGACGGTGCTGCTCAACAGCGCCGGCTTCGGCGCCACGGTCACCTGGCAGCTTCGGATGCTGGCCCTGCCCGGCCTCGGGTGGCTGGCGACCCGGCGTCCGACGAAGTCCTCGGTGGCCATGCTGGAGAAGTCCATCTTCGTCGACAAGAGCCTGGCCACTCCGGAGCGCATCGCGCGAGCGGTGACTCTGAGCACACGCCCCGGTGCCGGCGACTTCATGCTGGCGATCGTGCATGCGCTCGTCACCTGGCGTGGCATGCGTCCTGAGTGGCGCGACGACCTGATCGGTCGCGTCGCGCCTCTCGGGCGACCGGCGCTCGTCATCTGGGGTGACCGTGACCCGATCTTCCCGGCTACGCACCTCGAGGCCGCGCGCCAGGCCCTGCCGCACGCGCAAAGCCACCTGTTCGCGCAGACCGGCCACATGCCACAGATCGAGCGGCCCGACGAATGTGCCGACTTGATCGCCGGATTCATCGCCTCGGTGGACGAGGCCGGGGAGTCGAAGGTCAGCTGAGCCTTCGAGGCTGGTAGGACCCCCGTGGCCCGTCGCCAGGACGGCGCCCTCGTTCGTCGACGCTCTCCGCATCGAGGACGACGTCGACCTTCCCAGCTCGGCGACGGAGCACAGGACTCTTCGGCGCCAGCGTGCGGACCCCTCTCGGGCGGCCCTCGTCGCCTCACTCAAGGTGTCCCGGCCACCAGGGCCGGGGCACTTGACCTTCCGCGCTCGCTCAGGAGTCGGCGGGAGTCATTGGGTGTAGACGACCCATGGCTCGTCGAGTGGGGAGATCACGGCGTCGGGGTCGGC
>NZ_JBBMMC010000025.1:0-38065 GCF_037936805.1 Nocardioides epinepheli | reverse complement strand
GACCCCACACCGCACTAGCCGGAAGACCCCCAGTCACCCGCACCCCCGGTGTCACCAACCTCGCGGTATAGAACAGCCAGCGAGCGCCGACGAAACCCCGGCAACCGTCCCTGCCAGCGCTTCCGAGGAGTGTCGCGAGGTTTCGTCGGCGCTGTCAGGCTCGTTCCTCGCCCGCCAGCTTGCTCAACCTCCGAGGGCTGGCCGCGGCCGGAGGTTGAGCAAGCGAGCGCCAGCGAGCGCTGACGAAACCCCGGCAACCGTCGCTGCCAGGGTTCGCGGGGGCGGTCGGGAGCTTGCTCAACCTCCGGGTCTCAGCGGTGGAGGGAGAGGGTGGAGCCTTGGCGGTGCTTGACGACGCGGAGCTGGGTGGGGATCCGGTCGCGCATCTCGGCGACGTGGCTGACGACGCCGACGACCCGGCCGCCGTCGCGCAGCGAGTCGAGGGTGTCCATGACGTCGTCGAGGGTGTCGGCGTCGAGGGAGCCGAAGCCCTCGTCGACGAAGAGGGTGTCGAGGGCTGCGCCGCCGGCCTCCTGGGAGATCACGTCGGCGAGACCGAGCGCGAGAGCCAGGGAGACCACGAAGGTCTCGCCCCCCGAGAGCGTGACCGGGTCGCGGCGCTCGCCGGACCAGTCGTCGCGGATCAGCAGGCTCAGGCCGCCGCGGGACTCGCCGGCACCGCGCTGGCCGGTGTGCTCCAGGGAGTAGCGGCGGTCGCTCATCGTGGCTAGCCGCTCGTTGGCCGCCGCCACCACCTGCGAGAGGCGGTAGGCGAGCACGTAGGCGGACAGCCGCATCTTGAGCAGGTTGTCGGCCGACTTGCCCTCCACGAACGCCGAGAGTCGGGTCAGGACGGCGTGGTCGCGACGCACCGGCGCCCAGGCGGCCAGGGCATCGTCGAGAGTGTCGAGCAGTCCGGTGAGTCGCGTGACCTGGAGGGTCAGTCGGGTGGCGGTGGCGTCGGCGGCGCGCAGCGACCGCAGGGCCGTGGCGTGCTCGGCGGCGAGGAGGTCGACGTCGGGCAGCGGGGTGTGCTCGTCGACCTCGTCGGACGAGGCCTGGCGCAGCACCTCGGTGACGGCGGCGAGTCGGCGCTCGTGCCGGGCGACCGACTCCTCGAGACGATCGATCTCAGCGGCGTCGAGACAGGCCGCCTGCGCATCGTCGACCGTGGTGAACCGCGCCTCGAGCAGCGCCTCCTCCAGACCCCGCAGCGCCACGTCGTGGATGCGGGCGGCCGCCTCGGCCGCCTCGGACCATCGGGTCGCCTCTCGACACAGCTCGGCCCGCCGACGATGGCGGTCGACCAGGGCGTCGAGATCGGGTTCGGCGACGCCGGCGACCCGCTCGACCTCGATGGTCAGGCGGTCCGCCTCCTCGGCGAGGCGGGCGTGCTCGTCGGCGGCTCGGCGGTCCTCACCCTGGAGCTCGGTGGCGCGGGCCTCCAGGTCGGCGGCCGCCCGCTCCTCCGACGCGAGCCTGGTCTCCAGGTCGGGGAGCCGCGCCGAGGCGCGGTGCGCAGCACCCAGGCCCGCCTGCAGGTCGGCCAGCCGGGCGGAGAGGGCTGCGGGTGACTCCTCACCCGCCTTCGCCTCCGCTGCGGCGAGGGCCTGCTCGAGTCCGCGGACCTGCTGGTCGTGGGCGACCTCGGCTGCGGCCGCATCGTCGACCGCTGCCCGCGCCGCCTTCTCGGCGGTGGCGTCGGGAGCGCCGGGCGCCGCGCTGGCCTTCGCGGGGTGCTCTCCCGAGCCGCACACCGGGCAGCAGGCGCCGACGACGAGGGCTCCGGCGAGCTCGGCGGCCATGCCCTCGATCCGTGCGGCCTGCACGGCCAGAGCCTGATCCTTGCACCGCAGCGTCTCCTCCCGCGCGGTGAGCCACAGCTCGCGGGCGTCCTGCAGCTGCGGGTGCAGGGTTGCCGCCTGCTCGTGCGCGTCGAGCCGGGTGCGTGCGTCCTGGGCGGCTGCGGTGAGCTTGTCGAGGTCGGCCGCCTCACCGCGGGCCGTGGCGAGCTCGTCGCGCAGCGCCTCCAGCCGTGCGGGTCGCTTGGCACGCTCCTGGTCGATCCGGTCGAGGTCGACCGCGAGCCGCGCGCGACGCTCGCTGTGGTGCTGCTGGGCACGTCGGATCTCGCGGAGACGATCGACTCGGGGGCGCATGGCCTCGACCGCGGACGCCGCGGCGACCTCCCGCTCGGCGAGGCTCGCGAGCGCGCCGACCTCGACGTCCTCGCCGAGAGCCGCGGCGACGCGGCCGAGGGCCGCGTCGGAGTCGGCTCGGGCAGCGGCTGCGTCGGCCTCGGCCGTCTGCGCTCCGAGCTGCCAGGGCATCAGGACCGCCGCGCGCCGGGCGGCGTCGAGGCGGACGACGTCGGCGGCCTGGTCGGCCGAGCGCGCCATCAGGGACTCGTGCTCCCGCCGGGCCGCCACGAGGCGCTCGCGCCGCGCGACGTCGGCGCGAGCGGCCTCCAGCGCTGCGCGAGCGGAGGCCTCGTGCCGGCCGGCGTCCTCGAGGGTCGAGGCGGCGCGCTCGCCGGCGTCGGTCGCCATGGCGAGCGCGTCGGCGACCCATGGGCGCAGCGTGTCGTCGTCGACGGCCGGGGCGAGATCGTGGACGTCGAGGGTCTCCGGCAGCGGCGCTCCCGCTGCTTCGCTGACCCGGCTCACGACGTCGGCGAGGCGCTGGTGGCCCACGGCCGACTCTCGTCCGAGCGCGAGACGCCGGTCGCGCAGCCAGCGCTCCACCGCCTCGAAACGGCCGGTGTGGAAGAGCTGCTGGAGCAGTCGGTGGCGCTCGTCGGACTTGGCGCGCAGGAAAGCCTGGAAGCGTCCTTGCGGAAGCAGCGCGACCTGCGTGAACTGCGCCAGGTCGAGGCCGAGCAGTCGGGAGATCTGGTCGCCGGTCTCGTCGAGACGGCTCGACAGCGGCTGCCAGTCCTGGCCGACGCGCTCGGAGAGGGCGACCCGGGCCTGCTCGGTGGTGACCCCGGTGCCGCGCTTCTTGGCCCGCTCCCAGGCCGGCGAGCGGACGATCTTGAACCGGCGACCACTCAGGGTCGCCTCGAGGGTGACTCGGGGCGGGGTGGCCGGATCGGCGCGGTCGGAGCGGAGCCGCTTGGCCTGGCTCCGATCGCCGGGCACATCGCCGTAGAGAGCGAAGCAGACGGCGTCGAGCACGCTGGTCTTGCCGGCCCCGGTGGCGCCCGAGAGCAGGAACAGCCCGGCCTCGGAGAGCCGGTCGAAGTCGACGGCGACGGTGCCGGCGAAGGGACCGAAGGCCTGGATCTCGAGATGGTGCAGCCTCACGTGCCGCCCTCCCCGGACGCCGCGCCGACCAGGGTGTCGGCGTCGGGGTCCGCGCAGCAGGCATCCACCGCGCGGTAGAGCTCGGCGAGCTCGGCCGGGTCGGGCTCGATGCCGCGCAGCTCGCGCAGGAACTCCCTGGCGATGTCGCGGTCGGTCCGCCCGGAGGCCAGCGACGCTCCGGGAGCACCGACGGCAGCCCGGCTGGTCGCGAAGGCGAGCATGAGGGTGTGCGGGAAGCGGCGGCGCAGGCGGTCCATCGCGTCGAGGGGACGCGACTCGTCGGTGAGGGTGGCCTCCACCCAGGCGTCCTCGTGGATCGCATGGGCCGGGTCGGCCAAGAGCTCCTCGAGGGTCCCGCGCAGCCGGGCGAGCGGCCGCGGCACCGGCGCCTCGACGAACTCGGCGTGCACCGTGGCGTCGGCGGCGAGGTCGACCAGCCAGCTGCCCTTGCGGTGGGAGGCCTCGGAGAACGAGTAGGCCAACGGCGACCCGCTGTAGCGGATGTGGTCGTCGAGGACGTGGGCGCCGTGGAGATGGCCCAGTGCGACGTAGTCGATGCCGTCGAAGACCGAGGTGGGCACCCGCGCCACCCCGCCGACGCTGATGTCGCGCTCGGAGTCGGAGGGCTGGGCCCCGGCCACGAAGGCGTGGGCGAGGACCACCGAGCGTGTGCCGGTGCGGGCGCCGAGGTCGGTGCGGATGCGATGCATCGCCTCGGTGAGCGCCGCCTGGTGCGAACGCTGGTCGAGCCCCCATGGGTCGGCGACCGCGTGCGGGTCGAGGTAGGGGATCGCGTGGACGGCGACCGGGCCGGCGTCGTCGTGGACGACGACCGGCGTGCCGACGCCGGCGAGGTCGGTACGCAGGTGGACGCCGGCGGCGTCGATGAGCCGAGCGGAGAACCCGAGCCGCTGCGCGGAGTCGTGGTTGCCGCTGCTGAGCACCACGGTGGCACGCGAGCGCGCCAGGCGGACCAGGGTCTCGTCGGCCAGGCGGACGGCGTCGACCGGCGGGAGCGCACGGTCGTAGACATCGCCGGCGACGACGACCAGGTCGACCCGCTCGGACTCGACGACCTCGAGCAGGTGGTCGACGAATCGGGCCTGCGGGCCCAGCATCCCCTCACGGTGGAACGACCGGCCCAGGTGCCAGTCGGAGGTGTGGAGGATGCGCATGCCGCCACGGTAGGCGGGGGCACCGACAGCGCGGTGGACGCGCGCCCGAGCGAGGCGGGATTCCAGCGACGAAACCTCACGACGCCTCCCAGGCACGCGGAGCTTGAGCAAGCGGGAGGGCGAGGAACGAGCCGGCGCTCGCTGGCGTTCGCGTGCTCAACCTCCGGCACGCGGCGTCATTCAGGAGTAGCGCACCGTGCGGTCGGCGTCGGTGAACCCGAACAGCGCCAGACCCGCCCGGCGGGCCAGGTCGACGGCGAGGCTGGTGGGTGCCCCGACGGCGACGAGGGACCCGGTGCCGGCCGCGACCGCCTTCTGCACCAGCTCGAAGCCGGCCCGGGCGCTGACGACCAGGCAGGCCTCGCCGGGAGGGAGACCCGCGAGCAGTCGAGCGCCGGTCACCTTGTCGACCGCGTTGTGGCGCCCGACGTCCTCGCGGACGACCAGCAACTCGCCCGTGGCGGTCGCGAGGGCGGCGGCGTGGGCGCCGCCGGTGCGCGCGAACAGGGACTGCTGGGCGCGCATCGCGTCCGGCAGACCCCGGATGACGTCGACGTCGGGCAGCGGGCCATCCCAGGGCAGCACGGTCGGCGTCCGATTGAGAGCGGTGCTCACGCTGTCGGTGCCGCACACGCCGCACGCCGAGGACCCGGCCGAGAGTGCCTCGTGCTGGTGGGGGAGCGACGTCGGCGCGGCATCGAGGGTCACGGTGACGACGTTGAACTCCTGCTCGCGCCGCAGGGTGGTGTCGGTGCAGTAGGCCACCCGCTCGACACGGGGGGCCAGCCCCTCGTGGAAGACCCAGCCCGTGGCGAGCTCGAAGTCGTGTCCGGGCGTGCGCATCGTGACCCACGCCCGCTGCGCGTGGGCCTCGGGCCAGGCGAGCCGGATCTCGAGCGGCTCCTCGGTGATCACCCGGTCCTCGCGCTCGCGGACGCCGTCGGGCGCGGTGAGCTCGGTGACCCGCAGGCGCACCGACGGGCCGGGCCGGCGGGGCAGATCGGACTCAGGCATCGGCGACCGGGTAGCGGGCGCGGATCTCCAGCGCCTTCTCGAGGTTGTCGATCTCGTCGCTGACCCGCTTGGCCACGGCCGGCTCGAGCGTGCCCGGCTCGAGCAGCGGGCGGAGCAGCGCGAGCGAGGCGGCGTCGACGTGGGAGCGTGGGAAGAAGGCCTCGGTGGCCAGGGCCAGGATCCAGCCGCTGCGGACCTCGCTGGTGCGAGGCAGCGCGGTGACGTACTCGGCGACGTAGGGCGCCGTCAGCTCGCGCTGACCGCCCCGCCACAGGCCACGCCCTGCCGCGTCGATCTCGTAGTTCGTGGCCTTCGCGGCCCCGGTGAAGCGGTCCCACGCCCAGGCCTTCGCGGCGGCGTCGGGGAGCGAGGCGACGGCGCGGGTGTGGTGGACGGCGTTCCCGGACCCCGGCACGGCCGCCAGGGCGGCGTCCAGCTCGGCGCGGTCGGTCGCGCCGAGGACCGCGAGTGTCGTGAGCACCCGCCAGCGCAGGTCGTCGTCGAGCGTGATCCCCTCCGGGGTCGCCGCCAGCCAGTCGCGCAGCTCAGCCTCCGAGCCGGCCGTCGAGATCGCGGCGCGGAAGGCCGAGAGCTGGAGCTCCGAGCCGGCCTCCTGTCGCGAGAGGCTCTCGAGCACGGACTCGTGGAACCGGGCGAGCGACCCGGGCGTCGCCGCCGGGATCACCTCCCCGAGCACCCAGGGCATGGTGTGCCGGAGCGTGTCCTCGCTGTCCTCGATCGGCGGCGCCGCGACGAGGACGTCGACGAGCCGGTCGGGGGCGATGGCTCCCGCGGCGAACCCGCTCTTGAGGTTGTTCCAGGCGCCGGCGTGCACCTGGGGATCATCGATCGCGGGGAGCTCGGTCACGAGTGCGGCGACGGTCTGCTCGTCGGGCACGTAGACGCCCCAGCTCTCCTCGTGCGGGTCGATGAGGATCGCGCCGGTCGTGGGGGCGCCGGCGACGGCGGTCTGGGGCCCGTCGATGGTGACCGGGACCGCGGCGGGCCGGCCCCGGTCGAGGGAGACGACGTCGAGCCGGTGCCGGCGGTCGGCCGGCAGGTCGGCGGGTGGCTCCCGCAGAAGCACCGCGCGGTCGCGGTCGTAACGGACGACATCGGGGCCGGCCTTGCGAAGCCACTCGTCGACGACGGGGGACAGGTCGGCTGCTCCGGTCCGCTCCCAGCTCTCGAACAGGTCGTACATGGTGGCGTTGCCGTAGGGGTGTTTCTCGAAGTGGTCGATCACGCCCTTGAAGAAGATGTCGTCGCCCAGGCTGGTGCACAGCTGGCGCAGGATGCTGGAGCCCTTGGCGTAGGAGATCCCGTCGAAGCTCTGGAGGGCCGCGACGGCGTCCGCGGCGCCGTTTCCCGCCACCGGATGGGTGGTGGGGCGCTGGTCGGCGCGCAGACCCCACTGGCGGCGGGCCCACGACACGTGGGTCCATGCGTCGCCGTACTCGGTGACGTCGGCGGTGACCCGGTTGCCGAGGTACTCGGCGAAGGACTCGTTGAGCCATAGGTCGTCCCACCAGGCCGGTGTCGTGAGGTTGCCGAACCACTGGTGTGCCATCTCGTGAGCCACTGTGGTGGCCCGCTGGATCCGCGAGCCGCGGGTCACTCGCGAGTCGAAGACGAGCTGGTCGCGGAAGGTGACGCAGCCGGGGTTCTCCATCGCCCCGGCGTTGAACTCGGGCACGAACGCCTGGTGGTAGTCGCCGAACGGGTAGCGGACCCCGAACAGGCGGTGGAACTCGTCGAAGCACTGCCGCGTCATCGTGAGGAGTTCGTCGGCGTCCTTGTCGAGGTGCGCGGCGAGGCTCTGCCGGCTGCTGAGACCGAGCGGGATGCCGTCGTGCTCGTCGCGGATCACGTGGTAGGGACCGGCGACCACGGTGACGAAGTACGTCGAGAGCGGCCGAGTCGGGCCGATCAGCCAGTCGGCGGCCTCGGCGTCCTCCTCGACCCGCGACGCCGGCGCGTTGCCCACGACGACCCACTCGCGCGGAGCTCGCACGCGCATCGTGTACGGCGCCTTGAGGTCGGGCTGGTCGAAGCAGGCGAAGACGGTCGGGGCGGCGTCCATGAACGACATGCCGTAGACGTAGTGACGGCCGTCGGCGCCGTCGACGCTGCGGTGCAGGCCCTCGCCGTCATTGCGGAAGGGCATCACCGCGTCGACCACCAGCACGTTGGTGCCGGAGACGGTGTCGATGGGCAGGCGCCCGTCGCGGAGCAGGTCGACGTCGAGCTCGCGGTCGTTGAGTCTCGCCGAGCGGACCGCCACCGGCTTGAGGTCGACGAAGGTCGGGCCGCCCCCGCTCTCGAAGGTGATCGTGGTGACCGAGCCGAAGGTCTCCTCGTCGGCGGCGAGGTCGAGCGCGACGTCGTAGGAGGTGACGTCGAGCAGTTCCTTCCGCTCGAGGGCTTCGGTGTGCTTGAGGCTGCGGGACGACGCGACGCTCATGCCACGGAGACTAGCCCCGCCTCCGGGTGCCGAGGTCGAGGACCCAGTAGCGCTGGTAGTCGGCGTCGGCGTCGAAGGCGTACCCCACCCCGATCTCGGCGTAGCGGCCCATCAGGATCTCGCAGTGCCCGGGGCTTTCGACCCACGCCTGCACCACAGCGACGGGTGTGGTCTGGCCCGCGGCGATGTTCTCGCCGTAGCTGCTCCAGCGATAGCCCGCCCGGGTGATGCGGTCGCCGGGACCACTGCCGTCGGGTCCGGTGTGGGAGAAGAAGTTGCGTGAGGCCATCAGACGCGCGTATCGCCCGGCCGCCCGCTCGAGCTTGGCATGCCGGCGCACCGGAGGGACCCCGGCGAAGCGGGTGTCGCCGCAGGTGCGAGCCCGGGCGCGGACCCGGTTGACGATCCGCACGACGCGCTCGACCCGGGTGGGTGCGGAAGCGCGGCTCTGCGACGACGCATCACTCGCACCGGCCGAGGACGCCGCGACGACCCGCGGGCTCGCGGACGACGGGGAGGCGACCGGTGCCAGCGCGGCCAGGGAGATCAGCACGGCCAGGACCAGCGCCAGCGGATGGATCGACCGGCTTGGGGGCTCCGAGGGGCGGCGGTGCATGTCTCGATTCTCGGTGCCCGAGCCGGGCGCCTTGAGGACGACCGCGCCGTGAGACGCGTCCTCGGCATGTCAGGCTGGCCCGATGACCAGCCCCAACCAGCCAGCCACCCCGACCGACACCCGGCGTGCGGTCACCCTGACCCGCGTGGGTCCGGGACAGTTCCGGATCACCAATGCCGCCGGCGGCACGATCGAGGTCGGCAGCGCGGACACCGACTTCAGCCCGGTCGAGCTGTTGCTGGCCGCGCTGGCCGGTTGCGCGGCGATCAACGTCGAGGAGCTGACCTCCCGCCGCGCCGAGCCCGTCTCCTTCGACGTCGTCGCGGAGGGACACAAGGTGCGCGACGAGACCGGCGGACGGATGACCGACCTCCGGCTGCTGTTCGAGACGGTGTTCCCCGAGGGCGAGGCCGGCGATGCCGCGCGGGCGATCCTGCCGCGCGTCCTGGCTCAGACCCACGACCGGATCTGCACCGTGTCGCGGACCGTCGGTCTCGGCAGCGACGTCGCCTACGAGCTCAGCCCACCGTCACCTTCTCGAACGTGACCTTCGTCTTCGGCGCGCCGTCGACACTGCCGTCGGCGACCCCTGCCGCCGCGACGTCCTTGACCGCCTTCAAGGTGGCCGGCGACACCGAGCCGAAGACGGTGTACTTCGCGGGAAGCTTGGTGTCCTTGTAGACGATGAAGAACTGCGAGCCGTTGGTGCCGGGGCCGGCGTTTGCCATGGCGAGCGTGCCGGCGGGGTAGGTCTCCTTGCCCGTCAGCTCGTCGGCGAAGGAGTATCCGGGACCGCCCCTGCCGGTTCCGTCGGGATCGCCGCACTGCAGCACGAAGATGCTCGAGGTGGTGAGCCGGTGGCACGAGGTGCCGTTGTAGAAGCCCTGCTCGGCCAGGTAGCTGAAGGAGTTGACGGTGCACGGTGCCGCAGCCCCGTCGAGGCTGAGGTCGAGCTTGCCGACGCTGGACTTGATCCTGACCGAGACGTCGTCGGGCTCGCCCGGGTCCGCCGGGGGCGGTGCGAGCTCGGACTGGCTGCCGTCGGGCTGGTAGGTGCAGGTGGCCGACGCGGGGTCGGTGGTGGACTCCGACGCCGGCGGGCCGTCGGTGGCCTTGCCGACGTCGACGAAGTCGATCGTGACCGTCTCGGCGGGCGCACCGTCTGACGCACCGCTGTCGACACCCTTGGCTGCGATGTCACGCACGACCTTGAGGCCGTCGTCGCCGATCTTCCCGAAGACCGTGTAGCTGGGAGGGAGCGGCGTGTCCTCGTAGACGACGAAGAACTGCGAGCCGTTGGTGTCCGGGCCCGCGTTGGCCATCGCGAGCGTGCCGGCCGGGTAGGTCTCGGAGCCGCTCAGCTCATCAGGGAAGGAGTAGCCGGGGCCGCCGGCACTGGATCCGGTCGGGTCGCCGCACTGGAGCACGAAGATGCCCTGCGTCGTGAGGCGATGGCACGGCGTGTCGTCGTAGTAGCCCTGGCTGGCCAGCGAGGTGAACGAGTTGACCGTGCACGGCGCCGCCGCGGCGTCCAGGGTGGCGGGGATGTCGCCCTGGTTGGTCTGGATGGTCACCTGGACCGACCCGGTGTAGGCGGCCTTGTCGGCCGGCGGGTCGACCTTCTTGGCCGCCTCGCCGCCCGATACGTACTGGCAGGGCGCGCCGTCGGGGTTCTCCGGGTGAGGGGCGTGGGTCTGGCCGGCGTCCGCGCCGCTGCTGGGCTTGGAGTCGCTGCCCCCGTCGTTGGAACCGTCGTCGGTCTGGTCGCCACAGGCCGCGAGGCCTGCGAGGAGCACGAGTGCTGCGAGGACGGAGCCGGTGCGAAGGAGAGGACGCTGCGCCATGCGGCGATGGTAGGCGGTGGCCCTGAAGGAGATCTGAACCCGTGCTCACCGACTCCGGACGTTGAGCAAGCAAGCGCCGACGAAACCCTCCGCAAGCGAGCGCTGACGAAACCCCGGCAACCGTGCCTTGCCAGCGTTTCCGAGATCGGTTGCGAGGTTTCGTCGGCGCCGGTCGGGCTCGTTCCTCGCCCTCCCGGCTTGCTCAACCTCCTGCGCCAGGCGCCCGCGCGCGCCGAAGGTCGACTAGCGCACGATCGGCAGCCGGACCCGGCTCTGGCGCGGGTCCAGGGTGACCCGGGTGCCGGCGGGCGGCCGGAGGGTGAAGTCGTGGTCGCTAGACATCACGACCAGGACGACGCGGGAGCCCGGCTCGAGAGCGCGGTCGACCGGTTGGAGGTCGACCGGGACCGAGTAGAAGCGGCCGGGCGCCAGCGGGGTCTGCGCTCGGATCGATCCGACGTTGCGCGGGTCAGCGAAGCCCTGGGTGAGCAGCCTTCCCTTGCCATTCGGCTTCACCACGCACAGCGCCGCGGTGAGGTTCGCCGCCGGCGCGTCGAAGGAGACCCGCAGCCGGGCGCGCGGGCTCCCGCTGAGGTCGAGTCCACGCTTCAGCCTGGCCGAGCGGTAGCTCAGGGCATGGCGACGGTTCGGCGTCCGGCAGATCTGGGCGGCGCTGAACGACGCGTCGTCGGTGAAGGTGCGACGGACGGCGGTGCCAGGTCCGCCCGGTGCCAGCGAGCCCGAGCGCAGGGTCCATGTGCGCAGCTTCGAGCCTGGTCGCGGCCAGGTGCGGTACCAGCGGGTCCGTGAGTCGGCGTCGGTGACCGCGGCCGCCTTGCCGCCTGCGACGCCGTTGCGGACGCCGTAGAGGAAGTGGTCGAACCAGCGAGTGACCAGCCGGTCGGGCACGAACGTGCCGTGGTCTCCCTGGTCCCACCAGATCTTGACCGGGACGCCTGCCTTGCGCAGGGCGGCGTACCAGCGTGCTGCCTGGTCGGGCTTGACGTTGGTGTCGCCGAAGCCATGGGCGATCAGGACGCCGGCGCGGACCTTGTGGGCCTTCGGGACCAGGTTGCGATCGGCCCAGAAGTCGCTGTAGTCGCCGGTGACCCGGTCCTGGTCGCGTTCCAGGCCCGCGATCACCGGACGGCAGATCGTCTGGTTCGGACGGGTGTAGTTGAACTTGGCGAGAACGTCGGTGTCCTCGCCCTGGTAGCCCCCGGGCGCGACCACGAGCCCGGACTGGCGGTAGTAGCCGTACCAGGAGGAGATCGCGGAGATCGGGACGATCGCCTTGAGGCCCGGCACTCCGGTGGCGGCTGCCATGTTCGGCAGCGTGCCGTCGTAGGAGGCGCCGATCATGCCGGTGACTCCGGTCGACCAGCCCCCGGCGGTGGCCGGCTGACCAGCCGGGGTCCGGGCGGTCGTGCGGCCGCCGAGCCAGTCGACGAAGGCGACCATGCCTGCGGTCTCCTGGTCGTCGCCGATGGTCGGGCAACCGGTCGATCGGCTGCTCCCCAGGGATGCGACGCGGGCGTAGGCATAGCCTCGTCGCGCCCAGTCAAGGGCCTCGCGCCGGAAGCCGCGCAGGAAGCCATCGGCGTCGTCGGGGTGCGCTCGGGCGTCACGAAGCGGCACGTCGACGTCGTGGTTGGGCGCGTCCCCACAGCACGCGAAATAGGGCGACGGGTTGGCGACCGTGGCGAGCCTCCGCCCGTTCACCAGCTTGGGCCGCGGCCGGGCCACGACCACGCGCACGACGTCGGGCTTCCCGTCGCGGTCGGAGTCGACCGTGGTCTGGACGTAGACCTGGGTGAGCCGGAGGTCCTTGCGGGTCGCGTCGTTCCTGGGCGGCCTGGCCCCGCGGCGCGGCGTCGCGGGCGCCGTGCGCGTCGGTGCCGCAGCGGGGGCGAGCGCCGGCGCCTCGTCAGGAGTCGAACGGGCCTGGGCCGGCGGTCCCAGCAGGCTCAGGCCGGTGAGGGCCAGGGACGCCGCGAGGGACGTGGCGAGGACGGCGGGAATCCGACGAGAGGTCCGAGAGCGCATGCCGTCATTGAACGCCATGACGGCCCCGGTCGGGGTCAGGCGGCGTACGCGGGCGTGTGGCGCGGTGCCGTGACGCGGATCGACCCGGTGAGCGTAGGGTCGTGCGAGTACTGCCTTCCAGGGCGAGAGGAGCCCACGATGACGAACAAGACGCCGCGCGAAGAGGAGATCGAGCGCGAGGAGAAGCGCCGTCAGGAGGAGAAGGAGCGGCTGGAGAAGGAGGAGGAGCGCCGCCTCGAGTGAGGCGAACTCCGAACCCGGCTCGTCAGCGTCGGCGCGACCTGCGTCCGGCGCACTCGATGCAGGTGCGCGCCACCGGACGCGCGTCGAGCCGGCCCTCGGCGATCTCGCCGCCGCAGTCGTCGCAGACTCCGTAGCGCCCCTCGGCCAGACGAGCCTCGGCAGCGTCGATCTCGCTCAGGTGCCGGCGTGCCTGGGCGACCAGGGCGCCCACCTGCGAGCGCTCGAAGGCGATCGTGGTGCCCTCGGGGTCGTGCTCGTCGTCGGCGTTGGTGTCCCGGGAGGCGGCGACGATCTCGTCGAACGCCTCGGTGAGCCCGGCGAGGCGCTCGAGCGTCTCGCGGCGTTCGAGCGCGAGGCGACCGGCGTGGTCATGCATCGCACCAGCCTCCCATGGACGATCAAGCAGGCCGATGCGTGCGATGTATCGATTCGACCCCCTCGTGCGTCCATGACTCGTGGAGCAAACACGAGGACGACGGATCCGGATCAACATGGGACGCTTGGACCACTACCTGAGGCTCGCGCTGGCTGCGGCCCTCGTGGTCGTCGGGATCATCGTGGGGCCGCTGGGCTGGGTCTCGGCGCTTCTCTACGCCGTGGCTGTGGTGCTCACGCTGACCGCCACGCTGAGCTTCTGCCCGATCTACTTCCTGCTCGGCATCCAGACCTGCCCGCGCGACCCGGACGCGCTCCGGGGCCGGCACTGACTGATCCGATCCCGCTCACCCTGGGAACGGCCCGCGGCTGGAGACTCCGCCGTCGAGCACGAGCTGCTGCCCGGTGACGTAGCCGGCGGCGTCTGAGAGCAGGTAGGCCACGGCCTCGGCGATCTCCTCGGACCGGCCGTAGCGGCCGACCGGGATCTCGTCGATCCAGGACGCGTCCTCCCCGGCACCGGCCTGGTTCGCGACGGCGGTCGCGATGGCGCCCCCGGCGACGACGTTCATCCGGATGCCGTCGGCCGAGTACTCCGCGGCGACCGTCCTCGCCAGGCTCAGCAGCCCGGCCTTGGCGACGCCGTACCCGGCTTGCCGAGGAGCGGCCATGAAGCCGGTCACCGACCCGACGCCGACGATCACGCCCCCGGAGCCCTGGTCGAGGAAGAACCGAAGGACGTGCCGGACGGCCCGGGCGACGTAGCGCAGGTTGAGCTCGTAGACGGTGTCCCAGTCGGCGTCCTGGATCTCGTGGAGCCTGACGGCGGGCACGAACGCCACCTGGCCCCCTACGACGGTGACCATTGCGTCCAGTCCGCCGAGGAGGTCCACGGCGGTGTCGATCATCGTGTGGAGATCCTCGATCGAGCGCACGTCCCCCGACACGGCCTCGGCGCGACCACCCGCCGTACGCACCGCTTCGGCGGTCTCAGCGGCGCGCTCGTGGGTCAGATCCGCGACCACCACGGCGGCGCCCGTCGAGCCGAGACGGTCGACGATCGCTCGTCCGATACCGGCTCCGCCACCGCCGAGAACGAGTACCCGCTGCTGGTAGGCCATGCGCGCGACGCTACCGGCCGGGTCTACGCGCGACGGGCCTCCGGCGATCCTCGAGGCGCACCAGCGTCGTGAACGTCGCGGCGGTGAGGTCGGCCACCCGGAAGCTGCCTGTCTCGGTGGGCCCGGACAGCGCCGCCGAGACGACGCCGTACCTCCGCATCCTGGTCGCGCGCGCGAGTACCTCGAGCCACTCGGGCGGGAAGGGTCGCCCGGGGTCGATCACGTAGACCCAGTCATCGCGGTGGCGGATGCTGAGCAGGTCCGCGGCCCACAGGGTGAGCGCGCGCCGCGCGTCGGGCACGACATCGAGACCGGGGAAGCCTGTCCAGTCGTCGGCGAAGTCGATGGCCGTCTCCGGTGTGGGAACCAGCTGCACCAACGGCAGTCGATTGCGGGCGCATGGCTCGGTGCGGTCGTCGCACAGGAAGCCGACCTGGAAGCGGACCGATGACTCGCGGTGCTCGACACGTGCCCACTCGTCGAACAGCGCAGCCCATACGGTCTCGTCGGCGCGGGTCGGTGCGCGATCGCGGCGGCTTGTGAACCAGCTCATGGTGACCTCCTCGAACTCGGCGCGCGAGTGCGCCGGTGTGCAGGAGACCTCGGCCGGAACGTGGTTGTGACATGGCGATGTCACAGATCGACGTCGAGCGGGGTCTTGATGTCAGGCCCGAAGGCGGCCCGGAGCCGGCACGAGACGGAGGGCGAGGCATTGCTGGAACATGTGGCCCGAACGACGTCCGGTGGCGTGCCCTCGCCGCGGGAGTCCGGCCGCGCGGCGCGCTGGGCCGACGAGCGGCTCGGCCTGGGCAGAGTCGCCCGGCCCTACCTGCGGAAGGTCTTCCCCGACCACTGGTCCTTCCTCTTCGGCGAGATCGCGATGTGGAGCTTCGTGGTGCTGCTGGTGACGGGGGTCTTCCTCACCCTCTGGTTCGACCCGAGCATGACCGAGACCGAGTACACCGGAAGCTATGCGCCGCTGCGCGGAGTCGACATGTCCTCCGCGTACGCCTCGACCGTCGACATCTCCTTCGACGTGCGCGGAGGGCTCCTGATGCGGCAGATGCACCACTGGTCGGCGCACCTGTTCATCGCCGGGATGATGATCCACCTCTTGCGCGTCTACTTCACCGGCGCCTTCCGCAAGCCGCGCGAGGTGCAGTGGGTGCTCGGCGCGACGCTGCTGCTGTTGGGCACCATCGAGGGCTTCCTCGGCTACTCGCTGCCCGACGACCTGCTGTCTGGGACGGGGCTCCGGGCGGCCGACGGGTTCGTGAAGGCGACGCCGGTGGTCGGGACCTACCTCTCGATGTTCCTCTTCGGAGGGGAGTTTCCCGGCGGTGACGTGATCTCGCGGTTCTACGTACTGCATGTCCTGCTGGTACCAGGGCTGATCCTGGTGCTGATGACGGCCCATGTCCTGCTGGTCGTCTTCCACAAGCACACCCAATGGGCGGGCCCGGGGCGCACCGAGCGCAATGTCGTGGGCTACCCGTTCCTTCCGGTCTACCTGGCCAAGACCGCGGGGTTCCTCTTCATCGTCTTCGGGGTCACCGCGCTGCTCGGCGGGCTGCTGACCGTCAACCCGGTGTGGAGGTACGGCGCCTACAACCCCACCCAGGTGACCGCCGGCTCCCAGCCGGACTGGTATCTCGGTTGGCCGGACGGGCTGCTGCGGATCATGCCGCCGTGGGAGACCCACGTGGCGGGCTACACGCTGTCGTGGAACATCATCATCCCGATCCTGGTGATGCCGGTGCTGCTCTGGGCCGTGGTGCTGGTCCTGCCCTTCGTGGAGGCTCGGATCACCGGCGACCGGGGGCTACACCACGTGCTGCAACGACCACGGGACGTACCCGGGCGCACGTCGTTCATGGTCGCGCTCATGACCTTCTACGCCGTGTCGTGGGCCGCGGGCGGGAACGACCTGCTCGCCACGCAGTTCCACCTGTCGATCAACCAGATCACCTGGTTCCTCCGCGGCGCGGTGCTGCTCGCACCCGTGGCGGCGTTCTTCGTCTGCCGAACCGTGTGTCGCTCGCTGCAGCACCGCGACCGGGAACGGGAGGCGCGGGGGAAGGAGTCGGGCGTCATCGAGCGCGCGCCGTCCGGCGGCTACTCAGAACGCCATCTCGACTCCTCCTCCGACGTCCCGGAGGTCGTCTCCTGAGATGCCGGCCCGCCGGCACCTGTTCGAGAGGTCGCGAGCAGCTTCAGGCGAGGGTGGAGAGCCAGTCGTCGAAGGCGTGCACGAACTCCCGGTGCGCATCGACCATGCCGACGACGTCGCCCGGCACACCCAGGATGTGGTCGCCCTCGACGAGCACCGTGCGTCCCGGAAGCGCGTCGAACACAGACCTGTCGAGCCACGGGTCCTGCTGTCCGATCAGGGTGAACTGCGCCGCGGGGTAGGTGCTGAGCGCTCGTGAGATCTGCGGGTCGGTGAGGATGGGGGTGAGCCACGCGGCCTCCACGCCGAGCTCGGCCGCCGTGGGAGCGGCCAGGGTGCCGAGCGACTTCGCGACGACGAGGACCCTGCCGTCGGAGTCGGCGATGGCCGCCCGCAGCTGATCGCCCACCCAGGCGATCTCGTCGACGTCGTCGGCGGTCTCGCGGGCCTCAGCCTGCCACCAGACCTGTCGGACCTCCCACCCGTGGGCGAGAGCCGCCTGGGCTGCGAAGAAGAGCAGCGGCCCGTCAGGGGTGTATTGACGGCCCGGGAGCACGATGCAACGCCCGACCGGTGCACCGCTCGGGCTCGGCGGGCGGTAGTCGACGTAGCGGCTCATGCCTCCAAAGTGTCAGGTCTGTGCACAACCAACCAGTGGATTGCTGCGTCTCCCTTGGTAACGGCGGGACCGATCTGAGGAGGAGACATGACGATGGTGCGGAACGGATCGTTACGGCGGGCTCGCGGCGGCGACCGGCGGGCGCGCTCGGCCTTCGCGGGATCCGCGGCACTCGCTCTGGCCACGACGCTGATGCTTGCCGGATGCGCCTCCGACGAGGATGCGGCTGCGGCCGATCGAGAACCCGACGGGGGGCGGGTGAGCGACCAGTCGTCGGCGGCGACGAACGCATCTACCGCTGCGCCGGCTGAGACCCGGATCTCGGTCTCCGGCAAGGGGGTGGGCCGGTACCGCTTCGGCACTTCGGCCGACCGCGTGGTCGACGGTCTGACCCGACGACTCGGTGAGCCGACCGCCGCACCGGCTCCCAAGGAGTTCGTGCGCATCAAGGGCCACCGCGGTTGGTACGAGGTCGCCGGCGATCCGCTCTCGCCGAGCTGGCGCTATCGCGTGTTCGCCACCACCTGCTGGCAGAGCCTGTGTCTCGACTTCGGCGGCAAGAGCGCCGACTCGCTGGCGCTGCGCGGCTGGGAGGTCTCCCGATCGCGGGGCTCGAGCGACGACACGCTCCGGGCGGAGTTGGCCGACACCGGCATCGGGCTGGGCAATCGGTGGCGTTCGGTGCACGCGGCCTATCCCGACACCAGCGTGCACGGGTCAGAGGGTGCATCGCTGGAGATCCGGAACACCCCGTGGCCGACCATCCACGACGGCGTCGGAGGGTGGAGGCTTTCGGGGCACTGGGACTACAAGCACCCCGACCGGGTGCCGCGGCGGGCCTCGGTGATCCGGCTGTCCGGGGGAGAGGGACCCGAGCCGGGATGCTGCTGATGCTGATCCGTGGTTGCATGACCGCATGGACGAGACCAGGATCGTTGCCGCCAGCCGCGACATCAACGCCGATGCGGCGAGCCTGTTCGAGCTGATCGCCGACCCGGCGCAGCACCCTCGGTGGGACGGCAACGACAACCTGGTCGAGCTCAGCGAGGGGCAGCGCGTCCGCGGCGTCGGCGAGGTGTTCGTGATGATGACGACCAAGGGCAACGTCCGCGACAACCGCGTCGTCGAGTTCGATGAGGGGCGCCGGATCGCGTGGTGTCCCGGCGATCACGATGCGGAGCCGGCCGGTCACCTGTGGCGCTGGGAGCTCGAGCCGGTCGACGACACCACGACCACGGTCACCCACACCTACGACTGGACCGACCTGCACGACGAGCGCCGCGAGATCCGGGCTCGCGCGACGCACGAGGAGAACCTCATGGCCTCTATCGACCGGCTGGCCGCGCTGGCCGAGCAGGGGACCGGCCGGGGCTGACGACCCACCCCCATGGCCTTCGACTTCAGCGCCGCCTACGACTCGCTCAACCCCGGCGAGGACGACCACCGCTTCTACTGCGCCGTGGCGCGCGACCTGGGGGCAGCGCGGATCGTCGACCTCGGCTGCGGCACGGGGGTGCTCGCCACCATGCTCGCCGCCGTCAGCGGCCGCGAGGTCGTCGGCATCGATCCCGACCCGGCCATGCTCGACGTCGCCCGCACCCGAGCCGGGGGCACCGCGGTGCGGTGGATCGAGGGGACCGCGGCCGAGATGGAGCCGGGCTGGGCCGACCTGGTCACCATGACCGGCCATGTGTCTCAGGTGTTCGTCGCCGATGGTCACTGGGAGCGGACGCTCGGCGAGATCGCCGGTGGGCTCGCCGCCGACGGCGTGGTGGCCTTCGAGATGCGCGATCCTGCCGCGGAACGCTGGCGTGGTTGGACGCACGAGAGCACCGCTCGCACGATCGAGACGCCGGAGGGCCCGGTCGAGGTGTGGCACGAGACCGTCGAGGTGGCGCTCCCGACGGTCACCTACTCCTCCCACGCCAAGCATCTCCACACCGGTCGCACCGCCGTCGCGGTCGACACGCTCGCCTTCCGAGACGAGCAGGCGCTACGGTCCTCGCTCGCCGACGCCGGTTTCGTCGACATCGAGGTGTGCGGGGCGTGGGACGGCGGCCCCGTAGTCCCGGGGGAGACCCTCGAGCTGATCGCGATCGCCAGGCTCAGCGCCGGGTCGCCTCGATGAGGTGCCGCGTGGAGTGCGCGACGAACGGACTGCCTGCCCGCAGCCGATCGTCGAGCTCGCGCAGCTGCCGGTCGTAACGCTCGACACTGAAGTCGGGGACCCACCACACGCACTTGCGCAGGGTCCAGACCACGGCCCCGACGTCGTAGAACTCCATCCGGCAGCGGGCGGTGGTGAGCCGGTCGATGGTGAGGCCCGCGCTCTCGGCCTGCTGGGTCTCGGCCACCGGGTCGCGTCCGGCGCGCTGGCGCGGGAGCGGGCCCAGGAAGAACTCGATCAGCTCGAACGCCGAACCGGGGCCGACGTGCTGGGCCAGGTAGCGACCACCGGGCCTGAGCACGCGTGCGATCTCGTGCCAGTTCGGGGCCACGGGATGACGTGCCGTCACCAGGTCGAACGCGGCGTCCGCGAACGGGAGCCGATCGTCGTCGGGCTCGACGACCTCGACGCCGCGGGGCCCGAGGAGCGCGCGGGCGCGTTCGGCATTGGGTGCCCAGGCCTCGGTGACGACCATCCGGGGAGGAAGCACGGCGGCCTCGGACACCACCTCACCGCCTCCGGTGTCGATGTCGAGGGCCGCCTCGACGTTCGCCAGTCGAGCGGCCAGCAACCGGGCGTAGCCCCAGGGCGGCCGCTCCTCGGTGGCGCGTCCCTGGAGCCAGTCGAACCCCCACCCGGAGACGTCGGCCGCCGCCGCCTCGGCGACCAGCTCTTCGTAGCCCCGCATCGGCACAGTGCAGCAGCCCGGAGCCCGGGCGACAACTGGGCTAGGGATGAGTGGGTCCCTAGGGGTGAGTTCCTTGACCGGGTCGACAGGGGTGGCAGGGTGGTCCAGGGGACACCGACCACCGCGCCGACGTCGTCCGAGTCGTCCGGCGCAGATCATCCAGGAGGCCCACGTGACATCTCGCCCGAAGCCGACCACCACCGATGCCGGGATCCCGGTAGCAAGTGACGAGCACTCGCTCACCATCGGGCCCGATGGCCCGATCGTGCTCAACGACCACTATCTGCTCGAGCAGATGGCCACCTTCAACCGCGAACGCATCCCGGAGCGCCAGCCGCACGCCAAGGGCGGCGGCGGGTTCGGCGAGTTCGTGGTCACCGAGGACGTCAGCCGCTGGACCTGTGCGGACTTCCTCCAGCCGGGCAAGCGCACCGACGTCCTGGCGAGGTACTCCACCGTCGCCGGTGAGCGGGGGAGCCCGGACACCTGGCGCGACCCGCGCGGCTTCGCGCTGAAGTTCTACACCGAGCAGGGCAACTTCGACATGGTCGGCAACAACACGCCGGTCTTCTTCCTGCGCGACCCGCTCAAGTTCCAGCACTTCATCCGCTCCCAGAAGCGCCGCGTCGACAACAACCTGCGCGACCACGACATGCAGTGGGACTTCTGGACGCTGTCGCCGGAGTCGGCACACCAGGTCACCTGGCTGATGGGGGACCGCGGCATCCCGAAGAGCTGGCGGCACATGAACGGCTACTCCTCGCACACCTACATGTGGGTCAACGGCGAGGGTGAGCGGTTCTGGGTCAAGTACCACTTCAAGACCGACCAGGGCATCGAGTTCCTCACCCAGGAGGAAGCCGACCAGCTGGCCGGCTCCGACGGCGACTACCACCAGCGCGACCTCTACGACGCGCTCGCGGGCGGCGACCACCCGTCGTGGACGCTCAAGGTCCAGGTGATGCCCTTCGACGAGGCGCCCGGCTACCGGTTCAACCCGTTCGACCTGACCAAGGTGTGGCCGCACTCGGACTACCCGCTGCACGACGTCGGCACCCTGACGCTGAACAAGAACGTGAGCGACTACCACTCCCAGATCGAGCAGGCGGCGTTCCAGCCCAACAACATGGTGCAGGGCACCGGCCTCAGCCCGGACAAGATGCTGCTGGCCCGTGGCTTCTCCTACGCCGACGCCCACCGCGCCCGGCTCGGGGTGAATTACCAGCAGATCCCGGTGAACAAGCCGGTCAGCGAGGTCAACAGCTACTCCAAGGACGGTGCGATGCGCATCGACCTGGCCTCCGACCCGGTCTACGCCCCGAACTCCTACGGCGGTCCCGCGGCCGACCCCCAGCGCTACCCCGAGAACGCGGTCTGGGCCGCGGACGGCGAGATGGTCCGCGCGGCCTACACGCTGCATGCCGACGACGACGACTGGGGGCAAGCCGGCACCCTGGTGCGCGAGGTCATGGACGACGCGGCCCGCGACCGGCTCGTCTCGAACGCGGCGGGTCATCTCGCCGACGGCGTCTCGGAGAAGGTGCTGGAGCGGGCCTTCGAGTACTGGCGCAACGTCGATGAGGAGACCGGGCGCCGGATCGAGGCCGCGGTGCGCGAGCAGACCGGTCAGAGCGAGAGCTGAGTCGCTCACCGGGGCCCTTCGAGCACCGTCCTCCAGGATCGGACCGAGCACACCCGCCACCACCACGCGGCGTCCTCACGGGCGGCCCGCGCGTAGCCACGCTCGACGAGCGTCGCGAACGCCGGGTCGCCCGGCGCCAGTCGCTCTAGGGAACCCCTGATCAATGCCGGGACGGCGCCAGCGCCGCCCGGGCGGCACCCTGGCGGCGTTGCCGGACGCTTGAAAGACGCCCAGTCTGCCTGCGCGCCGGCGCCTTGCCAGGCCACCACCCGAACGACGCTGGCATCCACCCACATTGATCAGTGGTTCCCTAGATCCGCAGCGTGGGAGGTCATCGCCGCGTGGATCGCCTCCGGGAGCTCGCGGCGCTGCTGCGCCGTCGGTCGGTAGCCCGCCAGCAGGGCGGCGAGGTTGCGTTGCTGGCGCTCCTGGACCTGATCGGCGACATCGACGCCGTACTCGGCGTGCCAGCGGTCGCCGGCCATCAAGGGTGCCCATCGCCACGCCGCCCACGCGACGTCCTCGAGCGGGTCACCGGGGCGCGCGAAGTCCCAGTCGAGGACCACGAGCGCGCCGTCGCGGTGACGGACCGTGTTGTAGGGGGAGACGTCGTGGTGCACGATCACCTCGCCCGGCGCGAGCTCGGCTCCGGGAGCCATGCGCCACGGCTCGGTGGGGTCGAGCCTCAGCCCGGACTGGACGTGTTGGAACCGGCGGATCCACGCCCCGACGGCGGTGCAGGCCGCCGGCGTCCGGAACCACGGCGCCAGCGGCTCCTCGGCAGTCAGCGTCCCCACCTCGCCCTCGACGAACGTCAGCACCTCGCGACCGGACTCGTCGATGCCTCGCACGCGGGGCGCGCCCTCGAAGCGGGCGGACTCCAACTGGCCCAGCAGGCGATGCACGGCTGGAGTCCACGGTCCGGTGTGGCGCCGTACCGTGTCGGCGACGCCCACCACGACCGTCGTGCTGCCGCCGCTGAGCACCTCTTCGTCCGGAGCCATCGAGCCAAGATCCCAGCAACGCGACCTCTAGGCTCGGCGCATGGTCGATATCGCGGTCGAGAGCTGGGTCTGACGCGATGAGGATCTACGTCGCCGGCGCGTTGGCCGACCTCGAGCGGGTCCGGGAGGTGCAGGACGCCGTCGTCGCGGCCGGCCACGAGGTCGTCCTCGACTGGACCCGCGCCTCGGACGCCGACCTCCGCGACTACGGCAGTCAGGCGGTGGCGGCCGAGCAGGTGGCGCGTGCCGACCTCGAGGCGGTGCTGGGAGCAGACGCGGTGCTGGTGGTCGACACCGACCAGCCCGGACGCGGGATGTACGTCGAGCTCGGCGCGGCGCTGGCCCGCGCGGCACGCGGGGAGTCGGTCCAGATCGCGGTCCTCGGCCCGGAGGCCGACAGGAGCGTCTTCTACTTCCACCCGGCCGTGCGTCGCTACGACTCGGTCGAGGAGTGGCTCGCGTCGAGCTGACTCCTCGGATCAGATCGGGGCGGATCAGATCGGGGCGCGTCGGCGCGGCTCAGGCTCAGGAGTCGTCCTCCACCACGAACTCGACCAGCCCGACTGCCTGCTCCCGAAGCTCCCGCAGTGCGTCGTCGCCGTCGGAGGCGTCTGCCAGCACCACCACGGCGAACGTCTCGAACGCCGTCGAGAGCAAGGCGCCCGGCCCGACGAGCGGGTAGACGCCGTAGACGTCGGGCAGGTCGGCGACGGCGTCCAAGCCCCTGATCTCGAGTAGGCGTCCGTCGCGGTCGGGGAAGATCGAGAGGGTCGCCAGCGGGATCGGCAGCGGCGGAGCCGGCCGTGGTGGCGGCGCGGCGCCCACTGCGATCGACACCATCTCGCCCACGATGTCCACGCCCGCGATGAGCCGCAGCAGCTCGCTGATGAGCTGGCCGCCGGGACGCCCGGCGTTCACCTCGACGACGGTCGGGCCGAGCCGCTCATCGACGATGACCTCGACGTGGGCCACGGTGTCCTGCAGGCCGAGTGCGCCGATCGCCCGGCGGACCTCGGCCTCGACCAGGGCTGCTGTCCGGGCGTCGAGGGAGGCCGGGTGGCGGAAGCCGCACTCGAAGAAGCGGTCATCGATCAGGAACTTGTCGATGATCGGCGTCACTTCGACCTCGTCGCCTCGCACCACCAGGTCGACGCACAGTTCGGGGCCGACGAGCGCGGCCTCCAGGAGGGCGGCGTGGCGCGGATCCGGCTGACCCTCCTCGCGACGACGGGCGGCCCCGGCGTACATCTCGGCGAGCTGAGGCTCGTCGTGGAGCGTTGCCGCCATCGCCGCGTAGCCGGCCTGGAGCTCCTCGAGCGACTCGACGCGGACGACGCCGTGCCCAGCGGTGCCGGAGATCGGCTTGACCACGGCCGGCAGCCCGACCCGGTCGGCCCCTGCGGGGAGGTCGTCGGGGCACCGGAGAAGCTCGAAGGCCGGGTTCGCGCAGCCGTGGCGTTCGAGCACTCGGCGCATCCGGTGCTTGTCCCGGGCCGCCTCGAACGCCGCGGCTCCGCCGGCACGCAGCCCCAGCGCGTGGGCGGCGGCGATGGTCGGCACGATGACGCCGTCCGAGCACGTGGTCATCCCGCGCAGGTCGAGACGGGTCCTCTCGGCCAGCGCGAGGGCGGCGGCGTGGAGCTGCGTGCTGTCGAAGGGGTCCTCGACCTCGAACACGTCGTCGAAGTGCTCGAGGAACGCCTCCCGCTGTGCCTCAGTGCACGGAGCCGTGACCAGCAGTGGCGCCACGCCCGTCGAGGTGAACGCATCCGCCATCCGGTTCGCCCAGGTCTCGCCGCGGTCGCGGACGACGACGGCGGCCTGCCGGGCGGTCACCCGCGACGCTCCGCTCGGGTAAGCCGCCCAGCCCGCCGTCGGCTCCTAGGGAACCACTGATCAATGCCGGGACGGCGCCAGCGCCGCCCGGGCGGCACCCTGGCGGCGTTGCCGGACGCTTGAAAGACGCCCAGTCTGCCCGCGCGCCGGCGCCTTGCCAGGCCACCACCCGAACGACGCTGGCATCCACCCACATTGATCAGTGATTCCCTAGTGCCGCCCGGAGCTGCGATCGAGCGCATTCGGCGGTCCATGTGCCAGTCTCGCCCGGCGAGGCGAGGTGACGGAACCCCTGTGTCTGGCTGCTGGGACCGCTAGTGGCGCGTGGCGGAAGTTCTTGAGCGCTTCGCGCCACCACGGCACGCACCTCGCGGCACCGGGGATCCTTGAAAGACGCCCGGTATGACTACGGATCCCCGGCACCCCGATGCACCCACCCTGAAGACGCCAACCGGCCAACAACTTCCGACACGCGCCACTAGAAGCTGATTACCACACCCGCGATGGCGGCGTTCGCCAGGTTCGCCATGGCACCGGCGAGCAGGGCCCTCATCCCGAGAGCGGCGACGTCGGAGCGCCGCTCCGGCACCAGGGAGCCGATCGTGCCGATCTGGATGGCGATCGAGGCGAGGTTGGCGAACCCGGCCAGGGCGAAGGTGACCACCGCGACCGTCACGGGGGACAGGCTGTCGGCCACCGGCCCGAACTCGCCGAAGGCCACGAACTCGTTGAGGACCGTCTTCTGGCCGATCCACGATCCGGCGTCGACGGCTTCGGACCACGGCACGCCGAGCAGCCACGCCAGCGGGGAGACCACCCAGCCGACGATCTGCTGGAAGGTCAGGTCGTCGTGGCCGAACCATCCGCCGACGCCGCTCAGGATGCCGTTGGCCAGCGCGATCGCGGCGACGAAGGCGATCAGCAGGGCGCCGACGGTGACCGCGATCTGACCGCCGGCCAAGGCACCCCTGCCGATCGCGTCGATGACGTTGCGTGACTCCTCGTCGCGCACTGAGCGCACGTCGATCTCGTCGGTGTCCTCGGCGGCCTCGTCCTCCTCGGTGGCAGGAGCTGTGTCGGGCCACATGATCTTGGCCATCAACAGCGCTGCGGGGGCGTTCATCACCGTTGCCGCCAGCAGGTACTCCAGCGGTGCCCCGAGCAACGAGTAGCCCACCAGCGTGGAGCCGGCCGCGGCGGCGAAGCCGCAGGCCATCACGGTGAACAGCTGTCCGGTCCGCAAGCGTTTGAGGTACGGGGCGATCATCAGCGGCGCCTCGCTCTGACCGAGGAAGATCACCGTGCTGGCATACATCGACTCGATCTTGGAGACGCCGAGGAGCTTGGAGAGTGCCCCGCCGATGAAGAACGTCGCCCATTGGATGACGCGCAGGTAGAAGAGGAGCCCGATGAGTGCGCCGAGGAAGATGATCACCGGCAGCACCTGGAGCGCGAAGATGGTCTGGCCGGGCTCGCCGACGTCGAGCAGCGGACCGAACACGAACGCAGTGCCCTCGCCCGCGTAGCCGATGAGCTTCTCCACTCCCTCGGAGACCCACTTCAGCGCGCGCTCGCCCGGTCCCCAACGCAGGACCAGCACCGCGAAGCCGGCCTGCAGGGCCAGCGCCACCCCGACGGTGCGCCAGGAGATGCCGCGACGGTGTTTCGACACCGCGAACGCGATCGCGATCAACAGCGCCAACCCGAGCAGCCCCCGAAACCCAGTCACCAGGCCAGAATGGCCCACGGAGGCGCTCGGGTCGAGCACCTCGCGCGTGCGGCGAGCGTGTCTTGGAGTGCTGCGCCGCGGCCGTCACGCCGCCGGAGGTCCGTCTGCGGGCTCCCTCGTGTGGAGGTGAGAGTCGCCACACTCCCTCAGGCTCAAGTCCCAGTGACCGATGACCTAGGTAAGAGCCCGAGCACCCCGACCACATCGCCCTCGAAGGAGCACCATGTCAGTTCAGCCCACCGGAGCAATGCACGAGGTCGGCGTCGACCAGCTGTTCTTCTCCACCACCGACGGCCGCGGCATCATCACCCAGGCCAACCAGGTGTTCACCGACCTGGCCCGGTTGCCCATCGACGCGCTCGTCGGTCACCCGCACAACGTCGTTCGTCACCCCGAGATGCCGGGGGCGGCGTTCCGGATCGTGTGGGACATGCTCCAGGCGGGCAAGCCGACCTGCGCCTATGTGAAGAACCTGGCCGGCGACGGGAGCACCTACTGGACCTTCGCGACGATGACGCCGCTCGGTGACGGCTACCTCTCGGTCCGGTCGCGGCCGAGTGCGCCGCGCCTGCAGCGCGTGGCCGACGACCTCTACGCCGCCGTGCTCCAGGGGGAGCAGGAGGAGCGGAACGCCGGCGTCCGGCGCGCCGAGGCTGCCGAGCACGGGTCGGTGCGGCTGGTGGAGGGGCTGGCCCCGTTCGGGTTCGAGACCTACGAGGAGTTCATCCGTCAGGCGCTGCCGGCCGAGGTCGCAGCCCGGACCTCCCAGAGCCAGGGACTGCCGCCGCGCCCCGGCGCCACCGGCAAGTTCGGCCTCCTCCTCGACCTGGTGGGTGACGTCGCCCGCAACGTGGCTGGACTCGGGCTGGAGCTCACCGCGGGTCACGGCCTCGCCGACGAGCTGGTCGTCGACGTCGCCCGGGCGCGCGACACCCTCGACGACCTGGCCGCGACCATCGGTCGGATGAGCGCCGAGATCGAGGCCGTGCGGGACCGCACCCCGGCCCTCGCGCTCACCGCGCCCAAGCTCGCCGCGCGCTGCGAGCGCGTGGCGGAGTCCCTGAACGCCGTGCAGGAGAGCGTGCTGCGGATGCGTGACCTGCGCGCCGAGCTCCGGTTCAGCGTCGCCCTGGCCCAGCTGCAGTCCGAGGCGATGGGCCAGTTCGTGCTCGGTGTGATCGACGGCCTGGAGGACGAGGCCACGACCGACCACGCCCTGGAGTCCCTGGCTGCGGCCTTGCGTGACGGCCTGCGTCGTGCGAACGAAGACCTCGGTCGCGACAGCGAGGCCGCCGTCGCGCTCCACGACCAGATCGTGGTCGCCGACGAGGAGATCGCTCGGACCCGTCTGCTGCTGAACCGGTGGCGCGAGATGGCCGCTGCAGACCTTCAGCAGACCGTCCCGCAGATGGACGCCGCGCTGGCCGCGCTCGGCGCCGTCGAGGACCTCACGCGGGGCACCGAGCGCCTCGCGCAGTCGACGATCGGATTCGACGCCGACGCCACAGACGGCCTGCTGTCGCGGGTCGAGAGGCTCGCCGCCACGCGAGCCGTGCCGGTGTCCTGACCGTTACCGCGGGTGCGCCGCTGCGTGCCCGCGGACCGGCCCGGGTGAATCGGGACCTTTGCCCCTGCCTACTCCGTGGGCCGGCGACAAGCATCGCAGTGGAGGCAACTCGCCTCCACGCGGTGGCAGAGCCGCGACCATCGTGACCTAGGAGGTCGACATGTTGGCTGCCGTCGTCCCCGCACTCGGTGCGCCGTTGGAGATCCGGGACGTGCCGATCCCCGACCCGGGCCCCGGCCAGGTGCTGGTCCGCATCGAGACCAGCGGCCTGTGCCACACCGATATTCACGCGGCTCGGGGCGAGTGGCCGGTCACGCCCAAGGACCAGCTGATTCCGGGGCACGAGGGCGTCGGCATCGTCGAGGCTGTCGGCTCGGGCGACCTCCCGGTCGGTCTCGGGCAGCGCGTCGCGCTCCCGTGGCTGGGCCACGCCTGCGGCCACTGCCGCTATTGCGTCGACGGTTGGGAGACCTACTGCCTGAGCCCTTCCTATATGGGCTACACGATGGATGGCAGCTATGCCGAGTACGCCGTTGCCTGGGCCAGCCACGTCGTCCCCGTGCCCGACGGCGTCGAGCCGATCGACGCCTCCCCGCTGACCTGCGCGGGCGTCACGACGTACAAGGCGCTCAAGGTCGCCCGGCCGCAGCCCGGCGAGACCTGCATGGTGGTCGGCATCGGCGGTCTCGGTCACCTCGGTCTGCAGTACGCCCGGATCTTCGGATCACGCACCGTCGCGGTCGACGTGCACGCCGACAAGCTCGAGCTGGCGTCGTCGCTCGGTGCCGACCACGTCGTCGACGCAGCCGAAGCCGAGGACGGCGCGCTGGGGGTGGCCGGCGGTGTCGACGTCGCCCTGGTGACGGTTCCGTCTCCTGCCGCCATGCGCGCCGCACACGCTGCGTTGAACCCCAACGGTCGGCTCGTGCTGGTGGGGCTGCCGGCCGACAACAGGCTCGAGCTGCCGGTCTTCGAGACCGTGTTGAAGGGCATCTCGGTGATCGGCTCGCTCGTCGGCACACGTAGCGATCTGGCGACCGTGTTCGATCTGCACGCTCGCGGGTTGACCCGCGTGGTCACCGAGACCCGGCGCCTGGAGGATGTGAACACCTGCTTCGAGGAGGTCCTTGCCGGTGCGGTGCCGGCCCGACTGGTCTTCGACTTCCGGAGCTGAACCACGGCGGGACGGACAGAGTCGGCAGCGGCCGGCGGTCCGCCGACTCGCGGGAACGCGCGCCACGAGTGCCTGCGCTCGGCGGCGTACTGGCGGCTAGTCGATTAGGTGTGACTTCGTCTCAATCGGCGTGAATCAGGTATTGGAGAATATGAGCGGGCACCCCTAGCGTGTGGGGGTCGCCGCGGTCTGTGAAGCGGTGGCCACCCCCACGCCGTCTCGGGAGAGGACCGATCGTGACCGCTACTCAGCAGGAGTCAGAGGTGGTCGGCTCGGCGCCCACCGGAAGGCCGCGTATCGGCCGGATCGTAACCATCGCGCTGGGCCCGGTCCTCGCGGTGGCCTGCTATCTGCTCCTGCCCGCCGACCTCAACGGCAGTGCCAAGGCCGTCGCCGCGGTCACGCTGTGGATGGCGTTCTGGTGGATGACGGAGGCGATCCCGCTCCCGGCCACCTCGCTGCTCCCGCTGGTTCTCCTGCCGACCTTCGGCGTCGCGGACGTGAACGTGATCGCGCAGCCCTACGCCGGCTCGGTGATCTTCTTGATCCTCGGCGGTGTCCTCCTCGGCCTGGCGACCCAGAAGTGGGATCTGCACCGACGCATCGCGTTGATGACGATCCTGGCGGTCGGAACCCGCCCCGACCGGATCGTGCTCGGCCTGATGATCGCCAGCGCCTTCATCTCGATGTGGGTGTCGAACACGGCCACCGCGGTGATCATGGTGCCGATCGCGGTGTCGATCCTGAACCTCATCCGCTCGCTGCACCCCGACGTCTCAACCAAGAAGCTCACCGCGTCGATGCTGCTCGGGGTCGCGTACGCCGTCACGATCGGTTCGATGGCGACCCTGATCGGCCAGCCGACCATGCCGTTGATGCGGGGCTACCTGGAGGAGTCGCACGGGATCACACTCGGGTTCGGGCAGTGGATGCTGGTCGGCGTGCCCTTCGGCATCGTGATGCTCACCTTGGCCTGGCTGGTGCTCACCAAGCTCGTCTACCGCTCCGAGGTGGACGAGATCCCTCGCGGGCGAGCGCTGATCCGCGAGCAGCTCGACGAGCTCGGTCCACTCAGCACCGAGGAGAAGCGGGTCATCTGGGTCTTCGGCGGCGCCATCTTCTGCTGGCTCGTGCTGCCCTTCATCGCGGACATCGACGCGGTGGAGTCGGCGATGCCCTGGGTGGCGCGGATCAACGACACCTCGGTCGCGGTGCTCGCGGCGATCCTGATGCTGGTGCTTCCCGCCTCCGCGTCGGCCGCCGAGGGCAAGGGCCGCACGCTGCTGGACTGGTCCGACACCAAGGACGTGCCGTGGGGTGTCCTGATCCTCATCGGCAGCGGCCTCACCCTCTCCGCGCAGTTCACCGCGACCGGTCTGAGCGACTGGATCGGGGAGAGCGTCGCGAACGTGGGCGATGCGTCCCCGGTGGTCCTGATCCTCGTCGTCGCCGTCGTCCTGCTCGCGTTGACCGAGCTGACCTCCAACGTCGCCACCGCTGCCGCGTTCCTGCCGGTGATGGGTGCGGTCGCGGTCGGGGCCGGGATGGATCCCCTCCTGATGACGGTCGCGGTCACGGTGGCCGTGAGCTCGGCCTACATGCTGCCGGTCGCGACGCCGTCGAACTCGGTGGCCTTCGCCTCCGGAGAGTTCCCGATCCGCGCGATGGTCAGGGCCGGCGTCTGGCTGAACGTCATCAGCCTGATCCTGCTGTTCGTCCTGCTGTACACGCTGGTCCCGTTGGTCCTCGGCGTCGGCCTGTAGTGCCGGACACGCCCTATTCCACCCGGAGCACGATCTTGCCGGTGGTGTGTCCCTCGCGGCTGGCGGTCCACGCCTCGGCGACCTCCTCGAGGGTGAACTCGCGCTCCACGTGCACCGTCAGGTGACCGGCGTCGGCGAGGTCGCCGAGGGCGGTCAGGCCCGCGTGATCGGGGCGGACGAAGACGTAGTGTCCGCCGCGCTCGCGCACCGCGGCGTCGGCGATCGAGGCCACCCGCGCAGGACTTCTCGTGAGCTCGAAGAGGTCGGCGAGCGCGGTCCCGCCGTAGTAGTCCAGTGCGGCGTCGACGCCGTCGGGGGCGAGTGCGCGCACGCTTCCCAGCAGGCCGTCGCCGTACGCGACGGGTTCGGCGCCGAGCGAGCGGAGGTAGTCGGACTTCGCGGGGCTCGCGGTGCCGATCACCCGCGCACCCGCGGCGACGCAGATCTGGACGGCGAAGGTGCCGACTCCGCCGCCGGCATTGCTGATCAGCACCGTGTCGCCCTTGCTCACCTCGACCACCTGCGAGGTCTGGTAGGCGGTGAGCCCGGCCAGCGGGAGGCCACCGGCCTGCGCCCACGACAGTGATCGAGGCTTGCGTGCCAGGGCGCGCACCGGCACCGGTACCAGCTCGGCGTAGGTGCCGTGCTGCACGGTGTCCATGCGGTCATAGGCGATCACCTCGTCGCCCGGTGCGTACTCGGTGACCGCGACGCCGACCTGTTCGACCACGCCGGCGACGTCCCAGCCGGGGGTGAGGGGGAAGTAGGTGTAGAGCAGCGCGTCCAGTCCGCCGCCGGCGACCTTCCAGTCCACCGGGTTCACTCCGGCGTATCGCGTGCGCACCAGCACCGCATCCGGGGCGATCTTCGGGGTGGGCCGGTCGTCGACCTGAGGGGTGGCGCCGTACTCGGTGAGGGTGACCGCCTTCATGGGATTCCTTCCGCTGAACTTTCTCGACTGCCCAGAACCGGCCGGCACTGGGCTTGGACCGGCTCGGCTCGACTAGTCGAGCTCGTAGGCCTTCGCGCCGGTGCCCGCGAGGCCGCCGCCCTCCACGATCAGGTACTCCGGATCGATCGGCCGTCCCTCGAAGTAGCACTGCAGGATCTCCAGGGTGCCCGCCGCGTAGCGCGCCTGCGCCGAGAGGGAGGTCCCGGCGATGTGCGGGGTCATTCCGTTGAAGCGCATGGTGCGCCAGGGGTGCTCCATCGGCGCCGGCTCGGGGAACCAGACGTCGCCGGCGTAGCCGCCGAGGTGACCCTCACGCACGGCCGCGGTGACCGCGTCCTGGTCGACGAGCTCGGCTCGCCCGCAGTTGATCAGGTAGGCGCCGCGCTTCATGCCCGCGAGCACCGAGGCGTCCAGCAGGCTCCTGGTCGAGGGGTACAGGGGCAGCTGGAGGCTCACGATGTCCATCCGGGTCGCCATCGCGCGCGGGTCCTCGTGGTAGGTGAGCCCCAGGTCGCCCTCGACCTCGGCGGGCAGCCGATGGCGCTGGGAGTAGTGCAGGTCGAGGTCGAACCCCTGGAGCCGGCGGAGCACGGCCCGTCCGATCCGACCGGCGCCGATGGCGCCGTAGGACATGCCCGCGACGTCGTAGCCTCGTTCGACGCAGTCGGCGATGTTCCACACTCCGGCGGTGGAGATCTGGTGGGAGGGCAGGTAGTTGCGCACCTGGGCCAGGATCATCATGACCACGTGCTCGGCCACGCTCGTGCTGTTGGAGCCGGTGACCTCGGCGACCGTCACGCCGGCCTGTGCGGCGGCGGAGAGGTCGACGTGATCGGATCCGATCCCGGCGGTGAGGGCGAGCTTGAGGTTGGCTGCCGCGTCGAGTCGCTCGGCGGTGAGATAGGCGGGCCAGAACGGTTGGGAGATCACCACCTCGGCCTCGGGGAGGAGTCGCTCGAACTCCGATCCGTCGCGGTCCTTGTCGCTGGTCACCACGAGCGTGTGGCCGAGGCCCTCCACGTAGGAGCGCAGCCCGAGCTCACCCGAGACGCAGCCGACCAGCTCGCCGGGAGTGAAGCCGAGGTCTCCGGTGGGCCGGGGCGCCGGTCGACCACCGAGGTCCCACCACACGTCGGGGATGCCGTCGCGCGGATAGGACGGGGGATAGCCCGCCTGGGGGTCGGGATAGAGCACGCACAACACCATCGACACGAGCGGGTCCTCCTCCTACGTGGTCGGGCAGGGCAGGCACGACGGTACTGAATCGCGCCGGTCAGGTCCGGTGCCCGCCGTGTGCCGCGGCGAGCTCCGGTGCGGTCTCCCGCGCCTCGCGGGCGCCGACGAGGTCGTCGGCCTCCGCGTCGGGGGTGTCGAGGTCGAAGCGGGCGAACCTGCGGATGCACATCGCGGCGAGCGACACCGCGACGATGGCGATCCCGAAGACCACGTAGAGCAACGCGATCCCGCGTCCCTCGCCGGTGCCGATCACGGCGCCCACCGAGCCGGCCAGTGCGCCGTCGTCGGTGAGCAGCGTCTCGAAGTACGTCGAGACGAACGGCGCGACCACGCCGAAGGCGATGGGCAGGGTGGACCAGGCCAGCATCTGGTTGATCGCGAAGATCCGGCCGTGGAAGCGTTGGGGGACCTTGACCTGGATGATCGTGGCGCCGATGCCCTGGTGGATGGCGAGGCCGAGTGCGGTGCCGCTGACGCCGATCGCCACGACCGGAACCGACGCGTCGAGGCCGGTGACGATCGCGAACGCCCCCATCAGCACCGCCGCCCAGAGGAAGCCGAGCACGCGACGCTGGCGTGGCCCGCCCCAGATCGACAGCAGCAGTCCACCGAGGACGAGGCCGCCCGCGTCGATGGCGGAGACCACTCCGACATCGCGAAGGTCGCCGAAGGACAACACCAGCGGCACGGCCATCACCAGGAGGGCGCCGAGGAAGATGTTGATGATCGCGCTGTAGACGAGCAGGTGTCGCAGGCCGCTGACCTGCCAGGAGTACCGGAAGCCTTCGCGGATCTCGGCTCCGAGACTCTCGCGGCGGACCCATCCCATCGCGTTCGGGAAGCGGACCGAGGCGAGCACCGAGAGCGCCACGGCGTAGGAGACGACGTCGATGAGGAGGATGCCCCCGAGACCGATCGCGGCCATCAGTCCGGCGGCCAGGATCGGCATGGTCACCCGGGCGAGCCCGTTGCCCAGCTGCAGGACGCCGTTGGCGTAGCCGAGGTAGCGCTTGGGCACCAGCTGTGGGACCGCCGCGGTGTAGGCGAGCCGCTGGAAGGTCAGCACGACCGAGAGCACCACGGCGAAGACGTACATGTGCCAGACCTGAACTGCGTCAGCCCACACGAGAAGGCCGACCAGACCCTGCGACGCCGCGGCACACACACCGGCCACGAGCATCACCCGTCTTCGGTCGACCCGGTCCACCACCGCCCCCGCGAGCGGCGCGACCAGGAGGCCGGGCACCATCGACACGACCCAGAGCAGACCGAAGTCGAGGACCGACCCGGTCTCGAGGAAGATCCACACCGGGATCGCCCACGAGGTGAGGGTGGAGCCGAGCATCGAGATGAGCTGGGCCAGGACCACGGTCAGGAAGCGGCCGAGGGTCGCGTCGGTGGTCCTCGGCCGCACCGGCGCGCCGGGACGTCGGTCGCTGGTCCCGCGCACCGACCAGGTCGCCGACGTCCCGCGAGCATCCAGCCCGTGCTCCTGCTCGACGGTGCCGCGCTCCACGGCCGGATGGATCTCGGTGACGATCTTCGCGAGCTCCTCCGCGCGGTACTTGAGGAAGAAGTGCCCGGCTTCGTGCAGCAGGACGACCGTGGCCCGGTCGGCGACGAAGTGCCACTCCTCGTAGCGCTCCTCGAAGTACTCCGTGGCCGGGTCGCGGTCGCCGACGACGGAGATCACCGGAGCGGCGAGATGGTCGACGTCGGCCTCGAGGAGCGAGGTGAAGTGGGCCTCGGCCTGGCGGGCGTCGGAGCGCATCGCGGAGATGATCCGATCGGCCTGGGCCGGGTCGATCTCGTCCATGTCGACGCCCTGCGACTTCAGCCGGTTGATCGATCCGGTGTTGGTGGCCAGGTCCTGGACCTTCGCGATCAGCGAGAACAGGCCCTTGGGCTTGGCGAAGGGGAAGATGGCGCCGATGTAGACCGCCTCGACCTCGCGCCCGGACGCCTCCAGCCGCCGGGCCAGCTCGATCGTCGCGGCGCCGCCGACCCCGCAGTGCCCGTAGAGCACCAGCGGGCCCTCGACGGTCTCCATGACCTCCTCCAGGCAGCGCTCGACGAGACCCTCGAAGCCCAGCGACTCCTCCGACAGTCCGACGTCGTGGCCGGGGATCGAGACCGCGTAGAGGCTGTGGCCGGCCGGGAGTGCATCGGCCAGGGGCTGGTATACGACCGCGCTGCCGCCGCCGTAGGGCACGCACACGTAGGAGCGGACTCGCTTGGCCGGTGCGATCTTCGGGGTGAGCTCGACCAGGAGGCCGCGGGGCCCGCGATCGCCGGCGTCCATGAGGGCGGCGAGCTCGCGCAGCGTCCGTGCCTGGAACAGGTCGACGACCGAGATCTCGACGCCGGTGCCCGCCAGCTCGGTGCGCAGGCGGGTGGCGACCTGGGTGGCCAGGAGCGAGTGCCCGCCGAGGTCGAAGAAGTCGTCGTCGCGCCCGACCCGGTCGAGGTCCAGCACCTCCGACCAGATCCGGGCCACCAGACGCTCGTGGTCGGTGGCCGGCTCGGAGTACTCGGCTGCAGTGCTGGCATACGTGGGTGCCGGAAGAGCCCGCCGGTCGAGCTTGCCGTTGCTGGAGAGCGGCAGCGCGTCGAGCGGGACGATGGCCTGCGGCCGCATGTACTCGGGCAGGCGGCGCTTCGCGAGTTCCTTGAGTGCCACCAGGTCGAGCTCGTCGGCGGTGGCCTCTCCCGAGGGCACCACGTAGGCCACCAGCCGTTGGTCGCCGGGGGAGTCCTCCCGTACGACGACCACCGCGTCCGTGCACGACGGATCCTCGCGCAGGACCGCCTGGATCTCGCCCAGCTCGATGCGCTGGCCGCGCAGCTTGACCTGGTCGTCGAGACGGCCCAGGAAGTCCAGGCTGCCATCGGGACGGCGGCGCACCAGGTCGCCGGTGCGGTACAGACGCGAGCCGGGAGGGCCGTACGGATCGGGGACGAACCGGTCGGCGCTGAGCCCGAAACGGCCCAGGTAGCCCCGGGCGACGCCGATCCCGCCGATCACCAGCTCCCCGGGTATCCCCACCGGCACCAGCTCGGTGCGCTCGTCGACGACGTGCAGGCTGATGTTGTCGATCGGCCGGCCGATGGGCACGCGGATCTCGCCCTCGAGCTCGGCCGCCGCCACCGGCCAGTGGCTCACGTCGATCGCGGCCTCGGTCGGCCCGTAGAGATTGTGCAGCTCGGTGCCGGGGAGCGCTTGGAGGAATCGCGCCGATACCGAGACGGGCAGCTCCTCACCGCTGGTGACGACCGCGCGCAGCGAGGTGCACTCGTGCGCGCCGGGCTCGTCGAGGAAGACGCGCAGCATCGAGGGCACGAAGTGCGCCACGGTGATGCCCTCGGAGACGATGAGCTCGCGCAGGTAGGCCGGATCCTTGTGTCCGCCCGGGTCGGCGAGCACCATCGTGGCTCCGGTCATGATCGGCCAGAGCAGCTCCCACACCGACACGTCGAAGCTCGTCGGCGTCTTCTGGATCACGACGTCGTCGCCGGTGAGTCGGTAGGTGTCCTGCATCCAGCGCAGCCGGTTCACCACGGCGGCGTGCTCGTTCAGGACGCCCTTCGGGCGTCCGGTGGACCCGGAGGTGTAGATCGCATAGGCGGCGTGGCGGGCCCGCAGGCCGTGGCCGGCCGGGTCGATCGCCTCCACGGCTTCGTCGGTGGGCCACTGCGCGGCGTCGTCGAGAGCCAGCGCGGTGACGCCGTCGGGGAGGGGCAGCGAGTCGAGCAGGGCGCGCTGGGTGAGGATCACGGCGAAGCCGGCGTCCTCGGCCATGAAGCGCAGCCGCTCCTCGGGGTACTCGGGGTCCAGCGGGACGTACGCGCCGCCGGCCAGGTGGATCCCGAGCACTCCGACCACCAGCTCGATGGAGCGCTCGCACGCGATGCCGACCAGCACGTCCGGGCCGACTCCGCGTCCTCGCAGGCCCGTGGCGACCGCGGCGGCACGACGTCCCAGCTCGCCGTAGGTGATCGACGTGCCGCCGGCCCGGAGCGCGACCGCCTCCGGGGTGCGCCGGATCTGGGCGAGCACGAGCCGGGGGAGCGTCGTGTCGTCCGTGACGTCGGGGGGCGCCACCGGCCCGGCCGGGTTGCAGGGACCGAGGAGGAAGGCGCGCTCGGCGTCGCCCACCAGGGGGATCCGGGCCAACGGCTGCGCCGGGTCGTCGGCGACGGCCTCGAGCACCGTGAGCCAGTGGCCGGCCAGGCGGGCGATCGTCTCCTCGTCGAACAGCGCGGTGGAGTAGGTGAGGGTCCCGACCAGACCGTCCTCGACCTCGACGAGCTGGGCCTCCAGGTCGAACCGGGTGGCGGGAGTGGCGACCGGACCCCAGGTGACCTCCAGGTCCGCCGAGGAGTGCGACGCCGCACGCCGCGAGAAGTTCTGCAGCGTCAGGACCGCCTGGAAGAGCGGTGAGCGAGACACGTCACGGGGCAGATCCAGCTCACCGACGAGCTGCTCGAAGGGCAGCTCCTGGTGGTCGAAGGCGCCCAGGACCTCCTCCCGCGTGGCGCGCAGCAGATCGGCGAAGCTCGGGTCGCCGTCCAGGCGCACCCGCATCGTCAGCAGGTTGACGAACATGCCGATCAGGTCCTCGACGTCGGGCGAGACCCGTCCGGCGATCGGTGAGCCGATCGTGACGTCGTCCTGCCGCGACCACCGGCCCAGCACGACCCCGAACGCGGCGAGCAGCACCATGTACAGCGTGGCCCCATGGCTCCGCGCGAGGTCGCGCAGTCGCTCGGCGAGTTCGGCGTCGATGACGAACGGGTGGTCGGCGCCGCCGAACTCCTGGACGGGGGGCCGCGGATGGTCGGTGGGCAGGTCGAGGGGCTCCAGACCCGCCAGGCGCTCCCGCCAGAAGCCGACATGCTGGTCGAGCCGGTCGCCGGTGAGGCGTTCGCGCTGCCAGTGGGCGAAGTCGCGGTAGCCGACGGGGAGCTCGGGCAGGTCGGCCTCGAGGCCGGACGCCGAAGCGTGGTAGGCGCGGGTCAGCTCGCCCACGAGGAGGTCGAGGGACCAGCCGTCGGTGATGAGGTGGTGGGCCACGACGACGAGCAGGTGCTCGGTGGTGTCGTCGGTGGCGCTGGGCCAGGCGAGCAGGGTCCAGCGGACCAGGGGACCGGTGGCGACGTCGAAGGGGGTGCCGGCCAGGTCGCGGGCGCGTTCCCAGGCGGTGGGCTCGTCGGCGACGGTCTCGCTGGTCAGGCCGGTGGTCAGGTCGGGGGTGTCGGTGGCGGGGTCGACCACGACGGTGGGTTGGCCGGACTGGTCGGCGGGGAAGCGCATC
>NZ_JBBMMC010000024.1:0-41755 GCF_037936805.1 Nocardioides epinepheli | reverse complement strand
GGTCGCGCACGACTCGTTCACCGCCTACGAGGAGAAGCTCATCACCTCGCCCCATGTGGTGGTGCTCGGAGACATCGGCTCGGGGAAGAGCTCGCTCCTGAAGACCGTCTACTGGCTTCGGCCCTGCATCGTGAAGAAGCGGCGGGGCGTCGTGCTCGACCGCAAGGACCGGGACGGCGAGGGCGAATACTGCGAGTTGAGCAGACGATTCGGCGGGTCGGTGTTCGGATTCCGGGCGGGCGGTGGCGGCACACGCCTGAACCCACTCGATCCGCGCATCCTCGACGTCGTCGGGGCGGGCGGCGCGTTCCGTCTGGTGAAGGCGATGGCCGAGCGTGCCAGCGGGACCGACCTAACCCTGGACTCGTGGGCGCAGGACGCCCTCCGGAAAGCAGTGAAGCGCGCTCTGAGAGACGCGGCACGCGATGATCGTGTGCCGGTGCTCGGAGACATCGAGAGCCGCCTAGGCGTCGTCGACGGCGACGATGCCTGGTCGGACTACTCGGCGGCGGCGAAAGAGCGGGTGCACCAGGCTGGCCTCGAGGTGCGCCAGCTTCTCATCGGCGCCGTCTCTGACGATCTCGCTGGTCTTTTCGACGGGCCCACGAGCGACGACGTGCAACTGAACTCGAAACTGACCGTCTTCGACATCTCGCAGTTGCCGGCGGACGGGCCGGCGACGGCACTGGTTCTTGTCGTCGCGCAGGCGTGGCTGCTCGGGACGCTGCGCAAGGACCGTGGCCACGGCACGAACTTCTTGCTGGAGGAGGGCTGGGACCTCGTGACCGGCCCGATCTCGCGGCAGATCAACGCGAACCAGATGGTCGCCAGAGGGCTCGGGCTCTGCAATGTCGCCGCGATGCACAATATCGCTCAGATGCCGAACAGCTCGGCTGCCCGATCGCTGCTCAAAGAGCCTGAGACGATCCACATCTACCGACAGGACCGCCGCGAGGACGCCGTCGCGTGCGGTGAGCTCTACGGGCTGGACCCAGGGTCGGTCGAGGCACTCTCCTCACTTGACCAGGGCACCCACCTGCTCAAGGTCGGGTCTCGGCCAGAGATTGTGGTCGAGCACGTCCGCTCGGCGCTCGAGGCCGAGCTGACCAGGACCGACAGCGGAATGCTCGTAGGCGGTGCTTCCTGATGAGCGAGGACCAGGGCGTCGCGAGTCACACGGCCGGGAATGTAGTCGTCGCCTTGATCGCGCTGTGTGCGATCGGCAGTTGGCACGCCGCGGTGGTTCTCACGTCCGGCAGTGTCGGAGTGGTCGACGTCGCGGGCTCGATCGACGTGCTCATCGGGGGCGCAGGTCGTGGTACGTGGGCGCTCTTCGGTGCGTTCCTCGCCGCGGTGGCGGCGGCCGGCGCCGGGGTGATCTGGCTGCTGCGGAAGCGCCGGTCCTCAGGTGACGCCGAACGTCGAGGTCTGGCCTCCAAGGAGCAAGCCGAGGCCGCACTGGGCGAGACCGCGGTGCGCGAGAGCGCAGCACAGACTCGGCCCGGGCTGTCGGCCGCGATTCGAGAGAAGGTCGAGCTGGACGAGATTGGCCTTCGGGTCGGTCGCGACAAGGCGAGCGGGAGCGAGCTCGTGCTGCCCCATGACGACCACCTGGTGGTGATGGCGTCAACGGGTGGTGGCAAGTCGACCCTCGTGATGATCCCGGCCGCGCTGGCAGCACCAGGGGCGCTCGTCGTGACGTCGAACGAGGTCTCGATCCTCGATCTGATCGCGACGAGCAGGGCTCGCCTCGGTCGGCTGTGGGTCTTCGACCCTCTCAACAGAGCGTCCTGGCCCGAGCCGATGGTGTGGAACGCCGTCGGCGGCTGCGAGGACGGTAAGACCGCACTGGCACGAGGGATCGCCTTCGCCGCGGGGCTGAAATCCGACAAGGGCGGTTCGACGAACGCGGGCTTCTTCCAGCACAACGCGATGATCGCTCTCTCGCGGATGCTGCACGCAGCTGCCTTGTCGGGTCGGGACATGAGCGAGGTGCTGCGGTGGACGGCCAATCTCGATATCGAGGGGAAGGTGGCGGCGCGACTCATCAGTGAGAGTGCCGACCCGCGAGCTGAGCAGGGGTGGGCCGACATGCTGGTCGCTGTATCAACTGGCGCGGTCGAGACGGTCTCCTCTTCACGGCAGACGCTTCAGCAGGCGGTGGAGCCGCTGACCTTGAAAGCCGTTACACGGTGGGTGAGCCCTCAGCCGGGGGTCCCGGAGTTCGACGCCGGCGAGTTCGTCAGGTCGACCGACACCTTGGTTCTGATCTCGGACGACTCGTCCGCCACGAACGTGGGGCCGCTGTGCACCATGCTCTTCCAAGAAGTGATGGACGCGGTGAAGGCCGCAGCACCGACGATGAAGTACGGGAAGCTTGACCCTCCGCTGCGTGTGGTGGGAGACGAGTTCGCGAACATCGCGCCGATCGACAAGGCGCCGGAGCTGGCGTCGGAAGTGCGCAAGCTCGGGGTCCAGCTGATCCTGGCCTTTCAGTCCGAACTCCAGACGCGATCACGCTGGGGCGACCGAGGCCAGATCCTCCTGGAGCAGTGCGCTGAACTCGCACTTGCTGGCCTGAAGTCGCCTACCTCGCTGCGCCGCTACAGCGAGTTGACCGGGAAGGTGGACGTCGACGACGACACACACCGTCAACGCGAGGTGCTGCGCTCCGACGAGCTGCGGATGCTCGAGAGCGGAACAGGACTCCTGCTGTACCGCAACGCAGCGCCGATGGTCATCGAACTCGACCCCTGGTTCCGGTCACCGAACGCCGAACAACTCGAGGCGGATCGGGCCACGGTCGCCGATCGGCGAGCAGCGCACGCCCGCGCACAGGGCCTGATTCGGCCGAATCACCTCATCGATGTGGAAGGAACGAAGGCATGACCGTGCCGGGGGCAGAGGTCGAGCGCCGGCTGAGGGCGGCCGAGACTGACATCGCGGAGCTGCGGACCCACACGACGGACATCACCGATGCCGTTGGCTCGCTCGCCGAGTCGGTGAAGGTCCTGACGAAACGGTCCAGCCGGCCGACAGGAGGGGGTGGGAGCGAGGCCGAACCGACGGCGTGGGCGCTGCGAGCCACCGATGACGACTGGGCGGCCCTTGCGGACTGGGTCGACGGGCTGCTCACCACCTACGAGCTGAGCGAATGCGTCGCACCGTGCTGGCCAAGCCACGGTGGCGTCGTCGAGGAACTAGCCGCCCTGCGAAGTGCGTGGCGGGCAGCCGCCGCGAAGTCCGCGGAGGAGGACGACGATGCGATGTCCTTCTGGCACGACCGCGCGCTGTACCCGACGATCACGCGGATCATGTCGACCTTCTACCCGATCAACGGATGCCGCAACGGACATCGCACCTCCGAGACCGTGCGCCCGACCGACCGCCGCACTATCGCCCTGGCTAACCCGTCGAAGGGCTGCCCGTCATGGCCGTCGCGATGATCGCGCGGCGGCTCCTGGCAACAGGAGCCGCCCTCGTGGCGCTCGCATCGTGCTCGACGAGCGAGCAACGACCGACCGACCCGGGCGACGCCGCAAACCAGCCATCAGGGGTCGCGATCCCGCACGGTGAGCCCGGGCACGAGCACGACACAACGCCGATCGAGGGCGCGGGCACGGTCGCGACGTCAGCTGCTCGACGAGTCGTGGCGCTATGGGCCCGGCCCGACCTGACTGCGGAAGCGTGGTGGCGCAACCTGGAACCGCTGCTCTCCGCATCAGCTCAGCAGGCCTACGCGTGGACCGACCCGACGACGGTGCCTCGACTCGAGGTGCTGTCCGCACAGGTCGCCGACGATGCGACGGCGACAACGCCGACCTACACGGTCGTCGACGTTGACACCACGCGCGGAGTCATCGCCGTCACGCTGACGCGGACGACGGTCGAGTCGGGGTGGGTCATGGACCGGATGGACCTCACCGAAGTGCTCCAACCGACAGCTGCGCCTGGGAGCACGGACGGCGATCTTCTGGCGGCGGCCGAGGCGCCATGAAGAAGGTCGCCGTAGTCGCCGGATGCCTGATCGGGGTGATGCTGATCGGCCTGCTCACCCTGGTCGGGATGATCGGCGGCTCGCAGCCTCCCGGCAGCACGTGCGGCGTGCCGGGAGGCACGAGTGCCGGCACGGTGACCGGCGCACTCCCGGCCTCAGTGGGAGCCTGGAGCGGCGAGCAGATCGAGAACGCGGCCGCGATCATCAACGCAGGTGCGGAGATCGGCATCTCCCGCCACGGCCAAACGATCGGCGTGATGACGGCAATGGGGGAGTCGGGCCTGCGAGTCCTCGACTACGGCGACTCGGCCGGTCCGGACTCTCGAGGGCTGTTCCAGCAGCGCGCAAACGGCGCCTGGGGGAGCCTCGAGGACCGGATGGACCCACGAATCAGCTCCCTGAACTTCTTTCGAGCACTGATGAAGGTCGAGGGATGGGAATCCCTGCCACCGACGATCGCGGCACACCGGACTCAGATCAACGCCGACCCCTACCACTACGAGAAGTTCTGGGACGACGCAGTCGAGGTGGTCGCGGCGCTCCTGGCCACCGACGGCGGGTCAGTGCAGATGGCGGTCGACAACACCGACGGCGACCGGTACGGCCTGGGCCAGGTGACACCGCAACTTCGGAACCTGGTGAACACCCTCGCGCCGATGTTCGGCATCAGGACCGTCGGAGGCTACCGAGAGTCCGCCACGGATATGGATGGGCACCCAGCAGGTCTGGCAGCGGACTTCATGGTGCCGCTGAACAGCGCGGGCAAGCGGCAGGGCGACGCCCTGGCTGCCTACGCCCGGGCCAACGCGGCGAGCCTCGGCGTCGACTACATCATCTGGTACCAACGAATCTGGTCGACCGAACGAGCAGACGAAGGCTGGCGGGCGATGGAGGACCGCGGAAGCGGCACCGCCAACCACCTCGACCACGTCCACATCAACGTCAAGCGCGACGCGACCGGCACCGGTGCGCTCACCCCAGCCCTCTCTCCCTGGAAGGCCGCGCTCGGCTGCACCCCGGTCGCGACGGCCGGTGCCGGCACCGTCGTGTACCCGATCGCGAACGGTGCGGACTACGACCGGAAGAACTGGGGAGACGCCGGCTCAAATTGGAAGAACCGGCACACCGGGACCGACTTCTCCGTCAGCTGCGGCACTCCCGTCGTGGCTGCGACCGGCGGCACGGTGTCGATCGAAAAGTCGTCGTGGGCGGGACCATTCCTCACCAAGGTGTCGACCGGACCGACCTCACTCACGACCTGGTACGGCCACATGCAGAGCGTGACCGTTTCAAACGGTGACGTGGTGACGGCGGGCCAGCAGATCGGCGAGGTCGGCACCCTCGGGAACAGCACGGGATGCCATCTGCACTTCGAGGTCCACCCGAAAAACGGGTCGATCTACGAGGACAACATCAACCCCACCACGTGGCTGGCCGAGCACGTTGGTCAGCCCGTGGTGGTCCCGGTGGGCTCGCAGGCCGTGCCCGGCACCGGGATTCGGGTGATCCAGGCCAACGTGAAGGGCAACAGGTCACGGTCCAGCTTCCTGGCCACGCGGGCGAAACTCGCCAGCCTTGGACCGGACATCATCACCTGGAATGAGGGGTTCCGGCGGTCTGATGCGCTGCTCACCCCTCCCGGGTACGCGACGTGGCGCGATCCCAACACGGTCTGGCCGGTCTCGGAGAGCCGGGGCACAGCAATCAGCTGGCGCACCGACAGATGGACACTCGCGGGCAAGGGGCGCGTGAAGATCACGAGCGGCCCGAGGGCCGGGTCGTGGGATAACCGATGGGTCCAGTGGGTGCTTCTGCGCGGCGCCGACGGCACATACCTATCGGGTGTCTCGGCGCACGCCATGACGAACGCTGGCAGGCCCTACGGCGGCCGTTCACCGCAAACGCGCGAGGCGGAGTACGTCCGAGGGATGGAGAAGCTCGCCACCGTGGTCAGCCAGCTCAGTGGCTACGGGCCAGTCGTCGTCGGCGGTGACTTCAACTCCGGATACCGGCCGAATCAAGGCCGAGGTTACGGATGGGGCCCGCAGGCGGTTCTGGGCCGCTACGGCATCCGCTCGACGTTCCAGGCCCTCGGCCCGCTGGAAGCCTCGTACGTCGACTACATCTTCTTCACGCCCGGACTCACAGCAACAGGCCATCGAACGATCCGAATCGACAGCGACCATCCCGCAGTAGTAGCCGACCTAGCAGCCGCTCAGTAAACAGAGGGAGAAAGTGATGCCGGAGAACGTTGCAGTGGCAGACCGCCAGACAGACCAAGCGCCGATCGATCCACACGACGATCCGATCTCGCAGACCATTGAACGGATCCGCGTCGCATCGCGCACGCTGGCCGAACGCGAGCACGAGGTCGAGCAGGCCGTGTTGAAGGCGTGGATGGCCAGGCACACGTGGGCGGACATCGGCAGCGTCGCCGGGATGACTAGACAAGGCGCGCAGGCGCACTGGTCGACCGCGGTCCAGGGCCTCACGCGAGTCGAAACGGGCCCCGAACTGGACGACGTCGTCGAGCGCAACCACGCGGCCGCCGAGACCAGCCGCCAACTGGCGCAAGCCGTAGACCGCTGCAGGACAGCCGGAATCGCACGGAGCGCGATCTGCAAGGCGGCCGGCGTGTCAGCAAAGACAGCAGCAGCTCGATGGGGAGCCCTCCCAGCAGACGGTGCGTACGACATGGGCCAGCAGGCGCTGCACGAGCTGCGCGCGGCGGCCGCGCGGCGCTCCTACGCGCTGGAAGAGCTGGCACTCAGCATCACAAAGGCCCGCGAGGCCCGGTTCTCCTGGCATCTGATCGGAAGCACCCTCGGGCGCAGCCACGCGGTGGTGCTGAAGATGACCAAGACCCTGCTACCCGATGCGGTCACCGCCCCGTCAGGACACTCTCAGCACACCGAGGCGCTCGCAGATGCCCTTCTCCAATGGGAACGCGCACGCGCCGGAGTGCGTAGCACCGCAGCAATGGCCAGGCGTATCGGATGCACCTGGAAACAGATCGAAGACGCCACCGGCCGACGGATGCGGCCATGAGCGCCCCTGGAGATGGGGGGCCTGCGGGAGACCGACCGACCTCCCCGGAGAAGGACTCGGAGGGGGTCGCTGCCCTTATCGCCGTGCTCTACCTGGGCGTCCTGGTCCTGGCGGTCTTTGTGGCGTGGTCGTTGGGAGGGGATACGGAAGACATCAGCCCGACACGTTCGGAGACCATTTCTGCGTGGCTCGGCCTTGCGGGAGGACTTTTCCTCGTCGGCGTCGGCGTGAAAGACGTCGTGGCCAACCGAACAGCGTCCAACGGCAGGGGACTCATGTGGGGGTTGGGGCTCCTGGGGACAGCTCTCGTAACCGCCCCCTTCGCCCTGACGGTTCTGTCCTTCATTGTCACCAGATAGACCGCCGCCAAGGGAGATGGCAAAAAAATCGGAACACGATATATCGTGATATATCGCCGTTAACTGTCGTTATGACAAAACGACCAGTTAACTAGTTGCATAGTCAGACGCCTGGGTGTACGGTCGGTGCATGACCGAATCGACGTTGCATCTCCCCCGTCGTCAGGTGTCAGCGGTTCGGATGCGGCTGGGACCGGAGCAGCCGGCCCCGCCGGGCGACGCGCTCGGCCGGGACCTGATCGGCTACGCCGAGGGGTTGAGTCCGGCGCAGCTGTGGCTGCGGGGACGTGGGGTGTGGAAGGCGCGCCTGGACAAGGTCGCCGACTGTGCGCTCGCGCTGATCGTCTACGACGGCCGGGTGGTCCAGGTCGGGACCGTCGAGGGGGTCTCGTTCCACCTCGAGGACCGGGTCGCGGTCGAGGGCCGGCCGCTGCCCGGGCACCCGCTGGTCGGCCAGCCGGACCCGTTGCACAACGACTCACGCAACCCGATCGCCTACGGGAAGGTCGAGGTCCCCGCCACCGCCGGGTCGCCTGCGGTGATGGGTAGCGCGGAGTACTCCGACGCCTACGCCGACCTGCTGGCCCAGGCGGTGACGACGCTCACCGCGGCCGCACGTCTCCCCCGGCCGGTGCTGCGACGGGTCGAGGACCCCGACGGCCGCGCCGGGGCGTCGTCGACGCCTGGCGGGGCGTGGGAGGTCGACCCGACTCGGACCGAGCCGACCGACTGGGCCGAGTTCGTGACCCTCGCCCTGGCCGGCGCGGCCGCGAACGTCGGCGGGATAGGAGTCGCGCTCGCCGGGCGGCCCGGCTCCTGGGAGGCCGCAGGCGTCGAGCAGCTGCTGGAGTCCACCGTCGGCCCCGACGAGGCAGGCCTGTGGGCCCACCGCACCGAGCCGCTGCGGATCACCCTCCACGTCGACGAGCTCCTGGCCGATCACACCGAGACCGGAAGCGAGTACGACACCGCGTTTCGCGCGATCCGCGAACGCATCACCGCTGCCGAGGAACGCGAGCCCGAGGTCGACCTGGCCACCTACGCATGGATCTACGACCGCGACAGCAGCGGCGAGTGGCAGCCCCACGACCCAGCCGCGCCCGCCTGGTCCCTCGAGGCGTGGAAGGACTCGCTCCGCGCCTCTGGTACCTCCGAGCAGGGCATCGCTGCCGGAGCTCAGTGGCTCGAGGAATCCTCAGAAGGCGCATGGATCTCCAAGACCCCCGAGGCCGAGGCCGAGTACTACCGGCTGGTCAACGAACGCGACCAGCGGCTCGGCCTCGACGACGAAGACCGCCTCGAGGAGCTACGACTACGCGAGGCACGGGAGTACGGCGCCGCGCTCAAGACACACATCGAGCACGCCGCCGCGCAGCTCGACGGCCTGAACGTACCCGTCGAGATCGTCGTCGACGTCGAGACCTACCGACCCAACCGCGAGCTGGAGGACTTCAACTCCCTCACCGCTCGCCTCATCGACGCCGCCGTCATGGACGTCCCCTCCCCCGCCGACCTCCCCGGAACCCCGCTAGAACGACTCGATAACAGCACCAAGGAATGACGTCGAGCGGGACGACGCGAACACCAGCCAGCTAGGCCGCACCGATTGTCGGTGGGGGCAGGAAGAATCAGTCAGACACAACCTCGGAAAGTGGTGGAACCGATGAACCTTGAGCCCTTTGAGAACGTTTCTGTATGGGTGCCTGTGATCGCGGCGATCGGGATTTTCGCGATGACAGTCCTGTGGGTCATCTCCCAAGCCCACAAAGAACAAGGGCCGCGATGGATCAACCGGTACGAGGCCAAAATGCGATCGACCTACCTGCGCCCGGCACTCGAGCTCGCAGCGCAAGGCGGTGGCCAGCGCCACGTCCCCAGCATCTGGAGTAACGCGACAGCTGAGCAGGCCAGCGAGGAACTGCGCGGGGCAGGCATTCACGATGCGGTCGCCGCCGAGGGGTACGCCCTAGCCCTCGAGTCCGACCGCTGGGTCCCAGCTGGCCAGCTACTCCTCAACGTCACGCCGCTCCGGACCAACGCGCTCCCCTAGCCGCTACCCCGGTAGGCCTCGTCGTCGCATCAGTTCCTCGTGGCCGTACGCGGCAGGACCGTGGCTGGTTGGAAGGTGAGGGGAAGGCCCATCGCTGTGTCCAGGCCGATCGCTTCACCGAGCCCAATCGCCTTGTCGAGGCCCTGGTGCTCGGCGAGGTCGGCCTCGCTGAGGTTGGCCCCGGTGAGGGCGGCCTCGGTGAAGTTGGCGCCGGTGAGGTCGGCGCCGAAGAGGTCGGCGCCTGTGAGGCGAGCGCCGTCGAGGCGAGCGCCGTTGAGACGAGCGCGGGTGAGGTTGGCGGTGGTGAGGTTGGCGCGGTCGAGGATGGCGCGGCTGAGGATGGCGCCGGTGAGGTCGGCGCCGAAGAGGTCGGCGCGGCTGAGGATGGCGCCTGCGAGGATGGCGCCGTCGAGGCGAGCACCGAAGAGTTTGGCGGTGGTGAGGTTGGCGTCGAAGAGGTTGGCGGTGGTGAGGTTGGCGTCGGTGAGGTTGGCGTCGGTGAGGTTGGCGCCGAAGAGGTTGGCGTCGGTGAGGTTGGCGCCGAAGAGGTTGGCGTCGGTGAGGTTGGCGCCTGTGAGGTTGGCGCCTGTGAGGTTGGCACTGCTGAGGTCAACGCTTTCGAGGTAGGCGTTGTCGAGGTTGGCGCTGGTGAGGCCTACGCCGCGTAGGTTCGCGGCCTTCAGGTTGACCTCGGTGATCGACAAAGGCTGCCGATCGCCCTGGAGGCGGCCGTAGACCTGGACAGCGCCGACCACTGTGGGAGAGGCACGGGTGTAGCGGACGGCCCCGGCTTCGGCCGCGGTCGCTTCCACTATGTAGGCCTCCAGGAGACGCTCGATGGTGGCGCGGTCACGTTCGGAGTCTCCGTGGATGCGTTCTAGTGCGAACAGACCACCAAGCGAGATGGCGGGGTTCGGGTCTGCGAGCTGTGTGACCGCCTTGGTGTATCGGTCGGTGACGTCGGCGTCGCGGCTGAGCGTGAGCTCTTCGAGGCGCGCCTGGTGGCCGTATCCGGCGAGCACGGCCGCGAGGACCGCCGCGACGAGCGCCGCGCCAGGGATCGCGATCTTCGCGACCTCGCCCCACTCGACGCCGGGACCCTTGACACCGTTGAGGGGCCACCAGTCCCCTGTGCTGAGCCCGGCCGCGACCCACATCAGTCCGACGACAACAAGCACCGCGCCGACACCCGCGAGCGCGATCCCAGCTCCAAGGCCGGGCGCCTGAATCCTGCGTAACCGAGACATGCGGCGCAGTATCGCAGCGGGCAACCAGCTCCTGCCCCGAAATCGCTAGAGCATGCGGCGAGCGGCGCGCCGCAGCGCGGCCTCGAGGTCAGGCACGGCGTCGCCGAGTGGCGTCGGTGGGTGCTGGTCAGCGAGCTCGTCGAGCAGGTCGTCGTCGACGAGCTGCGGGGCGGCGTAGGTGTTCCACTCCCCTACCGCGGCCGCGAGCCGGCGGTAGGCCTCGACGTCGGCCGGCGCGTTGAACCAAGCGGAGGCGGCCAGGGCGACGCGTCGGGCGAGGATCGCGGCCTGGTCGTCCATGACGTGGAGTCTCCCACTGATCAACTGGGGTGTCGGTGGTTCAGGGCATCATCGGCTGCAGAGAGCGGGTGGTACGGATATGCCTTATGTGACCGGCCACTACCGGAGCGGGCGCTGGGTACGTGGTCACTGGCGCCGGAGCGCTGGCGCAACGGGCAGCGTGACCGCACTTGCGCTGGGAATCGCCGTCGTCGCGGCGATGCAGGGCGGCGGCGGGCAAGACCGTCGTCAACAAGACGACGCGCCTCCGGCCACCTCGCTCCGACAGCGAGCGTCCGCGGCCGCCGTCATTGACGGCGACACCTTGCGGGTCACTGTTCGGGGCGCGCAGGAGCGCGTGAGACTGCTCGCGGTCGACACGCCTGAGGTCGACCAGTACGAGTGCTACGCAGATGAAGCGACGACGCTGACTGCCCAGCTGGTCCGCTCGGCGGACCAGGTCGTCCTCGTGGTCGACCCGACGCAGCCTGACCGCGATCGATACGGGCGTCTGCTCCGATACGTGCGGCTCGATGGGACTGACCTCGGCTCAAGCCTGGTCGAGTCGGGCGCTGCTGAGGTGTGGGTCGGGACTCCCCCGGCAGCTCGGTTAGACAGGTACCGGGCGCTGGAGGGCGAAGCCCGTGCAGCTAGCGCGGGCCGCTGGGGGCAGTGCGCAGCGGCGACCTAACACCGCTCGCCCAACAGTTTCTCGGGAGCAGGGCCTCGTTTCCTCTAGGCCGTCGGCGTGGGCCCGGTGTGGCGGGGCGCGGGCCTGTCGTGGTCGTCGCGCCGCTGGGTCTGCTCGCGGAGACGCTCCTGGGTTTCCGCGCGAGTCGCGCGGACACGCGCGAGGAGGTCGTCGAGACGGGCTCGGTCTGGTGATTCGGCCGAATCAGGGGCTTGGAGTCGCTCGAGGACCGCGGCCGAGAACGCGGCGGAGCTCTCGAACGTCTGGCCACTGTCTGCGACCTCGATCGCCGTGGTGGTAAGGGTCGATCTGCGCCCGGCGCGCACGTCAGCCCGGACCTGGGCCGCTATCGCTGGCCAGGCGGGGGTGGCCATGATTTTGGCGGCGTCCTTGAGGTCGAGGTCGGTGGCAAGCAGCTGGTGGGTCGGGCTGTCCGCTTGGTGGTTGCCCGTGGTGAGGGGACTGAGACGTGACCACAGTGCGGCGGCCTGGTGCTCATCTGGCAGTGGTCGGTCGAGAGCGGCGTGGAGAAGGGCCTCCACGAGAAGGTCGTCGCGCAGGAGGTCGCTGTCTTCTCTGTCGCCTACCTCGGCCTCGATCGGCGCCTCGGCCGCGTCCGACCCGAAGTCACTCGATAGCGGAGCGTGGGCGACGCCGCGGGCCTCGTCGAAGGCGGCCGAGACCACCTCGGAATCGAGCGGTACCGCTACCTGGGTCAAGACGGTGGCATAGATCTGCTGGTCCTCTGCGGCCCGCGCAGCGTCGCGGGCGATCGCTCGGAGGGCGCCGAGCTGCCCGTCGATGTGGTCGAGGACTGATCCCCACTTGTCGAGGTGAGCGTTGACGACCGTTCCGATCAGCGGAGACGTCTCGGCGAGTGTGGTGGCGAGTGTTTCGGCGCCGTCCTGCTCCAGGACTTCGGCGGGGTCCTTCCGTGTGAGCCGGACCGAGCGGGGGTCCTCGACGCCGGCGTCGACGAGCAGCCGCCAGGCGTTGACGGCGGCCTTGCGTCCGGCCACGTCCTCGTCCGTCGCGACGACGATCGGAGTGCTCGCTAGGTCGACGACCGTGCCGAGCGCGGCGACCTGGTCGGCGGTAAGGGAGGTCCCTCCTGACGAGAGTCCAATGTGGGTGCCACCTGTGGCGAGGGTGACAGCTTCGGCACAGACCTGGCTCTCCACGAGCACCGGGATCGCGCCGGCCCGAAGGGCGTCGACGTGCTCAGCGAGGCCGTACAGGACCTCACCCTTGACGAAGGCGGCGGTACCTGGCGTATTGAGGTACTTGGGCACGTAGTCCGGGTGCCCCTGGGGTGCGCGGCCGACGAAGGCGACTGGTTCGGGTGATCCGTCGGCGCCGGTGGCATAGACGGTGAGCACCACCCGGTCACGGAACGTGTCGCGGACCTTGCCGTCGCGATCGACGGCGAGACCCGCCTGCACCAGGTCCTCGACACTATGTCCGAGTTGGGTCAGGTGCTCGACGAGCGCCCGGGGGCCGCGGGGTGCGTAGCCTGCCTTGTCGATGATGCCCGCCAGACCTCGACCGCGCAGGTAGCCGCCGATCCAGCTTCCGGCCGCGTGGCCGGCGTAGAACTCGTGGGCGGCCCGGTGCAGCTCGACGACGCGTGCCCGACGTTCCGCGTCGACGACTGAGGCCTCGACCGGCTGCGCCTTCTCCGAGCCGTTGGCGGTGCTCTCGCTCGCAGGCGGTTCAGTGGGGGCGTCCACGCGGTCGGGCGCAGCGTCAACGGGGTCGTCGCCGGTCGGCTCGCGGAGAGCGGCGTTCGCATGTTCAGCGGCGACTTGTTCGAGCGCTCGGAGGACGTCGGCGTTGGTGAGGTCGAGCCCGCCTGTGGTGAGCTCGTCGAGCCGGTCGGCGAGGACCGGCCACCAGGGATCGGCCGTGAGGGCAGGGTGGCTGTTGAGCACACCGGCCCAGTGGTGCGTTGGCCCGGTGAGCGTTGCGCGGTGGCGCTTGAGGCGCTCGACGAGGCCCTTGTAGTGACGGCGTTCACGCCGGTCTGATGGCTCCCGCCCTACGGGTCGAAGGTCGTCGTCGCGGACGTGGCGGGCTGCCCGCCACACGGCGAGGTCACCGACCAAACGTCCGTCGAGGCCTAGGAGGCGCTGCGCCCACGCGGGCGCCGTCTCCACCGTCCACGTGTCGGCAAGCGTGCGGACCTCACTCGCGGCGGCGCTGAGTTGCTTGCTCCGAGCTTCGAGCCAGGGACCGTACTCGGGGTGGGTCAGGATCGGGTCGGGAATGGGCGGGAGCCACGGGAGTGGGCCGGCCCCGCTCGCGTCGGTGTCGTCGAGCCGCCACAGCATCACGGCGGCGTCGTCCCGCGAGGGGTCTGTGAGGTCGTCCACGAGAGGCCGGCTGGCCAGCGCGGTGGCGAAAGTTCCAATAGCGTCCTCCCCCCGTAGCTCGAGGACGCACAGATGCTGGACCAGCCGATCCCAGCTCGGAGTGTCGCTGATGCCCGGAGCGAGGACCTGAGTGTCGCGGGCGATCTCCTCATACCGGTCTTGGCCGACCATGAGGATCGCTGCCCTGCCGAGCCCGTCGCCGTAGATGCGCGCGAAGCGAGCCAGCTCGACGACCGGGGAGACCGCGTCTTCCGCGGCCGAGTGGGCAGAAGTGGCCGAGCTGTCACGACCGAAGACTTGGAGCAGAGTGTCGGTCGCGGTGGGCTGCTCGACCTGATCGGGGGTGATCTGGGTGTGCGGGTCCCCGTCGCCTCCGGTGACGACGTAGACGCTGTTCTCAAGGCGGCCGCGGGTCATGGCGACGTAAGCGGCGGCGCGGTCCCACGCGCCCGTCACGAGTGCGAAGCATCGGTCGACGGTCTGGCCTTGGGAGCCGTGCACGGTGGCGGCGTAGCCCAGGTCGACGTGATCTGCGACGTAGTCCGCGGGCAGCCGGATCCTGCGCCTGAGGACGTCGTGGACGACGGTCACGGCGCCGTCCCGGTGGACACGCTGGACGGTCCACCGGTCACCGTTCTTGACGTGGTCGGTCGCGCTGACCCGGAGCGACCGATTGTTGCGCCTGGTCACGATCGTGTCGCCGGCGCTGGCCTCGAGGCCGGATCGGAGGGCTACCGATCGGCTCACCTTGTCCCCGGCAAGTCGGGCGAGGCGGGCTCTGGCGTTGAGCTCGTTCACCGAGTCTTTGTCGGCAGCCACCATGAGCGCGTTGTCACCTGTGGCGCGCGCCTGGCTCCAGGCATTGAAGATGTCATCGACGGCGTTGATGGGGCTGGCCGCCCGAACGCGTGACTGATCGAGGTAGAACCCGATCGCTTCGACGGCACGGCCGTCGCGCAAAGCGAGGCTGGCTGTGGCCTCTGCAGGGCAGGCAAAGCGGATGACTTCGTAGAGCGAATCGGCGCCGACTGTCGATTCGATGTCGCGCAGCACTCCCCCGGCGCCGATGGCAGCGAGTTGCTGGGTGTCACCGATGAGCCGGACGCTTGCGCCGCGCTCGCGGGCGAAGGCAACGGCGGTTGCGAGCGCGGGCGTCGAGGCCATTCCGGCTTCGTCGATGATGATCAGCGTCTTGTCGTCGACCCCTGCGAATGGCGAGCTTGAGGCGCGGACCTCGTCGTGCTCGATGTCCCAGACGAGCTTGTCGAGGGTGCTGCTCGCCGCTCCTGTGGCCTCGGCCAGTTCTCGCGCGGCCACTGCGGAGGGCGCGAGCGAAAGAACGTTCCCGCCGGACCCGGTCCAGGCGGTCGCGAGGGCCCGCATGGCCGTGGTCTTACCTGTCCCGGCCGGCGCGAGAGCGAGTTGGAGGCGGGCGCCCGAGGTCGCCATAGCGCGGACGAGCTGCTGCTGCCCTTCGTTGAGGTCATGTGCGTTGGCGGTCTCGGTGAGCAGGGCGACGCTCACGTCGACCTCGCTTACGCGGCGTGCGCCGCGCTCCTGGGCGGCGTCGACGAGGAACCGTTCGGCGCTCTGGACTCTGGTGGTGGTGTAGAGCTGGCTCCGCGGGGTGGCGTACTGCGAGGACCCGTCCGCGCGAAGCATCGCGACCGGCTCATGGACCGAGTCGGGGCTGCCGATGGCCACGGTGTCCACCCCTGAGAGGACCGCGCTCGTGACAGCCTCGACCGCGTCGTCGACGGTCGCGCGTGGGACCTCGGCCGAGCGGACCAGGCGCTCAGCTTCGGCTCGGATGTGCGCGTACTGGAAGGTCGCGCGAGCAGCCTCGGTAGTTGCGAGGGCCTGCTCGGCCAGGTCAGCGATGCGTTCGGGCGAGAGTTCTGCGCGCGGTGTCGCGACCTGGTGAAGGGCGTCTTGGACCATCTCGTCGACTGCATCCGGGCCGCCGAGAGCGCGCGCGGCTTCAGCGGCCCACTGCTCGCGCTGGTCGGCGTGGGAGCGGTGCTCGTGCTTGGCCTCCCGGGTCTCAAGGTTCGCCTGCTGTGCCAGGTCGAGGGCCTCTTTGGGAGTCGGGACACGGCCATGTCGCTCCTGAAACTCCGCGGTGAGGGTGGTGAGACGTGCGTCGATGGCCGACCGGCGAGTCGACCACCGCCTTAGGAGGTCTGAGGCGACACCTACGATCTCGCGGACGGGTCGGGCGTTCCTGGCCGTCGTGACCGGCTCCCAGGTGACGCCGAGACGCTCGCTGAGTTCGGCCTCCAAGCGGGTGTTGTAACGCTCGGAGGCGGCGACTGTGTGCTTGTAGAGGACCTGCGCATCGATCGCGAGCCAGGCGCCGTCTTCTGGGTCCTGGACCTTGTTCGCGATCGCGACGTGCGTGTGGAGGTCTGGGTCTCCCGCCCGTGAGTCGCGATGGACGAACATCGTCGCCAGGAGGCCGGCGGTCGAGACCGTCCGGGCCCCGTTTGCTCCGCGGCGGGTATAGATGATTTCCCGCTCAAGCCAGTCAAGGGTGTCCCTGACGGCCGCCTCGTGGGCTTGCTCGATGGTCCTGGACGTGTCGCGATCGGCGACGGCCCACAGGGCCGAGACGCTCTTGACTGGCGAGAAGGTCAGGTCGAAACCGGCACAGGCCTGCTCGCGGGGACGCGACTCGCGGGCGATGAACCCCGAGAGTTCACGAGAGTCCGCTGGAGGGCGGCCGTGGTACTCGGTGAACAGCGTCTTGCCGATCCGAGTCCGGATCAGGGCGCGTTCCTTCTCCGGAACTGGCGCGGTCCGCGGGTTCCCGATCGCGACGTTGTAGGCCTCGTACTCGCGGGCGCACTCGACGACGAACTGATGAGGCTCCGACGCGGTACGCCGAAACTTGTTGCCAAGCTTGGAGGCCCGTTGCTGTTCCTTGGGCGACCCACCGGCCGCTGCCATCGCGGCCTCCAGGGCGTCCGCGTTCGGCTGGCGCCCCTCTCCGAAGAGGGCCGCCATCTGCTCGGCGGTGACGGTAGAGCCGAGGGCGACGGCGGCCAATGACCGCAGGTGGAGCACCGTCTCGCGAACCGCTTCGTCGACCTTGTCCGGGTCGGGAAGGGCGGAGGCAAGCCCAGCGAGACCTGACCCGGCCCACACCCCAGGCTGCTCTCCCTTCTCGGAGTAGTAGTCGCTCAGCGCCTCGCGCGGCTCGAGCTCTCGGTCGGCCGCAGCTGTCTGCCGGATCAGGTACTGATAACCGTCCCCAGCCGAGAGCTTGTGCAGCGACATCACGAGGGCATCGTAACGGCGCTGTCCAGAATGCAAGAGGTGTGTGGGAGTACAGGTCTCAAAGATGGGATCGCTGAGGAACAGGACTTGGTGCTGGTTCGATGGTCGATCTGGTTGGTACCTTGGGCTGGCAACATCTGGCTACCAGGCTGAGGAGAACTGAAAATGGCACGACTGAATCAGGCAGAAGCTCGGGAACGTGCTCGGGCCGCAAAGCGGCGCCTTGACGCCGATCGCCACGCCCGCGACAAGCGGATCGAGGAGGCCGCGACTGCGTTCTACGCGGGGCGGTCGCTCATCGACGAAGGGGTCGAGGCGGTAGAGGCCGCTGTCATGACTCTGGTCGATGAGCTGAGCGAGCCGACAGCGAACGTGGCGGTCCTGCTCGAGATCAACGAGGCCGAGGTCAGGCGAATCCGTCGACAGGCGAAGGTCCGGCAAGGACCGGATGAGGACGGCCATGCCAGGCCCGTCGGTGACGTTCATGTGGAGGCGCGCGATGGAGAGCTTTGAACGGGCCGACCTCGACGGTCATGTCGGATTCGGGGGACCGCTGGCCCAGGAGCGGCACGAAGCCGCGCGACGCCGGTTCCAGGTCCGCCACCCCGGTTGGGCCGGCAACTTCGAGCTTCACGAAGACGGCTTAGCGATCTCGTTGAGCGAGCACTCCGCCACCGTCCAACTGGCCGCCAACTACTTCCGCGACGACGACGGCTTCCGCACCCTGGAGTACCCGATCGCAGTCCTATCGGTCGACGCCGCAGGCGACGGCCCAGCCTCTGTGTCACTGAGCCTCTCGACGTGCGGCGAGCCGTTCCGATCAGCTGACCTCGCAACCGTCGCGGAACAACTCGAACTGGGGACCGCCGCGGACGCCCTGGATGCCGTGAGCGGCGTGACCGCGCGGCTACTCGCTGCGGTCGACACCGAGGGCGAGCGCGATGGCCTACACCACCTTGATGATGCTGAGGCAGCGCTCCAGGCGCACGAGCGCCGCGCAGCGGCCAGGCCGGTCACGGAGCTGGACGTCGGCCACCGGTACGTCGGCCACGGCGAGATGGATGTTCTGGCTGACATGGAGTTCACGCTGAAGGCGCGAGGCGAGCCGGACGACGAGCGGATGGTCTCGCTGACCGCCGAGGTTGGCACCGAAACCTGGTCGAACGTCAGGGTGCCCGCGACTGCGACCGCACGACTCCCGGAGCAGGATCGTGCTGCCCCCGCGCCGTCGCGGATGGGGCTGATTACGAGCAGATTGCGCGAGACGGCCCGGTTGGTGCGCGAGAACGCTGATGCGTTGGACTCGACCCCTCCGACCGACACCGGCGATGACCGTGTGGAGCGGCTGGCCGCCTCGATCCGCGAGATTGCCGCGAGGATCGAAACCTCGGCAGGCGAGCTCGATGTCGTCGGGGACCGCAAACGCTCCGACCTTCGGCATGACAACAACCGTGCATCCAGCGCCAGGACACATAGGCTGTAGGCGGGGATTCAGGTGGGCACGTTGGACAACTACCACCGCGAGCTCGAGGCGGTGTTAGGTGACGCCCAGGTCGTCGCACGGTTTCGCGCGAAGGCCTGGCGCGTCGCCGGGTCCGACTGCGTGTGGTGGGCTGGGGCCGTGTCCGACCGAGGCCACGGCCGGTTCTGGCTTCGCCCACACTCCCCCGGCGCCGGACGTGTCATCATCGCCCACAGGTTCGCTTGGGCCCTGGCGTACGGCGCAGCCGCGCTCCAAGCGACACCGGTGTTAGGTCATCTGGGTGTGTGTGACAACCCGTTGTGCCAGAACGTCGAGCACATGGCACCGAGCAGCGGGCGTGAGAACACACAGGACTGGTCACGTAGACGTCACCGCGTTGGGGGGCCGTTGAACGACCTTCGCGGATCCTTAGGCCGCGCGCTGGCCGTCCGTGACGCGATCCGGAGCGGCGGCGATGTCCAGGCCACCCTCGAGGCCGGAGACAAGCACCGCGATCAGCCGACGCTGTTCGAGGTTGCGGACTGATTCGGGCGAATCACTCCAGGCGGACGATCGGCTCTCCTGGGAGTGATTCGGCCGAATCACTCCACACGCCAGCTCGAACGGGTGTTCTACCATCGTTCGGTGATCTATCCCCGCGCCGAGCACGTTTGGGTCTCGGACGTCGAGGTGTGGGGCGACCGTCGCTCCCCCGGCCTGCTGTTGGGATGGCGCCGCTCTGAGACAAGGGACGGCTGGGACGGCTGGGTCATCTCCGCCTCGGTGGGAATCCCCGCCAGGGGCGATGGGCCCTACGTCCGACAAGCGTGGGTTCGCGCTGAGTCGATTGAGCGGGCGGGGACAGACGCCCCACGGGGGTCGGCGTCCTCACCGACGACGAGCTAGAAGGGCCCAGGCGATAATGGCGCCGCCCACGGCGGAGAGCAGGTGGGTGATGACGAGCGCGGGATCCATGACAACTCCTTCGTGTCCGGGACCTGCCAGATCGAGCGAAGCCTGTTGCGCGCCGTCGCAAGCGCACCTTCCCCGAGCATGGCCGCCATCCTTGCATCCGCTGACCGGTGAGGCTCGTGACCAGGTCGTCAGGGGCGACGGGGAGATACGCAGGCGGCGCAGAGCTGGCAGAGGCCGTGGGGCTCGCCCTCGGCCAGGCGCCGGCGCGCCTCCTCCCCCGCTGACCAGATGTCGGCGAGAGCAGGTGGCTCCTCCCCCGCGTCCGGAATCTCGTCCAGCTCGTCGAGCGCGTCGTAGTCCTGACGAGTGACCGTGCCGAGGGTACGGGCGAACTCGTCGAAGCCTGCGTAGTCGTTCTCCTTCCACTCGGTGAGGTCGTAGTCGTGCGGGACCTCGAGGAGGTAGTCGGTTGTCTGGCGGACGAGGAAGGTCCGTCGGACGGTCACGGTCCGGATCAGGCTGCTGCTTTCGGTGCTCATCAGTAGTCTCCTAGTTGGGGTTGGGGGTCCCTGTTTCATCGCGTGGTGCAGGTCGAGCAGGTGCGGGCTGTGCCGTTGTTGCCGCCGAGGAGGACCGTCGGGCGCACGCGGCCGCAGTGGTCGCATGCTCGGTCGACGCTCATCGCGAATCTCTCGACGTGCGGTTCGTCGCGAGGGTCGTGACCAGTGGCCCGCTCGATGTCTTGGGCCAGCTGGACGGCGTCCTCGAACGTCTCGGTGCCGTAGATGTCCCTGACCATGCATTCGAGGGCGTAGAGGTTGTTCCACAGGTCGCGGTCATCGGATAGCCGTCGGATCAGGTTGAGGCGGTCCCGCGCCGCCCCGAGCTGCCGTCTGCTGGCGCGGGGGTGGGCGTGCAGCAGGGCGAGTGCCCGCTTGGCCTCGCGGAAGCCCTCGGCGGCTTCCTTGATGGTGAGTTCGCACATTGGTCTCGTTCTCCTTCGATTTCGTTCAGGTGGCGTGCCGACACTTGCTATTGTAAGTAATGTGGGTATTGTAAGCAATACCTACACGGGCATAAGGTTGCTCGGACGAGAAGATCGAGGAGGGTCCAGCGATGGCTGGTCAGCGCAAGACGGGGATGGGCACCAACCCCTTCGGAACGAAGAAGCCCGGCCGGGCGAACCTTGGGGTGGTGACCGCCCTGCGGGAGGCAGCTGCTGCTGACGAGGCGGCGACCGCGATGCCGGTCGTCGACCTGGCTCCGAACCCGGAGAACCCTGAGTCGCGCTCGCAGGCCGATGAGGGGCTGGTGGCCTCGGTGACGAAGGTCGGGGTCCTGGTGCCCTTGATCGTGCAGTCGCGGTCGGTGTTCCTTGCCGCGCTTCCGCAGCACGCCGATGCAGTGGGGGACGCGCCGTACGTGATCCTCGCGGGGCACGAGCGGCGGGCGGCCTGCGTGGAGGCCGGGGTCGATGAGGTGCCGGTCATCGTCCGTGACGACCTGGTGGCCGACGACGTGATGGTCGCGGAGAACGTCCATCGGGTCGCGCTGACGCCCCTGGAGGAGGCAGCCGTCTACCGCCGCGTCATGGACCGCCAGGAGCTATCGCAGCGGGCGCTGGCCGGACACCTAGGGGTGCCGCAGGCGCGGATCAGCAAGCGGCTCGCCCTGCTGAAGCTCTCGCCCCTTGCGCAGAAGCGCGTGGCTTCGGGGGAGATGGGCCTCGAGACCGCGCAGGAGGTCGCCGCCAGGTTGCCTGAGGGAGACGAGGACGTCGCGGCGGAGTTCGACCGACTTCTCGTAGAGCGACCGAACTGGGGTGCGGAGGTGATCGCCAGCGAGGCGGTCCACCAGGTGGAGGCCGCGCGCCGGCTGGCCGAGCTGGAGAAGCAGGCCGAGGACGAGGGAGTAGTCTTCGTGGCAGACCCCAGGAACAAGTTCAAGGGCAGGGAGGGGCAGCACCGCCTGACGACCAAGCGTGAGATCGAGAAGGCGCGCAAGAACGACCACCTGGTGCTCGGCCCTACCACCGGCTACGGAAACACCCAGGACTGGTGCTACTACACGTTGGCGGCCCCGAAGACCTCGAAGCCGGCGCTGTCCAAGTGGGAGTTGGAAGCCCGCGAGGAGGAGCGCGGCCGCAAGGAGGCGATGAAGGCCCGACGCGAGGCGCTGGCCACCATCGTGACCAGGAAGGGCGCCCTGTCGCCGACGGCACTCGACGAACTGCGGATCGAGGCGACCCTTGCGGGGAAGCACCTGAACGCCGATGCAAAGACCGTCTGCATGAAGCTCGCTCTCGCGGCTGGCCTCGGTCCGGCTGCCAGTGATCTCAGCGAGAAGCCCACGCACTATGAGTGGATGGAGGCCGTTCTGAAGCAGTGTCCGCGCGGTGGCGCCGACCGCGCGCGGATTGCGGCCCTCGGCGTCGTGGCGGCCGTGGAGGAGTGCGCCTCATGGACGCACAGGCGGTGGGGCGTGCTGGATCTCGTGTACTTCGAGTGGCTGCAAGGACAGGGGTACGTGCCGACCGAGTGGGAGTCGGCTCGTCTCCGGAAGGTCCAGGATGAGGTGGGTGATTCGGCCGAATCAACGCCAGAAGCAGAGCCGCAGGCGGCCGCGGCCGGGGAGGCCTGAGATGCCCAAGCACATCGTCCCGGTGGCGAACATGGCGGGGTCGGCGGGAAAGACGACCACCACGGTAACCCTGGCGGCCCTGCTCGCAGAGGTGGGCCGCCGGGTGCTGGTGGTCGACCTTGATCCGCAATCCAATGCGACGGAATGGCTCGGTCACGACCCTGACGAGGTGGAGGTCTCGTCCGCGACGGTGCTTCTCAAGCGGGCGGAGCTCGGTGAGGCTCTGGTGGAGACCGGGATGGAGGGCCTGTTCTTGCTGCCTGCCGCGCGGCGCAGGATGGACGCGGAGTTGATCCAGCTTCAAGGTGTGCCCGCGCGGGACATGCGACTGAAGCAGGCGCTGCGTGACTGCCCAGAGGCGATCGACACCGTCCTGATCGACTGCCCCGGATCGATGGGAGTGATGACCCTCGCGGCCCTGGTGCCGGCCACGTCGGTGGTGACCGTGACGTGGCCGAGTGGGAAGGAGCTGAAGGGCATCCCGATGTTGGAGGACGTCATTGCCGAGCTCGCGGATGCCGAGGTCAACGTCGGGCTCACCTTGGGCGCGGTCGTGCCGTGCATGGTTCCGACCGGCAGCAGTGCGGGCTCGATCTACCAGGACGGGATGAGCTTCCTCACCGAGGCCTACGGCGACCGGACCGCTCCGGTTGTGAGGAAGTCAGTGCGGGTGCCCGAGGCGCAGTCGCACGGGGTCCCGTTGCCCGTCTACGCCCCGCGCGAGGGTGTCACGGACGACTATCGGGCAGTCCTTGCCTATCTGGAGGAGAAGGGGATTCTGTGACCACTGAGAACTCGCCGCAACGGGTCCGGTTCGGGACTCAGGTGGACGCCGAGGTGCTCGAGTCGGCCCGGGCGACCGTGCTCGCCTTGCAGCGGCTGCTCGGCCCGCGGGTGTCGCTCGCAAGCTTCACGACCGACGCCCTGGCTGAGCACGTCCGGCGCGCCGAGCGCGAGTACAACGACGGGCAGCCCTTCGGCTCGGACGGTGCTCGACTCCCGACGGGCCCCAGGATCGGGGCCGGCGACGTCGCTGAGCCGCCACGTTCGCCATGAGGGGCGGCCGTCCGCTCGGCCGGTGCTGTTCATACCGGGCACGATCGGGTACAAAAGCGTCCGACGGCTGGCAATATTTGTCACGCCGAGACAGGGGGCGTGACGGGTGGCGAAGCGGCGTAGTCGGCGGTACGACGATGACCACCCAACCCTGGACCTCTGGGGAGACGGAGAGACCGAGCTCGATGAATCACTACGGAGCACTCGCGCAGCGCCACTGGAAGATGTACCGGCCGAGCCAGTACGCCCAGCTGAGCGACCCGGAGGCCTTCTTCCGGGAGCTGGGGGAGGAGATCGACGGCCAGGTGCAGAGCTTGCGGGATCAGCTGACGACAGCCGAGCGCCCGGCCCTCAACGAGATGACCGACCTGGAACGGATCGGGCGGCTCAACGCGATCCGCAGACAGGCCGAGGAGCTGACCTACGCCGACCTGGTCTGGCCGTCGACGACGAACGAGGACCTCGACCAGGAGCTCGACGACCTTCGCCTGGAGCCGATCTCCCGGGAGGAGGCCCTGCGGACGGTGGGGGCGATCGAGGACGAGGACGGGGGAGTGATGCCGGCGGACCGGAACCATCCCTTGTGGAAGGCCTGGACGGCGTCAACCCAGGACTCCTCGACCTCGACGGAGCGGGAGGCGTTCGACTCGGCGTATCGGGCCTGGCTACGGGAGACTCCCGGCCTGCTCGACCTGATCTAGGTGAGAGTGATTCGGCCGAATCACTCTCACCGGCGCGACCGGCCGAGAACGAGGGGCGACAGCAGCCGCCTGAGCCGGCCGACTGGCGGGCGGGCCCGCGCCACGGCGTTGACGTCGCTCCGCAGTGGCAGACCGGGCAGGTCGGGCCGCGCGGGAAGAAGGAGCGCCTCGAGGCGAACCTTGCCGCGCTCTCGACACTTCGCCGCGTGCAGAACGAGGGGCGGCCCGCAAGCCGCGCTGAGCAGGAGACCCTGGCGCGCTGGACGTCGTGGGGAGCCCTCAAGGAGGTCTTTGATGAGCAGCGAGCGGACAGCGCCGATGCTCGCCTCGACCTCCAGGCCCTGCTGAGCCCATCTGAGTACCGCGCCGCTCGCCGCACGGTCCTGAATGCTCACTACACCGACCCCAGGGTCGTTGAGGCGATCTGGGAGACCATGCAGGGTCTCGGGTTCGCCGGCGGCCCGGTCCTCGAGCCGGGCGCGGGCGCGGGCACCTTCATTGGCCTCGCCCCGGAGGCGGCGCGGATGGTCGGAGTCGAGCTCGACGGAGTGAGCGCAGACATCGCGGCAGCGTTGTACCCCTCTGCGGTCATCCGCCAGGAGTCGTTCGCCGACACGCATCTCCCGCGGGCCATCTTCGAGGCTGCGGTCGGGAACGTGCCGTTCGGGAGCTACGCCCTACACGACCGGCTGCACAACCCTGGGCGCCACACGATCCACAACCACTTCATCTTGAAGTCACTGGACCTGGTCCGACCGGGTGGCGTCGTGGCCGTCCTGACGTCACGGTTCACCCTCGACGCTGCCGATCCCGGGGCCCGACGGGAGATGTTCGACCGTGCCGATCTAGTCACAGCCGTGCGCCTGCCTACCGGGGCGCACCAGGAGGTGGCTGGGACCGAGGCGGTCACCGACCTCCTCGTCCTCCGCGTCCGCGGCGAGAAGGAACGGCCGCAAGAGGACAACGCCTGGCTCCAGGTCGTGCCGAAAACCTTGAGAGACGCCGATGGCGTCTCCCACGACGTCGGCCTGAACAGCTGGTTCGATGTGAACCCGCACCTGGTCCTGGGCGAGCTGAGTGTGGGCCACGGGATGCACGGGGCCACCACGCTGATCGTCACTCACAGCTCGCCAGGAGAGGGGGCCGCCGAAGAACTCCGCACGCGACTGCGGAGCGAGGTCGTGCGTGCCAGCTCGGCGGGCCTGACGTTCTCGCGCGATGACACCCTCGAGGAGCGGACCGCCCGGCTCGCCGAGCTGGCCGCGGAGCCAGGCCCGGTCGCCGAGGCGGGGAACTCGAGCCGCTTCGAGGGCTTCTTGACGTGGGACGCCCACAACGGCCGGTTCACCCAGCTCGTGATGGGTGTGCAGCGGCCCGTCGAGGTACCGAAGGCGCAGATCAAGCCGCTGCGGGCCCTCCTGTCGATCCGTGACACCCAGCTCGCACTCCTGGAGGCCGAGGCCGCCGCGCCCGGGTCGGACGAAGCAGCGGGCATCGAAGGCCTCCGGAGACGCCTCAACGGCGAGTACGACTCGTACGTGCAGGCATATGGGCCGATCAACTCGGTGAAGGTCACCGAGTCCACGCGGACCGACCGCCACGGCGATCCCGTGATCACCCGGCGGAAGCCGGCAGTGATGAAGACCTTCGACCTCGACCCATTCTCCGGGGCCGTACGTGGCCTAGAGGTCTACGACGAAGCGTCTGATACCGCACAAAAGGCGGCGGTCTTCTCCCAACGAGTGGTGAGCCGCAAGCAGTTGCCGACGTCGGCCGACACAGCCGAGGACGCACTAGCCATCGTCATGGACTCTCGCGGTGAGGTACACCTCGATGACGTGGCGCGCCTCCTGGGGGCTACCGCGGAGCAGGCGAGAGCCCAGCTCGGCACCCTGGTCTTCGACGACCCCGTGACCGGCGACTTGGTCCCGCGGGCCGAGTATCTGTCCGGGAACGTCAGGGAGGCGCTCAGAGCCGCCCAGGAGGCCGTCCTAGAGCGTCCTGAGCTGGCGGCGAACGTCGGGGAACTCCGCCAGGTCATCCCACGCGACCTGACGCCGGTCGAGATCACCGCCCGGCTCGGGGCGGCATGGATTCCCGCGAGCGACGTCGAGGCGTTCCTCCATGAGATCACCAAGGACACCGACGCGACGGTCGAGCACCCGGCCGGGGCCCTGTGGAACGTTCGGGGCGGGAATCGGCACACCACCACGGTGACCTCGACCTGGGGCACGAGCCGGATGAACGCCTACGTCATCGTCGAGCGGCTCATGGAGCAGAAGGCGATCGTCGTCCAGGACACCTTCACCGACCCCGACGGCCGCGAGCGTCGGGTCCTCAACGCAGTCGAGACAGCTGCAGCGCAAGAGAAGGCCGAGCAGCTCAGTGAGCGATTCGGGGAGTGGCTCTGGGCTGACGCCGATAGGGCCCGCCGGCTGGCCCGGGAGTATAACGAGATCTTCAACGCGATCGCTCTGCGCGACTACAGCGCCGATGGTGAGCGGTTGAGCCTGCCGGGCCTGGCAGCAACTTTCACCCCCCACGCTCACCAGCGCACGGCGGTGGCCCGCATGATCGCCGAGCCATCGGTCGGCCTGTACCACGGCGTCGGTGCCGGAAAGACCGCTGAGATGGTCATGGGGGCGATGGAACTGCGCCGCCTGGGCCTGGTCGAGAAGCCTTGTGTCGTGGTGCCGAACCACATGCTCGAGCAGGTCAGCCGGGAGTGGATGCAGCTCTACCCGCGCGCTCGCCTCCTGGCCGCAGCCTCGGAGGACCTGCGAGGGGATCGGCGCCAGCACTTCGTCGGAAGAGCCGCAATGGGGGACTGGGACGGGATCGTCTTGACCCACAAGGCGTTCGAGCTGCTACCGGTCGCGAAGCAGACCGAGATCGCCTACGTCGAGGCCGAGGTCAACGCGCTGCGCGAATCGAGGGAACAGGCGCGCGCAGCTGGTCTCTCGTCCCACACGGTGCAGCAGCTGGAGCGTTCGGTCGCAGCGAAGGAAGAGCGCCAGAAGATGCTGCTCGACCGGCCACGCGATCGCGGACTCACCTTCGAGCAGACCGGGATCGACTACCTGGTGGTCGACGAGCTCCACCTCTACAAGAACCTGACGATCGCCTCCAACATCCAGGAGATGAACAAGAAGGGGTCCCTCCGCGCGAGCGACCTGGACATGAAGCTCACTTGGCTGCGGGGCCGGGCAGAGGAACGTGCCGCCGAGCGTGGCCACAAGAGAGCCCGAGTCATGACCGGGGCCACCGCTACCCCGATCGCCAACAGTGTCTCGGAGGCCTGGGTGATGCAGAAGTACCTGCGCCCGGACCTCCTCAAGGCGGCGGGCATCAACGACTTCGATGCCTGGGCGGCCACCTTCGGCACGCTCGTCACCGAACTCGAGCTGACCCCGGAAGGTGGCCACCGCCAGAAAACCAGGTTCGCGCGCTTCGACAACCTGCCCGAGCTGCTGCGGATGTGGCACGTCTCTGCCGACGTGAAGACAGCCGAGGAACTCAACCTCGCAATCCCGGCCATCGCCACACGCGCCGACGGACAACGGGCCGCCGAGGCCAGTGTGGTGTCAGCCTCGCCTGAGCTCACCGCTTTCATGGGGACCCTCGCACAACGTGCTGAACGCCTCCGGAACGGCGCCGCCCCGCGCGGCAAGGGCGAGGACAACATGCTCGTGGTCACCAGTGACGGCCGGAAAGCCGCCCTGGACCTGCGAATGCTCGACCGGACCATGCACGACCCGATCGCCACGACAGCATCCAAGGTCGACGTCGCGGCCGACCGGATCCACCAGATCTGGGCCGAACACCGCCATACCCGCTACCGGGTCGCGCCCGGCACCAGCGAGGGACATGAGCATCCCGCTCCAGGTGGCCTGCAGATCGTGTTCTGCGACCTCGGGACCCCCGCGCCAGCGGGCGCGGGGGAGAGCATCCCCTGGTCGTTCTACGGGGAGCTGCGAGACCAACTCGCCACACGCGGCATGGACCCAGCACGGATCAGGTTCGTCCAAGACGCCAACACCAATGAGAAGAAGGCGCGCCTGTTCGCCGCGTGCCGCGACGGCCAGGTCGACGTGCTCGTCGGGTCGACCGAAACGATGGGCGTGGGCACGAATGTCCAGGCCCGCGCGGTCGCTCTGCACCACATGGACTGCCCCTGGCGGCCGGCCGACGTCGAACAGCGAGAGGGCCGCATTCTGCGCCAGGGCAACCAGAACGATCAGGTCCAGATCATCCGGTACGTCACCGAGGGCTCCTTCGACGCGTTCTCATGGCAGACCGTCGAGCGCAAGCAGAGATTCATCTCCCAGATGATGCACGGCACGTTGGAAACCCGCGGGGCCGAAGACCTGACCTCCTCTCAGGCGCTCTCCTTCAGCGAGGTGAAGGCACTCGCAAGCGGAAACCCCCTCATCATGGAGCGGGCGCAGGCCGAACAGGCCGTGGTGAAGTTGGAGCGTCTCTCACGTGCGCACGCTCGCGATCAGCACCAGCGCCACGCGACTATCCGTGAGGCCGAGCGCGAGGAACTGGAGCTCGAAGCCGAGATTCCGCGGATCGAAAGACTCATCACCGACCGAACCGACACCTGCGGCGAGGCGTTTCACGCGAAGATCATGGGGCGCACAGCCCTGGATCGCGCCTCGGCCGCCGAGATGCTCGCGCACGAGGTTGGGCCGATCGCCGGCGAGCTGGGGAACCTGCCCACCTTTCGCGAGCACCCCGTCGGGGAGGTGTCGATCGGTTCAACCACCTTCAGCCTGTCCATGATGCGCGGCGTCAGCGGGGACAACCTCATCGGGACCATGCCAGGCCTGGAGCGGCATCAGGTACGCATCTCCATGAAGGACGTCCTCGGCGGCAGCCTCGGACCTGTCACGCGCCTCGAGAATCGCGTGGCGGGCCTCGACGCGCTCCTGAGCGAGATGAACCACCAACTGGAAGCCGCCCGAGCAGAACGAGACGAGGCCCAGGAGCGTCTGGGCGACGACTTCCCCCGCGCGGCCGAGCTCGAGGAGGCACGGCAACACCTGCGACAGCTTGATGAGCAACTCCAACAGGCCACCAAAGCCGAGGAGGCCGAGCCCACCGATTCGGCCGAATCACCGGCCTTGGGGGCGGCCAGTCGCGAGCGCTTCCGCGATGCCCGTCAGCGCCTCCGGGAGATCACCGAGGACTCTCGTGACCTGCCGCCACGCGCAGACCCGCACTCACACGACCACCGTCGTCATGGCGCAGAACACCGTCGCCGCGGACCGGAAGTGAAGCCGCCCTCGATGGATTAGCCAGCGCCCGTCCAACCCGAGTATTGACCACAGTTACCAAGGTCAACGCAAGTGATGCAAGATCGGGTCGCGCGGCCTGGCGTGACCAGCGATGGTGCGACTCCCCCCAGCATCAGTGTTCTCGGGATCACCAGGCCGCGTCGGAATGCCGTAGGTGTCGCGATGTCGCTGCCAGGCAGCGACGTGGGCGTGCTGGAGCGGTTCTGGGAGGCGTGCGTAGGCGGCCTGGCGGTCCAGGGCCCGCCGGCGGGCTGTCTCGGGGTCCTGGGCGGCGGTCCAGGCGGCGTGGCGGGCTCGCTCGTCGATGCCCGCGTCGACGCGGCGCCGCGCGAGCCGGCTGGTCAGCTGCTCCTTCTCGATGAGGGGGAGGGCGTCGAAGGTGGCCCGCCAGCGGGCGCGGCGCTCGAGTTGCTCGGCGGGCTCTAGCCCGTCCCACCAGGCGTGTTCGCGGGCGATCTGCGCCTTCAGGGCACGGGTACGAGCCCTGGACCAGCTCGTCGAGCTCGCGGCGCGGTAGGTCGCCCGTTCGGCTCCGATAGCTGCTGTGGTGGCGCGGTGCGCGCGATCTGCGCGCGCCAGGACGTCGGCCGAGTAGGGGCCCGTCGCAGCGGTCCAGGTGCCGTCGACGGTGCACGCGGCCAGGCCGGCACGCGCGAGGACGGTGAGGGTCTCTGTGGCGGTCCGGGTCTGGCCAGCACTCGGTGGGGCCGCAGAGTCCGTCAGGCCGGTGCGAGCCAGCAGGTCCTCTACGCTGGCCGGCTCTGTACTGAGGGTCCTCCAGACGGCGTGAGCAGTGGGGCCCAGGACAGACCAGACCCCCGGAGGGACGTACCGGACGGGCGCGGGCTGGGGGGTATGACTGCTGGGTGGGGGGATTTGCAACAGGCCGGTCCCGTCGCTGGCGGCCGCGGGAGTTGGTGCGGGCGGGAGCTCGTACTCGAAGCTCGTGTCCTCGCGCCGGGCCGGTGTCCAGGCGTCGGTGTGGAGATCTCCTAGGCGGCCGTCGAGGTGCCTCAGAGCCGCGCGGATGGTCTTGCGGTCGCTCAGGCCGGTGTCGAGAACCAGGTCGCGCTCAGGGACCGGGACGCGCCGGCTGTTAGTGCGCAGTGCCCGGTCGAGAATCTGGTGGGCCACGGCGAGCAGCGCGGGACGGCGCCGTGGAGGGAGAGTGCGGGCCAGCGCGGGGAGACGGCCCCGCGCGGCCGTCACGGCGGCGACGACGTCGTCGTCGACCTCGAGGGCGGGGGAGTAGGCCAGGTCCTCCTGGACGGCACGGTTCCACACCAAAGTGATCCAGCGGTCCTTGTTGTCGCGGGCCTTGGTCATGGCGTCGGGGTGCGCGGCCCGGATCAGGTGCCACGCGCTGGTGGCGTCGTGGCCGCAGTGGAGCAGGTGCTTGGTGGCGATCGCCTCGATCGTCGAGCGGCTGTGGTCACTACCGCACCGCCCGCACGTGCCGTGCGCGACCGCGGTGCAGCCCTGCCTCTGGCCAGCGACCGGCGGGGCTACTCCGTCCTCGAGGTAGCCAGCCCACGGCGCAGCGAGCGCCTTACGGGGCCGTGGCCGCCCGGGCGGGAGCGGTGGCGTCAGCGGAAGACGGTCCTGGGTGGCCGCCGCCGGCGTCGGGCGTCCGTCCGGCCCGCCAGCCGAGGACACCGGCCCCAGGAGGCGGTGGAGAGCGACCGCGGCCGCGCGCAGGTCCTCCGCGGCACCCTGGGGCCCGGGGTGGCCGCCGAGCCTGTGTGGTGCCGTGAGCGGCCGGACAGGCGTGCGGCGGTCGAGCTGTGTGCGGCTGGCGGACAGGTCGACGCGGAGCTGGTCGACCACGTCGACCAGGTCGGGATCGGTGCGGGGGAGGGCGATGAACACGTGGTAGCGGCCGGGACCTCCCCCCGAGGGCCGCACCAGATGCCACACGCCCGTGCGGAGGCACCATCGGGTCAGCAGCTCGGCCGCCGCGTCGCCATCGGGGCCCGCCAGATCGACGTCGACCACCGACACCTCCGGGCGCAGCCGGCCGACGATCGTGGCCACCGACCCCATTCCGATCATCGCCAGCCCGGCCTCGCGGGTCGCGACGACCACGCGTGGCACGCGGAGGTTGTCGGCGCCGATCGCGAACCAGCCCGACGGCTCGAACAACAGGTCGTCCAAGGTCGCAGTCAGCGCCCGCCTGGCCGTCGGGCTACCCACGTGCGTACCTGGGCGCAGCCGGGCGGTGGCGACACGCCACAGCGCTAAACGGACCGTGGAAACGGGTAGGTGCAAGTGCTAGCCTGGGCAGCACAAAGCCGCTCCTTCACTTTGGTCAGTGGGGGCTTACAAGGGGCCGAGTTCGCAGCTCGGTCTCGATTCGACTAGAGGGCCCGCGCCAAACGGGTCCTCTTGTCACGTCAGGGCACTGCCCTGATGGGTGTCATCCAGCTCTGGCGAAATCCTCCATCCCCGGAAAGCTCTCGTCGGTCCTCGGCCCCATGAACGGCAGCGCGAGAGGCCTGCCGTTCTCGTCAACCTCCACGACCTTGACCAGCTGCTCGATGAACAGGCCCAGGGAAAGCCCGGTGGCGGCGGCCATAGCCTTCATCTGCTCCCGCGCTTCCGGCGCGACCTCGGCGCTCAGGAAGACGGTGTCTGCCCGCTTCTCGCGGCGTCGCGAGCCTGGAGTGAGTGCCATGTGGTCAAAAATGCACCCCTATCCCATAGATAGGGGTGCATTTCCGGTGGGCTCGGCGTGTCGCTACTCCGGCGCGACCACTTTCCGGACGGCGTCGAGCAGTTCGGCGACACGCGCCTGGTCGACCGTGTAGCCCTTGCTCGTGCCAGGACCCGGTACCGACTCCTCGACGAGGACGCCGAGGGCGACCAGGGCGCGTGTGCTGGAGGCCGCCCTATTGAGCGGTATCTCGAGATCGGCAGCGGCAGCGGTTTGACCCGCGCCGGGATGGGCGAGGAAGAAGCCGATCAGCGCGAGCCGCGTGGGCGTGCGATGCATGGCAGCCGCGTCCTCGACGCTCATAGGAATGCCCCGCGGAGTCGAGGAGTACCGGGGCATCTAGTCATTGTGTCGCCTCCGCGGGGCACGGGTCACTGGGGACTACCTTTCAGCAAGACTAGCGGTTTAACCGTTAGTTGCTCTACAGTGCCAAGTATGCGGTCAAATCGACCGCAGGATCGTGTCAAACGCGCTTGCCGAATGTTGCCAACGTAGATAACAATCGGCGGCGGGAGACGACGGGAGGGTCGTGCAGATGGGGATCCCAGGTGTGTCGACGCTTCCGCGTGTGTCTCGGTCGCGGGGCGCGAGGGTGGCACAGGGTGCCGCCGCAGGCTCGTGCCTCGAACAGAAAAACCCCACCACCAGCGGTCACCTTCGACTACCAGGCAGAGGGACCACGGGCGGTGGGGGTATCCCCAGAGAGGGGACTAGTCCAGTCTCGCAGTATTGCGAGGTCGTCGGGAAGAGGGGCGTTGCGTTCTTACAGCGTCGACCCCGGCCACGGGACGTGTCCCGGCTCCGCTCATGGAGTTGGTCTATCGAGGAGGCCGGGCGCGCAGTCCGGTCGCGATTCCAGTCGCCAGCGTTCGCGGGGCGTGAAGGGCAACGAGGGCCGCTAGTGCGGCCTGTCGTCGACGCTCACACGTCTCGCACGTTCGGTGCGATTCCGCTTCTCGCCGCCAGCTTCGTGGGCGCCGGTCTCTCACCCGAGGCCGGAGGCTCGTGCCGCCGTTCGTGGATCCCCAAGGGACCCACGACGACGCACCTGACCTGAGCCGCTCTCTCGGGGAAGCCAACCGCTTCCTTTCCAGAGAAAAGGCCACCAACGTGAGACCCATCCGCGCTCTCGATGCTCGAGGCTTCGTCGCGAGCTCATGCGGCCGTGAAGACCACTTCACGAGTGTCGGCGCCAGCACGTCGACCGCAGGACTCCTCCCTCGCGCCGAGGGGGAGCGCCGTCGTGTCGCACGCCGCCGAACCCGTGTGGTTCGTCGGAATCGGCGGGCCGGCGGGGGGTGGCTCTGCCCGGGGCCCGAGACCCAGGCGGGGCCACCCCCAACACCCCGAGGGGCGTTCCGATGAGTGTCGCTCCGGGAGGATCCGCGGGTCGTCGCATCCCGTGCGACCCGTGCAAGGAGACGCACCACACTGCCGCCGACTGCGCCGACCGGATCCGACCGATGTGCCAGCGGACCTGCCCGTGCGGCCACGGCGCGGCCGACCGCGACCCTTCACCGTTCTGGACCGCGGTGCGGGCCAGCGAGACGGATGCTGCGGCGCGCGAGTCCGTCGCCGCAGGGGAGGAGTCGAGCGGCTCCCTGGTCGACCACGCGGGAGCCACGAACGGGCGTTGGCGGCTGAGCCCGCCCGAGCAGTCCGCGACGAAAGGAGAGGTCCAGTGATCGGCCCGCGACGGCAACGGCGTTCGGTAGTAGTGGTCGATCAAGAAGAGGCTCTGGTCGACGGGACGCTGGTCACCAGGCAAGTACCCGACGAGCTGCGAGAGTGCGACCCGGCCATCGCGGCGGTCTACGCGCTCTATGAGCAGGCCGCCAAGTCAGGTCGGCCCGTGCGAGCGGTCGGGATCACGGGGTCTGAACGAGTGACCTTCGAGGTCCACCCGGACGGCACTGTCACCTCGCCTCGCGCCGTGACGGCCAAGCGAGCGCTACTCGGAACGGCCGCGCTAGCGGCAGTCGCTGCGCTGGGAGGCGCGCTCGTCTTCGGTGGTCACACCGAGCAGCCACGAGAAGCCGCATCGACGACGTCGACGAGCACGCCAACCGCGCCGCCGACCCCGTCCCCATCGGCCGAACCAGTGGTGGCACCGAAGCCGCGCCCGGTGCGGGAAGCTTCAGCCTCAGCACTCGCCCGGGTAGGGGTGGTCCGGCTCAGGATCGATGCGACCCGCCGCCCAACCTCCGCCACGATCCGAGTGATCGGGCCTGGTGGTCAAAGGCTTGTGAAGTCGGTGCGTCTGGTCGATCGCACGACGACGGTCTCACTCAAAGTACGTACGGCCGGCCGCTACCGCTGGACGGTCCGCGTGACGGGGGTGAACCCGATCGTCGGCGCCGTCCGCGTGCCGTCGCCCCCGCGCCCGTCGACCGACCCGCCACCGGCTCCGACCCCACCGCCGGTACCTGCGCCTGCGCCGCAGCCGGAACCCGCGCCGGAACCGGCGCCGGAACCCGCGCCCGCGCCCCCGCCGAGCAGCGGAGACGGCGACCACGGCACCGGAGGCGGCCAGCAGCATCACGGCGGCCCGAAGCCACCGCCGCCCCTGGATGGGGGAGGCCCACCACCGGTCCCGACCGGTTGAGCACACGACGGTTCCACAACAAAGCACTCGGAGAAGGGAAGACAGATGGCACTCACGATGGGACACCGGGCGATCCGGTGGATCACCGCTGTGACAGCGGTGATCCTGCTGACCGCGAGTCTGACGGCGCCGCCGACGGCCTCGGCCAGGGCGACACGTGACAGCGGGTACAGCATCAACGCCAAGCCGGGGTGGATCGGCGGCTACAAGATGCGAGGTAAGCGGGTCTACCGGACCACCGCGAGCAAGCCGGTGGTGGGGAAGTACCGACCCGTCAAGCTCGCCCGGAAGAGCCCGGCGCGCGCTCGCGCGGCGTGGATCCTCTCCAAGTACGGCGCCCGAGGGTCGCGGACACAGGCCGCCGCCGTCGACGCCGCCGTACTGCACCTGCTCGCGGGCAAGTCCTACCGCCTCAACGGCTCCAAGGGCGCCGCGCGAATCCGCCAGGTCGGCGGCAACCGCGGCTACGTGCGCTCATACGCACGCCAGATGCTCACCAATGCGCGGGCGCAGTCCGGCCCCTACCGGACCAAGCTGACCGGCCCGGACCGTGCGGTAGCCGGGTCGGGCGCCAAGCTCACCTTCACCATCCGGTCCCGCTCAGGCAACGGCGTCTTCGGCCTGCCGGTGGTCTTCACCTACGGCAACGGCGCCAGGGTCACGGCCTACACCAACAGGAACGGAGTCGCATCCGCGACGGTGACCGTGCAGGCCGGCGTGATCGCTGCGCGTGCCGCAGTCTCGAAGGTCCCGGACTGGCGCCTGCGTATCCGTAAGGCCAAGCGGCGGGCGTCGTCGGCCGTCGCGATCGCCGGGCACACGAGCGTGATCCGCGCGAAGACGAGCATCATCGGGACGACCACGCAAAGCGTGCGAGTGAGCAACGGGGCCAGTCGGATCATGGTCGGCCAGGTGCTGGGCGGCTCCTACACGATCACGGGCGGTGCTGGAGCCCGTGAGGTCAGGCGCACCGTCTACGGGCCGGCGAGCGCATCCGCTGCGGGATGCGTCGGCTCCCCTGCATTTTCCTCGAGCACCACGACGTCGACGAGCTCGTCGTGGCCGCTGCCGTCCTACAAGCCCACCCGCAGCGGCTACTACCGATGGGGCGTGTACGCCGGCGCGAGCATCTCGACCCCGGCAGCGAGCACGTGCGGTGCTCCGGTGAAGGTGCAGCGACGAGCGTCGATCAGCCAGGCCCGCCCTGACGGCATGGACCAGTCCGTGCCGACGAACCGACCGTTCGGTGTCAACGTCCGCGTCAGTGGATTCGACCGCTGGGAGACCCACCAGGCCATCGGCAGGGTCTACGGCCCGTTCGAGACACGTGAGGCGGCTCGGTGCGTGGAGGCACGCAAGTGGCGCACAGTCAACAGGACCATCAAGCAGGACGGCACCTACGCGCTGCCGCGCGTGACCGCCGGAGCGGCGATGTCCGGGAAGTTCTTCATCTGGCAGTCGTCGCTCTCGACCGGGGAGCTCATCCTTGGCAACAACTCCGCGTGCGGCGTGATCTTCAAGATCGTCCAGTAATGACTACCTCAGGGCGGCGACCCACACCCTGGGAAACAGGGAAGACGTCTGAGGCGCTCCAAGACGACGCCCATGACCAGGTGGTCGAGGACTACGACGCGATCGACCAGGAGGAGAACGACGGGCCGGACGTCGACGTCGACGAACGGACCATCCAACCGACATCGCTCGATGACCTGCTCGACAGTGGCCTCGAGGGGTCCGGTGATTCGGCCGAATCACCGGACCCCTGCGGGGCCACCCCGGCCGAATCCAAGAGCCAGGCCGCCCGGGCGGTGTTCGTTGGGGCCACCCGACGAGAGCGCTACGCAGAGCCCGAGCTTGACCAGGAGGCCTACGAGGCGGAGAAGCCGCCCCTTCTGACCGGTCGCGAAAGGTGGGAGGCCGCTGGGGAGCGCGTCGCCGCCTACGTCGCCTCGGCCGCTTCCCAGCCTGGCGGCTCGTGATCGCCCGCTGCCAGCCCCGACCCGGCCAGTCACCCCCACCACAGAAGAAAGAAGACCAGAGATGTTGATCCTCGCAACGCTGAGCCAGGGAGCCGATGTCGTCGCCTCGACCATGTCGACGATCGTTCCCCTTATCAAGAACCCCATCGAAGGGATCGCCCCCGACTTCGAGATCTTCGGAGCCGAGTTCACCAAGACCTGGCAGAAGCTTCTGGCCGGGGTATGGGGTCTCGGCATCATCGCGTCCATCTTCTTCCTCATCCGCGGAATGGTGACGACGAACACGAACACGAACGGCGGCCACCCAGGGGCGGTGCGCGAAGGCCGGGCAGAGGTCAAGGTCGCGGCGATCTCGCTGCTCGGCCTCGCGCTCCTGGTGCCGCTTGTCGGCGCGATCTTGGCGATCGCCGGCTGATCGTGACACGCGAAGCCCGAGTGGCCGTCGCTGCGCAGCAGCTGATCGGCCGGCAGGCCTAGCGGTCCATTACAACCCGTTCTAGGAGAAGGGTTAAGCAGATGTCGAACCAACGGTTGTACGCCGTGAGGCGTCGATCCATCTGGCCGTTCGTGGCAGGACTGGCGGCTGTGGCTGTCATCGCGGCCGCAGTGTGGGCTCTGGCGTCACGGTCAGGCAGCGCCGATGCGCCGCCTCCAACGGCCGCGCCGTCCGTCGCGTCGCCGGGTACCGGCGAACTGGCCGACGGGTGTCTCGGGCGTGACGCGGCCAGCCCTGGCGAGGCTGTCCTCCAGGCCCAGGCCGAGGCGCCGCTCACCGGCGACGGCGCTGCGGCGTTCATGGCGGCGGTGGTCCGGTGGGGCACAGTCCTCCCAGGGGCGCCGGGCGAGCTCGACACGGTGGGTCCGCGCATCATGAGCGCGGACTTCCCCGATGACCTGCTCCGGTCCATCCAGGACGAGATCCGGGCACTGCCCGAGGTCCCGCAGACCGCGACGTTCGTTGGCAAGCACTACGAGGTCCGGGCACTGAATGGGCCCGACGCGACGGTTGCCTTCACGGTCGACTTCGTCCAAGACGGAGCGATTCGCGAGCAGGCCATAGTCGTCGCGAAGGTCGTCGTCGAGGACGGCAAGTGGCACTGGGCCGGTTACGACCAGGCGGCGATCGACGCCGTGAGCGCCGACCGAGGGACAGCTGCGCGGACCGCCCTCGATTCCTCGGGGCTCCCGTTCGAGGAGGCCTGCTGATGTGCGGCGGTCCTCTCGTACCCGACCAGACATGCGACGTCGCGGGGGTGATCGTCGGCTCTACACCGGCCGGGGCCGTCATCAACGGCGTCCAAGGCGCGGAGGATGCCGCCAGTGCGGTGAAGGAAGGGCTCTCGTTCGCATCTGACCCGCTCGGCTATCTCGCGGACAAGGCACAAGGCGCCGCGCAGTCGCTCTCGAGCGACATCTTGCCCGCGATGACACATGCGATGGAGCCCGATCTCAGCGCGGACTGGTTCCTCAACGCGTACCGCACGACGTTCGCCATTGCGATCCTCGTATGGGTCCTCCAGCTGCTGTGGGCATTCGTTCAGCACGCCCGGCGGAAGATCAGCAGCTCGGAGATGGTCGACATTCTCGTGGCCAGGTCACCGATGTTCATCATCGGCTGCATGTTCGGCCCACCCCTCGGCGCCGGGCTAGTCAAGCTCTTCGGCGCTCTGACCGACAGCATGATCAACGAGTTCATCGGTGGAACCTCGGACGAAGTGGCAGCCGGTCTCAACGAGATGTTGAACTCGGGTGACCCAGATCAGATCGCCGGCGGGCCACTCGTGGCCTTGGTGATCTACGCGGTGATGGTGCTGGGGCTGCTCACGTGCCTCGTGACACTGCTCGTCATGCTGGTAACCCAGTACCTCTCGGGCGTCTTCTTCCCACTCGCATGGCAGTACATCACCTCGGCCAACCAGAAGCACCGGGCATGGTCGATTGCGAAAATCTGGATCGGGATCATGATGTCCCACCCGCTGATGTTTCTGCTGCTCGGAGTCTCGCTGAAGATGGCTACCGGCACGCTGCTCGGCGACCAGCTGCCCGGTAGGGAGCAGGGTCTTCCCGAAGGAATCCAAGTCCTGCTCGGCCTGGCGATGTGCTGCATCGCGCTATGGATGACGGCACTCTCCCCGCTCGCGCTGTCCAAGCTCGCACCGGTGCTGCCCACCGGGGCAGGATCGACCGACGGTGTCAACCTGAAGTCAATACCGAGGCCGTCGGGGAACAGGACCGATGCAAGCAACGCACTAGCTCAGCGGTCTCAGACAAGCGAAGCGGCCTCGGTCGATGCTGGCGTCGGTGGCGGCGACGGCCAGGGTGGCGGCGGGAGCGACGTGCTCGCCACGGTGGGCGGAGGCTCGTCGTCGGGGGCCGCCGAGGGTGCGGCCGCAGGCGCCGAGGAAGCTGCTGCGGCGGGCGCCGAGACGGGCCCAGGGGACGTGCTTATCGCCGGGGCCGGGGCGGCCGCAGGAGCCGCCGCGGGTGCAGTGAAGGACGCCGAGCAGGACGCCGAGGAGCAGGCAGGCCAGGCCGCGGGCGGCGGTGCTGACGGCGGTGGCGACGACGTGTCGTCAACTGTCGGACCAGACTCCGGAGACGGCGACGGGTCGCCCTCCGTGACAACGATCGATGACGCCGCCACTCCGTCGACAAGCGCAGGAGGCGAGGACGTCGGCGGAGCCGGGAGCGGGAGCGGTGGCGGCGACGTTGCCTCGTCGAGCGCCAGCGACGCGCCGGCGAGCACCGACGCAACCGGCATGGACGCGGACAAGGCCGATAGCGGCAGCGGAGCCGGGGGAGGCGACGACGCCAGCAACACGGCCGAGTCCGCGGACGAGTCGAAGTGGTCCCGCCGCACGGCGTGGGTCAGCCGCGAGGGCGGCGGCCGGCGGCCGAGGGGACAACGGACTCAGTCGCGACGCAGCACCTGGTCGTCCGCGATCGAGCAGCTCGGCGACGAGGTGATCGCGCAGGCCGACGATCACAGTGACCGCCGGGGAGGTGCGCGATGATCGACCAGCGCTATCTCGGCGGCGAGGCAGGCCACCGATCCCTGTGGGGCGGCGTGAGCACGCGAAAGGCCCGGAACGTGGGCCTGGCGATCGTGGGGGCCGCCACCGTCATAGTGGTGCCGCTGGTGGGTTACCCCGGCCTGGCACTGTGTCTAATCAGCGCCGCTGCGGTCTACGTGTTCACCACCGAGACGCACCGCGGTACACCTTGGGAGCGGTGGATGCTCCGTCGTGAGTGGCGAGCCCGCGAGGCAGCAGGGCTGAACCGCTTCCGCCCCGTCGACCGGCGACCGCCAGAGCTGCACGCCGCGTTCCTTGCCAGCAAGGGACGAGCTCGCGCGTCGGTGGCGGGGGAGTGGAACACCTACCGTGACTGGCCCGACGGCGCAGAGGGCATGAGGTGGCTCCTGCGTAAGCCCCATGTTCCCGGAATCGCGTGGCACGCGCCGACCGGGGAGGACGCATGGTTGTCGGTGGTGTTTCCGCTGGGCGGACAGATCAGCGGAATCCAGGGCGACGACGTAGTGAACGCGCGATCGCGCGCCTTCGGACGGCTCCTAGGAAGCCTGGGAATGGTCACCGCGCTGGCCAAGCGGATTCAGATCCTCACCCACATTCAGCCGATCGATACCGCGGCCCACGAGTCATGGATCGCAGACGAGGTCGATCTCGAGGCGCCCGAGGAACTGCTGCGGTCCTACAAGGAGGTCATCGACCGTCTCGGCGGTGGCGGTCTGATGCAACGGCACTACGCGGTTGTGCGGTGGCCTCTCTCGCCCCGGTTCCTGCGGCTCGCAGAGCGCAAGGCACCCGGCCGAGACGGCTGGATTCTGCTGATGGGTCAGGAGATCGATGCCGCTTGGCGTGAGATGTACCGAGCGAAGCTCGATCCGGGCCGGGCGCTCTCGGCCGCGCAGACCGCAGCGGTACTGCGGCATCTCCAAATGCCCTCGTGGCCCATGGACCAGGCCGGGGACGTCGACCCCGAGAACCCGTGGCTGGAGTCGGACCAGGGATGGTCATGGGTCACGGTGGCCGACCAGGGACCCGACGGCCTGGAAGAGACGTGGTTCCACCGGACTGCCGAGCTGCCGGTCAGAGCGATGGAGACCTCTGGCCGCAACGCGTTGTGGATGCTGCCCCTGCTTTCGCAACTTCCTCGGCAACGGGTGGTACGCACCATCTCGGTCCAGCTGGAAGGGGTGCCACAGCAGACGGCACGGTCGCAGGCACGCGTCGACCTGACGTCGGACCTGGCCGAGGAGTCGGCGCGAGCCCGCAAGGGCGTCCTGAGCGACGACGACCTCGACGAGGGACTCACGGCAGCGCGGGCACGCGTGCGCGACCTCAAGCCTGGCAAGGGGCACCACGGTCTGGAGTACGTGATCCACGTGACCGTCTCGTCGGAGACAGAGGTCGAGCTGCGCAGTGCGTGCGAGCTCCTGACCGAGGCAGCCCACAAGGCAGGGGTGCGAGAGCTGCGCTGGCTCGACACCCAGCAGGCCGGCGCCCACGCCTGCACCTGGCCGCTCGCCCGAGGCATGAAGCCGGCGCGCCAGACCGCGGGCGCCTGGGCGGCGGGAGTGCTGGCAGGGACCGGACCGAAGGAGGAGTTGATGTGAGCGTCGATCAGAGCGAGACCGCCGAAGCACCCCCGAGCGAAAAAGGGTCGGCCGCGAAAAGCCCGAAGCGTCGAGGCTGGGTCGGCCGACGAGGCAGGACGACCGGAAGCCCGGACGTGGGGGCGGCGCCTGCAGAAAGGAAGGCCGCGCTGCCCGTGGCGGCCGAGCCGCGGGGTGCGCAGCTGAGGACGAGCGCCCGAGCGGCTGCAAGGGGCCGATACGCGCCTCTAGCTGCCGGTGCACCGACTACGACGCGGCAGGGCGAGATTCTGAACCCGGCGCTGATCGCTGCTCCCCTCAACGAACGAGGGATCGTGATCGGGCGTGACCGCACGTCATCGGCAGCGGTCGCGCACGACTCGTTCACCGCCTACGAGGAGAAGCTCATCACCTCGCCCCATGTGGTGGTGCTCGGAGACATCG